>CANPZQ010000011.1 GCA_947588775.1 uncultured Clostridia bacterium
ATTTCGCACTATCCCCCCGCTTTCTCCGCCGCTCCTCCCATCAAAAATCCGCCCCATTCCCCCCAATTATACCACACTCCCCGCCCCATTGCAAACCCCTTTCAAAAAAATCCTCCGAAAATTCCCCGCCGCCCCTTTAAAAACCCCGAAAAATGTGCTATACTGTAATCAACAAACTGAAAGAGGTGCTTTATTTTGCGTATTCTTGTCATCGACGGCAACTCCATCTTAAACCGCGCCTATTACGGCATAAAGCTTTTAACGTCGTCAAAGGGCTTCCCCACGAATGCCATAACCGGCTTTCTGAATATCTGTCTGCGGGAGGCCGACCGCCTGAAGCCGGACGGCGTAGCCGTTGCGTTCGACCGCCGCGAGCCGACCTTCCGGCATAAAGCCTACGACTACTACAAGGCTACCCGCAAGCCGATGCCCGACGACCTCGCGAAGCAGCTTCCGAAGATGAAGGAAATCCTCGCCGCGCTCGGCATAAACATCATCGAATGCCCCGGTTTTGAGGCGGACGACATTCTCGGCTCCGTCGCAAAGCTCTTTTCGGAGGGCGACGACGAGGTATATCTTCTCTCCGGCGACCGCGATATTTTACAGCTCGTCGGCGGGAACGTCCGCGTGCTTCTCGCGACAAACCGAGAAACCGTTACCTACGACCGCGACCGCTTTTTTGAGGAATACGGCGTGGAGCCGATTAACCTGATTGATATTAAAGCTCTTCAAGGGGATAACTCCGACAACATTCCCGGCGTTCCGGGCGTCGGACCCGTTACCGCGAAGGGTTTAATCGCGCAGTTCGGCACCGTCGAGAACCTCTATGAGCACCTCGACGAGGCAAATCTCAAGGGCCGCGCCCGCGACAGGCTTTTGGAGGGCCATTCCTCCGCGCTTGAGAGCAAGTGGCTCGCTACTATAGTTTCAAACGCCCCGATTCCCGCCGAACGCCACGAATACCTCCCCGGGGAGCCGGACGAACGCCGCGCGGCGCAGCTCCTCAGCGAGCTCGATATGTTCAGAATGATGGACCGCCTCGGCATTGCCGCGCCGACGGCCCCGCCGGAGCCCGAGCTTTCCCCCGCCGCCGATTCGTCAGTCGTTTCCCGCCCCCTCGACGGCGAAGCACTTAAATCCCTCGACGGCGCGAAAAGCGCGTTTATCTACGACGGCGCGCGCCTCGACGTTATCTCCGAAAACAAAATCTATTTCTCCGACAACCCAGCCCTTATTCTTGAATATTTCTCCCTCGACGGCGAAAAATCCGCCTTTTCGGCAAAACAGGCGTATAAGCTCTGCTGTTCAAATAACAGGGAGCTTCGCGGCCTCGGTTTTATCTGCGACCTCGCGGGTTATCTTCTTAACTCCCAGGCGACCGACTACACCGTCGCGAACCTCTGCGCCTCAAACGACGTCCCCTACAGCCGCGACCCCGAACGCGCCGACATAATCTCGCTCCCCGCCCTTGCAAAAGCGTTGCGCGAAAAGGTAGAAACCGGCGGAATGTCCTCGCTTCTTTACGACATTGAGCAGCCCCTCTGCGAGGTTCTCGCTTCGATGGAGGTTTTGGGCGTTCGCGCCGATTCCGACGGAATACGCTCCTTCGGCGACGGCTTAAAGGAGGACATTCATGCCCTCGAACAGCGGATTTACTATTCCGCCGGGCGCGAATTCAACATAAATTCTTCCAAACAGCTCGGCGAGGTGCTTTTCGGCGAGCTCGGGCTTCCGAGCGGGAAAAAGAACCACCGCGGCCTCTCGACAAGCGCGGACGTCCTCGAACGCCTCGTCCCGATTCACCCTATCGCCCAGGACGTTTTAGACTACCGCACCCTTACAAAGCTCCTTTCCACCTATGTCGACGGCCTTTTGGAGGAGGTTTCGCCCGACGGCAGGGTCCATTCCGAATTCCGCCAGACCGAAACCCGCACCGGCCGTATTTCCTCCTCCAACCCGAATATGCAGAATATTCCCGTCCGAAAGGAGCTCGGCCGTAATATGCGGAAATTTTTCATCGCCGCCGACGGCAAAGTCTTGCTCGACGCGGACTACAGCCAGATTGAGCTCAGGGTTTTGGCGTCGATGAGCGGCGACGAGGCGATGTGCTCGGCGTTTTTGTCGGGAACGGATATTCACACCCGCACCGCCTCTCAGGTATTCGGCGTTCCGGAAGAATTCGTCGATTCCGACATGCGCCGCGCGGCAAAGGCCGTAAACTTCGGAATTATCTACGGAATAGGCGCGTTCAGCCTTTCAAAGGACATCAACTGCTCCGTCGCCGACGCGGACAGATATATCAAAAACTACCTCGGCACCTATCCCGGCATCGACAGGTTTATGAAGGAAACCGTCGCGAAGGCCGAGGAGGACGGCTATGTAACGACACTGTTCGGGAGGCGGAGATATTTGCCGGAGCTCTCTTCGTCAAACCGCAATCTCCAGAATTTCGGCAAGCGGGCCGCGATGAACGCGCCGATTCAGGGGACCGCCGCCGACATCATCAAAATAGCGATGATAAAGGTTTACCGCCGCCTAAAGGAGGAAAAGCTCGACGCGAGGCTTATTTTACAGGTTCATGACGAACTGATTGTAGAGGCTTCGGAGGAATGCCGCGACGCCGCCGCGAAAATCCTCGAGGAGGAGATGAAAAACGCGGTTGAGCTTAAGGTTCCGCTTATTGCCGACGTAAACGCCGGAAAAAGCTGGTATGACGCAAAAGGGTGATTAAATCGAAAAAAAGGAGAGGCTTTTTCGGCCTCTCCCTTTTTATTTACTCCTCCGTCAGCTGCGAGTTTCTGAAGTAAAGAGATACGCACCATATCGCGCAGAGCGACACGAGCGTATATATAACCCTTGAAATCAGCCCCGCGGAGCCGCCGAACAGATAGGCGACAAGGTCGAACTTAAAGATTCCGACAAGGCCCCAGTTCACGCCGCCCACAATAAGGAGAAACAGCGCGATTCTATCCAGAATTTTCATGCTTTTTGACCGTCCTTTCATCAGGTTCCCGTCCGAAAGCCCGGCGGCTCCGGCGGGTCAGCTAAAATCTGTTTTTTGCCCGATTTTAAATCGGTCGACTATAGTTTTGCCGCCCTGCCGCCGCTTTATTCACCTTCGGAAAATTTGAAAAATTTTTATTTACAATAGGTCAAGGATGTAGTATAATATATCCGGAAAAGCCTATTTTATTTTTTTTAGGAGGATTTACCATGAAATTCGGCCGCTTTGACGACAAAAATAAGGAATACGTCATCGAAACCCCAAAAACCCCATACCCGTGGATAAATTACCTCGGCTCCGACGGCTTCTTCGGGCTTATTTCAAATACCGCGGGCGGATACTGCTTCTACCGCGACGCAAGGCTTCGCAGAATCACCCGCTACCGCTATAACAGCGTTCCCGTCGACACGGGCGGACGCTGCTTCTACATAAACGACGGCGGCTCGGTATGGTGTCCGGGGTGGGCTCCCGTTAAAAACGAGCTTGAGAGCTACTCCTGCCGCCACGGAATGGGCTATACCGTGATTTCGGGCGAAAGAGGCGGCCTCTCGGCGAAAATATCCTTCTTCGTCCCCGTCGGCGGCGACTGCGAAATCCACAGGGTAAGCCTAAAAAACAACACCGGCGAGCGCAAGGCGTTTTCGCTTTTCAGCTTCATCGAGTGGTGCCTCTGGGACGCAAACGACGACTCCTCGAACTTCCAGCGCAACTTCAACACCGGCGAGGTCGAAATCGAGGGCTCGACGATTTACCACAAAACCGAATACCGCGAGCGGCGCAACCACTACGCCTTCTACCACTGCTCCGACGAAATTTCCGGCTTCGATACCGACCGTGAGGCGTTTTTGGGGCTCTATAGCGGCTTCGACCGCCCCGACGCGGTCTTTGAGGACAAGTCCCGCTGCTCCGTCGCCCACGGCTGGTCGCCGATAGCCTCCCACCGCCTCGAAATCTCCCTTAACCCCGGCGAGGAGCGGGATATTGTTT
Organism: uncultured Clostridia bacterium; assembly: GCA_947588775.1. Taxonomy (GTDB): domain Bacteria; phylum Bacillota; class Clostridia; order Oscillospirales; family Ruminococcaceae; genus Faeciplasma. The sequence goes on from CANPZQ010000011.1 coordinate 3,992, forward strand.
TCCTTCTCGGCTACGTCGAAAACCCGGTCGACGAAAAATTCAACCCCGACGGCACTATCCGCAAGGAGCGCGCCCACGCGCTTATTGAACGTTTCGGCACCCCCGAAAAGGCCGACGCGGCGTTCGTCGAATTGAAAGAATACTGGGAAAAGCTGCTTTCACGCTTTACCGTCGAAACGCCGGACGAAAAGGTCGACAGAATGGTAAATATCTGGAACCAGTACCAGTGCATGGTGACGTTCAACATGTCCCGCTCGGCCTCATATTTTGAGAGCGGAATAGGACGGGGAATGGGCTTCAGGGATTCAAATCAGGACCTTTTGGGCTTTATGCATCAGATTCCCGACCGCGCCCGCGAGAGGCTTATCGACCTCGCCTCAACGCAGATGCCGGACGGCACCTGCTATCACCAGTATCAGCCGCTCACTAAAAAGGGCAACGGCGAAATCGGCGGAAACTTCTCCGACGACCCGCTCTGGATGATTCTCGCCGTCGCGAAATATATCAAAGAAACCGGCGACTACACAATCCTGCACGAGAACGTCCCCTACGACAACGACCCCGCGCTTGCAAAATCTATGACCCACCACCTCTATATGAGCTTCAGGCGCGTCGCGGAGAACTTGGGCCCCCACGGCCTTCCGCTCATTCAGCGCGCCGACTGGAACGACTGCCTCAACCTCAACTGCTTCTCGACCGAATCGGGCGAAAGCTTCCAGACTACAACATCTAAAGACGGCAAGGTCGCCGAAAGCGTTATGGTCGCCGCGATGTTTTGCTATATCGTCCCCGAATTTATCGCAATCTGCGAGCACGAGGGAATGGATTCGGAAGCCGCTGAGGCAAGGGCCGCCGTCAAAAAAATGGAAGAAGCCGTCATGCGCGACGGCTACGACGGCGAGTGGTTCTTAAGAGCCTATGACGACTTCGGGAGGAAAATCGGCTCCGCGGAATGCGAAGAGGGAAAGATTTTCATCGAGCCGCAGGGCTTTGCGGTGCTTGCGGGAATCGGGAAGAAGCAGGGCGCGGATCTGAGGGCTTTAGAGAGCGTCCGAAAATACCTGAACAGCGAGCGCGGGCTCGCGCTGCACTGGCCGGCGTATACCCGCTACTATGTCGAATACGGCGAAATTTCCTCCTATCCGCAGGGCTTCAAGGAAAACGCGGGAATTTTCTGCCACAACAACGCGTGGATAATCTGCGCCGAAGCCCACGTCGGCCACAGCGACAGGGCGTTTGAATACTGGTCGAAAATCGCGCCGTCCTACTGCGAGGAAATCTCCGAAATCCACCGCACCGAACCTTACGTCTACGCGCAGATGGTCGCCGGCAAGGAAGCCCCGCCGGAACGCTTCGGAGAGGCAAAAAACAGCTGGCTCACCGGCACCGCCGCATGGAATTTCGTCGCGATTTCGCAGTTTATCCTCGGAATCGTCCCCGACTGGAACGGCCTGAGGCTCGACCCGTCGATTCCGTCGGAGTGGGACGGCTTCAGGGCCTCAAGGCTCTACCGCGGCGCGAGGTACAATATATCCGTCAAAAACCCCGAACACATCTCAAAGGGCGTTAAGTCGATTGTCTGCGACGGCGTCCGGGTTTCGGGAAGCGTTCTCCCGACTTTCCCCGAAGGCAGCGAACACGAAGTCGAGGTTATACTCGGCTGATTGATGAGGATATGTCAATGCCTCAGCACGCATAACGAAATAAACCGAGGGTATAAGAATATTGTCGAAAATCGCGAGTTGTTGAAAACTCCCCTGAAATTTTGAAAAAGTCAACCGAAACAGAGGCTTTTGTCAACGCTTTCAACCAAACTTTCAACAGGTTTTTGTGAAATACCCTCTGTAAAATCCAAAAATTACCGCCCGGAGAGCTTCCCCGGGCGGTATTATTATTTATCAGTCTTAAAGCCAATCCAGTCATAGGCGAGGTCGAGTGCCTCGAAGAGGTTGGGCTTTTCGGCGGATTTTTTTATGCGCTCCATAGGCGGCACGCTCGGGTCGGTCAGCATTCTGTAGACGCGAACCTTAGACGAAACGTTGATTCCGCCGACCTCGTTTTTGCCGCTCAGCTGCATAAGCACGACCTCGGGGTCGCCCATGCTCCCGTAATAGAGCTCGTTTTTGCATCTAACGAGCCGTTTTCCTTTGTATTCGATGTAATTAGCCATAGTAATTTCCTCCAGACTGTCCGCGCCAAGCGCAATTTTTCAAAACGTTCCAGAAAACTAAAAAGTTTTCGCTCAAGCCTTTTTCAAGAGGCTTGCAGGGTCAAGGGGCGGAGCCCCTTGTCGCGGCCCGCAGGCCGCGAAATCTCTCATGCGCCAACCAGCGCAGGAGGGGGAGCCAGAAAATCAGCCCGGCGGGCTGTTTTCTGCGGGGGAACCAACGCCAGCGACAAAACTTGCTTTTCGGACTTCGCGGTCATAAATGACCGACCGCTCGTCCTCAAAGAGTTTTGTTCCGCTGTCGTAGGCGTTGGTTCCCCCAACAAAGAAGGCACTGACACCCAAATGTGCCTCTAACACCATTTGGCGGGAGAACCATAAAGGTATCCTCCAGAAGCCCCAACAAAAAGGCCCCAATACCTCAACCCGGTTCTCCTCCCAAACTCCCCGTTGCCCGCCCAAGAAAGGCGCGGGGACGGAGCGGTCGGAGCCGCGAAATGGGGGCGGGCGGGTGGGCGGGCGCAGGAACGAGCTCCGTCCCCGCGCCGGTCACACCCAAAACCCAAACCAAATTTACCAAACCTCCTGCAAATCGTCCGCCGGAGCACCCGTCTTGAATATCTCGATATTCTTCAGAAGCACCGTCAGATACCCCTTCGGCTGCGAGAAGGACGTATGCCCGTTGAGCTTAACCGTCACCCGGTTCGCGCCGGTATCGTAAAACTCCAGCGTGTCCTGGTCGCCGTCGGTGCAGTGAAATACTATCTCGCAAATTTTTGAATCCTCCGCCGGCTCCTCAAAGCAGAGGTCGTCAATCGGGCATTTCAACATAAACTCGTAGAGAATCTTGAAGGTTTCAAGGTCGAACGGCTCGCCGTCGAGCGTTCCGGTCGTCATCTCCTTGTCCGCGACGTTTGAATCCATCTCGAAGAGATAGTGCGCCGTAACGGCCGGGCTCGCCTTTTCGTCGTTGTAGTTGATGTCGATATAGTCGAGCGAGTAGATGTAGTTCGACGTCATCATGGTCGAAATAATCCCGATTGGCTGGAAAGTCGCGTAAGGAACCTCGTCGGCGGTGACGATATATACCGCGTCAATCCCCCGGAACATCGCGTACCAGAGCGCGGCCTCGTCGGTTTCGGCTCCCGTGTCGTCAAGGACGTACTGCGCGACATTTCCGATGTCGAGATGGTAGTTTTGAAGCTCCGCGTCGAGGTTCACCGTGCAGAACGGGTCGTCGAGGCCGTATTCGCGAAGGTCCTCCTCCGTCGGGTGAACGCATGCGACGTTATACGCCGTAAGCCCCCAAAGCCCGTACATGATTGCGTTCGAGTTCGTTATGTCAAGATATGCGTAAACCGGCTCAATCATTACCTGCGAGGAAGCCATCGTGATTTCCTCCGACGAGTATTTCTTGGTGTCGTCGACAAATTCTATGTCGTAGTCGAGGTCCTTTCGGGTGATAACCATATGGTCGAGGGTCGGCGCGGTGTTGTTAGAGGCGATTTCGTCGGTGATGACAAGGCTCACAAAATCTTCAACCCGGTTGAAGAAATAATTCGAGCTGTTTAAAAGCACCGTGTAAACGTCCCTTGAATCCGCGAGCCTCATATAGCGCGCGTTGGTATCGGGCGAATCTATTCCGTAATAAACCGTATAGCTCCCGCCGTCGCGAAGCTCAACGTCTACGCTCGCCTCGGGCGAATCCTCCGAAAGGCCGTATTTTTCAAGGTCCTGCGCGTTCTCCTCGACAAGTGCCTGAGTGGTGAGCTTGGATATGCAGTTCGCGGCCGCGTCGAGGGTGGTGGAGTTCTGGCGAAAATCCGAAATCTCGTCGATTACGAATCCCCCGACCCCGTTTCTCGCCTCATAGCCGCCGTTCTCGTTTTTAACGGTGAATTTCGCTATTCCGTCGCGGTTATAGGATAAAAGGTCGGTCGCAGTCGACTGAGCTTCGCCGTCGCTTTCCTCGGCCTCCTTCGGCTGAGTGAGAATAAGAACCATAAGGACTATCGCCATGCTTAAAATAAAGAGTCCGATTACAAGAAGGTTTCTTACCCGCTTGGACATTATTTGTGCCTCCTTCTTATCCAGACAAAGGTGCCGACGGCGAGAACCGCGACGGGGATTATAACCGCGAACGTCAGCGTGAGCACCCTGCGCTGAGCCTCGGTGATGTCAAAGGTTCCCGTGTTGACAATCTTCGGGGTGATGGTTATTCCCTCCGACTTTCCGGTTATTTCGTTAAGCATCGAAATGATTACATAGCCGTTGTTGAAAGAGGCGTTCTGGGTGAAGTAGGAGTTTACCATCATATCCGACCCGAATACGATTACATATGTGTAGGTGGAAATGTGGGTGTCCTGATTGATTTTTTTCTGCTTGCCGATAACGAGGGAATTGAAGCTTCCTCTCTCGGCGGCGGTTTCGTAGTCCGCGCCGTCCGGCAGGGACATATCCGCCAGAAACGCCGACGCCGACGACGCCACAACCGGCTCGCAGGAATATGTCGAATCGACGTTTTCAAAGCGCGTTGTAATCGGCCTTGCGTTCGGAACGACAAACGGCAGTCCGGGGTTGGTAACGTCTGTGGTATAAGCCTCGGTTTCGGCGACAATATCCTGATAGGTATAGGCTGGGTACTGGATATAGCGGTTTTCGTCGTGTTCGTTTATTATCTTCTTTTCCACCGTCATTCCGTACTTATAAAGCAGTCCGTCGAGGTTCGGGGTGTCGGTCTGCTCGACCGAGGCGATATAGATAAGGTCCTTTTCGAGCATTCCCCCGCCCTGGAGCCAGTTCTCGATTTTCGTTATCTCCGCTTCGGAATAGTCTACCTTCGGCGCGGGGATAATCGCGAGGTCGACCTCGTCGGAAATCTCCTCCGTGGAAATATTTACCTCGGTAAGAAGATAGCCGTTGCGGTCCAAAAGCGTCGTAAGCCCCGAAACGTCCGATTCGTTCGCGCCCTCGCGGCTTAGAACCGCAACCGTGACGGGGTTGGCGTCGGTAACGGCCATAATCGCCGACGTGATTGCCTGTTCCGCGCTCGAAGAGCGGATATAGCCGTAGGCGTTGAACATCTGATGCGTTCTCTGCGCGCCGTAAACCTGCGCCATCTGAGCAAGGGTCGCGGTATAGTCGTCCGGCACGACGATTATATCGACGAGCGAAACGATTTTGACTCTTTCATGAAGCCCGTCGGCGGGCTCTACAATTATGTCCCCGGAATTAAGCTCGATGTCGTAGGAAGCGACAAAATCGGGGTTTGAAAGCCTGTCGATATAGCTTACGGTAATCCCGCCGTTGTGCTGGGTATAGTTTTTGAGAAGCTCCGCCGTCTGCGAGGTAAATTCGCTGATTTGGCGGTATTCCTCCTCCGTCGCCATAACCGTTATCGACACCGGCGTTTCAAGGCTCTCGATATAGCCGGCGGTTTCGTCGCTTATAGTATAAATCGAGCCGGAGGTAAGGTCGAGGGTAATCGGGAAGCGGTCGAAGAGCATCGTCGCGACGATATTTACCATTACTATCGCCGCAATTACGAATACCGTGAGCGCGGTCGCGAAGGAGCCGTATTTGAGGCGGCGTTTGTTGATTTTTCCCTTTAATTTTTCGGTTAGTTTCATGCTTCCGCCCCCTTTACGACCATCTGCGGCGTTCTAAGACGCGCACCGTCAGAAACAGGAATATCACCGTCGCGCTTATGAAAAACAAAACGTTCGAGAAGTCGAAAACGCCGTAGGTGAAGGGGCTGTAGCGGTCGGAAAAGGACAGCTCCGAGAATATTCTCGCTATCCAACGAACCGGGATTATCGCGGCGATTGAGCTTATAAGATAGAGCGCGACCATGCAGGCGAAGCCGCCTATCGCGGCGATTACCTGGTTTTCGGTCAGCGACGAAATCAGCATTCCGACCGCGATATACGCGGCCCCCAAGAGCAGCAATCCGACGACGTTCCCCAAAACCGTAAGCCACGAAACCGCGCCGTAGAACGATACGACTACCGCGTATACAAGCGTCATCGCCACGCCCATCGAATAGATTATCATCGCGGCTAAAAACTTCCCGATTACAAGCGCGGAGAGGCTTATCGGCGCGGTGAGAAGAAGCTGGTCGGTCTTTTGACGCTTTTCCTCGGAGAGGGTACGCATCGTAAGAATCGGTATAAGCACCAAAAGTATAAAGAACAGCCCGGAATACATTCCGCCCATGTCGGTGGAGCCGTACTGAAGGCTCGTCACCCCGAAGAGAACCCCCGAACCCGCGAAAAAGGCGGTCAGGAAGATATAGCCGATAAGCGAGTCGAAGTATGCCCGCGTTTCACGCTTTAAAATCGCACTCATTTTTTGTCCGCCTCCTCATAGTGTTCGGCAAGGTCGTCCGCCTTGCCGGCCAAAAATTCCGTAACGCTTTCGCCCATCGTGAGCTTCAGGAATATATCCTCCAAGGAAAGCTCGCTCGAGCGAAGCCCGAGAATATACCAGTTCCGGGACATAAGCCTGCGGTTGAGCTCGCGGCGTATGTCGGTTCCCTCGACCGCCTCGATGTTGTATTCCCAGACGCCCTTTTCGCGCTGCATGTCGGCGACGACCGACACGACCCCGGGAATCGTTTCCACAAGCTTTATAACCTCGTCCTTCGGGCCGTCTATTCTCGCAATAAGCTTGTGGTCGGCGGTGAGCTCCCGCGAGAGGTTGTCGGCGGTGTCGTCGGCGACAATTTTTCCCTGATTGATGACGACGATTCTGTCGCAAACCGCCTGAACCTCCGAGAGAATATGCGAAGAAAGAATAACCGTATGGTTTTTGCCGAGCTTTTTAATAAGCGTGCGGATTTCGATAATCTGCTTCGGGTCGAGGCCGACCGTCGGTTCGTCCAAAATAAGGACGTTCGGGTTTCCGACAAGTGCCTGAGCGAGCCCTACGCGCTGTTTATAGCCCTTCGAGAGGTTATTTATGCGGCGGTTGTAGACGTTGTCGATTTTTACAAGCTCGCAGATTTCCTTTAAATGGGTGTTTCTCGGAAGCCTGCACCCGCGGAGCTCGTAGACGAACCGGAGGTATTCCTTTACCGTCATATCGAGGTAAAGCGGCGGAAATTCCGGAAGATAGCCGATTTCCTTCTTCGCGGCAATCGGGTCCTCCAAAATGTCGTGGCCGTTGATGTAGGCCTCGCCCGAGGTCGATGAGAGATAGCCGGTAAGGATATTCATCGTCGTCGACTTTCCCGCGCCGTTCGGCCCCAAAAATCCGAGGATTTCGCCGTCGTTCGCCCGAAAGCTTATCCCCGCGACGGCACGCTTGTCGCCGTAGGTTTTAACAAGATTTTTTACTTCAATCATTGCCTGCCGCCTCCCCGCTATGCCTTAAGCATGGCTATAGAGCGTTTCATGCGCTTAAGCGTTTCCTCTTTGCCGATGATGTCCGCGGCCTCGATGGCTCCGCCGGGGGTGAACTGCTTTCCGGTAATCGCTACCCGAACAGGCCAGAGAAGATAGCCGTTTTTTACCCCCATTTCGGCGATTAAATTAAACAGAGCGTCATGAATTCCGTCAAAATTCCATTCCGTAATATTTTCAAGCACCGGAAGAACCTTCTCCAAAACCTCAAGCGAGGTTTCGCGGTTGGTTTTCATCTTTTTGTTCTCATAGAGCGACAAATCGTAGTCGGGCATCTCGTCGAAGAAGTCCACCTGCTCCGGAATGTCGGTCAGAACCTCGGTTCGGGGCTGGAGAAGCGTCGCGATTTTTTTGACGTCGAAGTCGCCCTTGCAGGTTTTTCTGATATAGGGCTCGGCGACCTTCGCAAATTCGTCCTCGCTGAGCGCGCGGATATACTCGCCGTTGATGGCCCGAAGCTTCAGCGGGTCGAAGATGGCGGGCGACTTTGAGAGCCCCGAGATGTCGAATTCCTCGACGAGCTCCGGGAGCGAGAAAATCTCCCGCTCGCCCTTCGGCGACCAGCCCAGAAGCGCGATGTAGTTCACAATCGCGTCGCTGAGGTATCCTTTAGAGATGAGGTCGTCGTAGGAGGCGTCGCCGTCGCGCTTGGAGAGCTTGTGCTGCTTGTCGCGCATAATGTGCTCGACGTGGATATAAACGGGCTCCTCCCAGCCGAACGCCTCATATAAAAGCGTGTATTTCGGCGCGGAGGCAAGGTACTCGTTCCCCCTTACGACGTGGGTAATCTTCATAAGGTGGTCGTCGATTACGTTTGCGAAGTTATATGTCGGAAGCCCGTCTGTTTTAAGAAGAATCTGGTCGTCGAGAGTGGAGTTTTCAACCGTGATGTCGCCGTAGAGAACGTCGTGGAAGGTGGTAGTCCCGGTTTCGGGAATCGCCTGGCGGATTACATAAGGCACCCCGGCCTTAAGCTTTTCCTCGATTTCCTCTTTGGAAAGACGGCGGCAGTGGCGGTCGTACATCGGGTTCACGCCGGAGGCCTCCTGGACGGCTTTGAGCTCCTGCAAACGCTCCTTGTCGCAGAAGCAGTAGTACGCCCCGCCGAGCTCGACGAGCTTTTCGGCGTATTCCTTATAGATTTCGCGCCGCTCGGTCTGGATATACGGCCCGTAGTTGCCGCCGACGTCGGGGCCTTCGTCCCAGTTAAGGCCGACTGCCCTAAGAGAGCTGTAGATTACCTCGTTCGCGCCCTCAACGTAGCGTTCACGGTCCGTGTCCTCGATTCTGAGGATAAATTTTCCGCCCGCCTTTTTGGCGATGCAGTAGGTAAACAGCGCGGTGCGAAGCCCTCCGACATGGAGATAACCCGTCGGGGAGGGCGCGAACCTCGTTCTCACTTCACTCATGGTTTATTAACTCCTTTACAGTTTTTATGTCACGCTCAACGGTTTCCCGAAGCTCGTCGAGAGAACCGAATCGCCTTTCTTCCCTTAAAAATTTCCCGAGCCCGACCCTTGCGCAATCGCCGTAAACCTCGCCGTCGAAGTCTATAAGGTGGGTTTCGATAACCGTTTCCCCGTCCGAGTGGACTGTCGGCCGGTCGCCGACGTTCGTTATCCCCCAAAAGCTCTTTCCGTCAATCTCCGTCCGGCTCATATATACCCCCTTTTTCGGGAGCACAAGCCGCCGGTCGTAGGCGATATTCAGGGTTCGGATTCCCATCTTCCTGCCGATTTGCGAGCCGTGGAGGATTTCCCCCTCGAAGCCGTAGGCGTATCCCAAAAGCCTCCCGGCCTCAAGGGTTTCGCCCCGCTCGATAAGCCCGCGAATTCTCGTGGTGCTGATGGGTTCGCCGCCGTCGTATAAAAGCGGCACGATTGAAACCTCTATTCCCTTTTCGCGGCAAAGAGCCCCGAGCTCTTTAGCACCCGCCGAAGCGTCCCTTCCGAAGCGGAAATTTTCCCCGCAGAACACCCTTTCGGCATGTATTTCTTTATCTATTATGCTGTCGACAAATTCTTTGGGCGTAAGCCCGCAAAGCTCCGAAAAATCCCGGGAAATAACGCCGTCCGCGCCGGCCTTTATAAGTGCCTCGCGCTTTTTTCGGTCGGTCATTAAAAGCCCGCGCTTCCCCTTTGGGGAAAAGCCCTCGGAATTAAATGTGAAAACAAGCTTTTTTCCGTCGGCCTTCAGAAGCTCCGAAACCGCGCTCATATGCCCCCGGTGGAGGCCGTCGAAAAGCCCCAAAAGCAGATTTACCGTCATATTATATCTCCCAGAAGCTCTTTTTCAGCCTTAGTTCGCCGTCGACGATTTCCGCAAGCCCCAAAAATTCCGAGCCGTAAACCCGATAGAGCTCGCTTTTGCCTGAAATTTTAACTCTTCGGGGGTCGAGCCTAACGCCGTTTCGGAACATTTTTTCCTGCGCGGCCGACAAATCTATCCGCCCGAAGCCCTCAAAGCAGCTTTCAACCGGAACGGCGAGCGACATCGGGTCTTCGGCGGCGGCTATTTCATCAACCGAACGGCACCGGGAAATTTCAAACCCCTGCGAATAGGTCCGCCGAAGCTCCGTCATCGTCCCGAGGGTCCCGATGCGGCGGCCGAGATCGTCGATAAGGGTGCGGATATATGTCCCCTTAGAGCAGGAAACCGACAGCCCGCCCGACTGCTCATCCTCAGAAAAATCAGTCAGCTTTATTGAATATATCTCGATTTCGCGGGGTGCGCGCTCGACTTCTTCTCCCCGCCTCGCGAGGTCGTAAAGCCGCCTGCCGTTTACCCTCACCGCCGAATACATCGGCGGGAGCTGGCTTATCTTCCCGACAAAGCCGGAAAGCGCGGCCTCAATATCGCTCCGGCGGGCGGTTTTTCCGCTTTTTTCGAGGATTTCGCCGGTTATGTCCTGAGTGTCGGTCGAAAAGCCGAGCCTGAACCTCGCCTCATAGCGTTTTTCGCCGTCGGGAAGAAGGTCTATCGCCCCGGTCGCCCTCCCGAGAAAGACGGGAAGAACCCCCGTCGCCATCGGGTCGAGGGTGCCGGAGTGGCCGACGCGCTTTATCCTCGTGATTCCGCGGATTTTCGCGCATACGTCGAACGACGTCCAGCCGGCGGGCTTGTCTACGAGAATTATCCCGCTCACAGATATTCCTCTGCGATTGCGACGACGGTTTTATATGCCTCGTCGGCGGGTTTTTCGACGCTGCAACCGGCGGCGCGGTTGTGACCGCCTCCGCCGAGCCTTCCGGCAATCGCCGAAGCGTCGGTATCGACGGTTCTCACCGAAACCTTGTACGTTCCGGGGTCCTCGGCCTGCTGCTTTAGGGTGATTCCGATTCTTACGCCTTCGACGGAAAGGGGTATCCCAGCGAAGCCGTCGAGGTCGGCGCGGTCGAAGCCGAAGCGGTCAATCTGCTCGTTCGTGATGGTTATAACGGCGATTTCGCCGTCGTGTTCAAACTTCATCGAGCCGATTATCTCCTGCTCGGCGAGGATTCTTCCCCGCGACTTAATCTGGAACATCTCGCGGTTGATATATGCCGCTCTCGCGCCGAGGCCGATTAAATTGGCCGCCGCGCGGTGGGCCTCCGGCGATGTGTTCTCGAACATAAAGCAGCCGGTGTCGGTCGCGATTCCGGTATAGAGGCAGTCGGCGATAAGCGGATTGATCTTTGCGCCGATATTTCTTAAAAGCTCGTAGATTATCAGGCAGGTCGCGCAGCTGTCGCCGTCGACGAAGCTCTGGCGGGCGAACTCGCGGTTGGACTTGTGGTGGTCGATGCAGACGTCGACTTTTTCCGCATATTCGTCGAGCGGCGAGCCCAGAAGGTTCGTATCTGCAATATCGACCGAAACGACGGCCTTTTCCTCGAAATCCATGTCCTTGTAATCCTCATAGAGGAAAGAAAATTTTTTCGGGAAGCCCTCGGAATTTTTGACGTTCGCCTTTTTTCCGACGCTTCTTAACCAGTATGTCAGCGCGAACCCCGCGCCGATGGTGTCGCCGTCGGGGTGCATGTGGGTCAGGACGGTGACGTTGTCGATTTTTTCAAGAATTTCGGCAAGCCGCCGAAGCATTTCAGCCGTCACTTTGATTCCTCGCTCTCTTGGGGAATATTTAAGTCTTTAAGCATTTTTGAGATATGAGCCGAATATTCGGCGGAGTCGTCGGGAATGAACCGAAGCTCCGGGGCCTTTCTGATTCCAAGAACGGCGACGATTTCGTGCCGCAAAAGCCCCGACGCGCTTTCAAGTCCCTTTACGGCCTCCTTTGCGGAGGATAGCCCTCCGAGGTGGGAAACGTAAATTTTCGCAACCGAGCGGTCGCGGGTGACTTCCACCCTTACTACGGTCATTTTTTCCGCGTCGATTCGCGGGTCCTTGAGGTCGCGGAGCTTTCCGCCGACGATTCTCTGTATATCCGACGCCATTCGCGCGGATTTAAAGTCTTGCATAAAATTACCTCTTTCGGTAAATTGTCGGGAGGGTTGTCCGAGCCCGCGCGCATCAGCCCGGCGCGGCGGAAAAAGCTGCCCCCTGCGCCCACCCTCCCGCCCACCCCCATTTCCCGCTCCCCGCCCGCTTTTTCCGCCGCGCCTGCCGGGGGAGTTTAATCCCAAGCTTTCTTAGGGCGCGGGGACGGAGTGGGGAAGGTTTGCAAGGGGTGGGGAGGGCGGGCGGGTGGGCCGACGAAGCGAGCTCCGTCCCCGCGCCCGCGAGCCGCCCAAACGCCGGTTCTGCAGCCGGATAAACGCGCAGGCCGTTATCTTTGCTCCTCGCTCATGATATAGCCCTCGAAAACGTCGCCCTCCTTGAAGTCGTTGAACTTTTCAAGGGTGATTCCGCATTCATAGCCCGCCGCAACCTCGCGGACGTTGTCCTTGAAGCGTTTAAGGCTCGACATCTTGTCGTCGGCGATAATAATTCCGTCGCGGACTACTCTTACGCTGTCGTTTCGGGAAATCTTGCCGTCCAAGACATAGCACCCCGCGACCGCGCCAACGCCGGTAATCTTGTATACCTGACGGACCTCGACGCGGGCGGTGTCGACCTCGCGGAACTTGGGCGCGAGCATTCCCTTCATCGCGGTTTCAATCTCTTCGATGGCGTCGTAGATAACTCTGTAGAGCCTCATATCTACGCCGTCGCGCTCGGCGTTCGCCTTTGCGACGGGGTCGGGACGGACGTTGAACCCGACGATAATCGCGTTGGACGCGCTCGCAAGCATAACGTCGCTCTCCGAAACCGCGCCTACGCCGCCGTGGATTACCTTTACCCTTACCTCATCGTTGGAAATTTTTTCAAGCGACTGCTTTACCGCTTCGACGGAGCCCTGAACGTCCGCCTTTACGACGATAGGAAGCTCCTTCATCTCGCCCTCGGAAATCTGGCTGAAGAGGTTGTCGAGAGTAACCTTGCGGTACTGGCTGAAGATTTCCTCCTTCGCCTCCTGCTTGCGCTGTTCGACAAGCTCGCGCGCAAGCTTCTCGTCCGCGACGGCGTTAAACACGTCGCCCGCCGACGGAACCTCGTCGAGGCCGGTTATCTCTACCGGGACCGCCGGCCCCGCCGACGTTACGGCTCTGCCCTTGTCGTCGGTCATGGTTCTGACCCTGCCGACCGCCGTTCCCGCGATGATAATATCCCCCGCCTTAAGCGTTCCGTTCTGTACAAGCACGGTTGCGACCGGGCCGCGTCCCCTGTCGAGCCTCGCCTCGATTACCGAGCCCTTCGCGAGGCGGTTCGGGTTCGCCTTAAGCTCTAAAACGTCGGCGACAAGAAGAACGTTCTCCAAAAGCTCGTCGATTCCCTCGCCCGTCTTTGCCGAAACCGGCACGCATACCACGTCGCCGCCCCACGCCTCGACGACGAGGTCGTGTTCGGTGAGCTGCTGCATAATTCTGTCGGGGTTCGCGCCCTCTTTATCGATTTTATTTATCGCGACGATAATCTGAACGCCCGCCGCCTTGGCGTGGTTGATTGCCTCGACGGTCTGCGGCATAATTCCGTCGTCCGCCGCGACGACGAGTATCGCAATATCCGTCACCATCGCGCCTCTAAGACGCATGGCGGTGAACGCCTCGTGTCCCGGGGTGTCAAGGAATGTTATCTCGCGGCCGTTTACCGATACTCTGTACGCGCCGATGTGCTGAGTGATTCCCCCCGCCTCGGTCGCGGTTACGTTCGCATGGCGGATTTTGTCAAGAAGCGAGGTCTTTCCGTGGTCGACGTGTCCCATGACGACGACGACCGGGCTTCTCTCCACCAAATCCTCCGCCTTGTCCTCTTCGTCGACGATAAGCCTCTCCTCGATGGTTACGACGACCTCTTTTTCGACCTTCGCGCCCAATTCCTCCGCTACAAGAGCGGCGGTATCGAAGTCTATGACTTCGTTGATGCTCGCGAATACCCCGAGGCCCATCAGCTTCTTTATAACCTCGGTCGCGGTGGCCTTAAGGCGCGAGGCGAGCTCCGAAACGGTAATTTCGTCGGGGACGGTTATTTTAAGCTGCTGCTTTCTTGCGCGTTCAAGCTCGAGCCTGCGGAGCTTTTCCGCCTCGGTTTCTCGCTTTGTGGAGAGCTGCTGCTTCCTCTGCTGCTTCGACTTCTGAACAAGCTTCTGCTTCTTCTGATAGTTTTCGCTGCCCTTGCGGCCGCTGTCCGCCATATTGTCGTACTTGTCGTTATACTTGTCGATATTCACATAGCTTCCGCGCGTGTCTACGACATGCTGCTTCTGCTCGTTCGCCGAAGAGCCGGTATTCGCGGTGATAAGCCTCTGCCGCTCGCCGTGGTCCTGCTTCTTTGCGGGCTGTTTCTTCTCCTCGCGGCGGGGCCTTTGCTCCTGCTTCGGAGGATTCTTGGGCTGCTCCTTCTTCGGCTCCGCCGGCTTTTCGGGGGCCTTCTCGGCGGGCTTTTCCGCAGGCTTCTCCGCGGGCTTTTCCGCGGGCTTTTGGGCAGGCTTCTCCGCCGGCTTTTCGGCGGCCTTCTCCTCCGGTTTTTCGGGAACCTTCCCGGCGGCGGGCTTTTTCTCCTTTTTCGGCTCCGGCTTTTTCGAGGGCGTTCTGTCCGCGAAATATCCGTCAAGGCTCTCGACCTCGGCGCGCTGAGTAAACAGCTCGAGGATATAGTTTACCTCCTCGAGCGTAAGGCTCGCGCCCGGCTTCTTAACGCCGAAATGCGCCGCGAGGGCCTCGGAAATTTCGCTCGCCGCAACCTTTAAGTCCTTGGCAAGGTCGGATAATCTGTATTTTGTAATCATAGGCATAGCTCCTTAAAGAAGTCAATTTTCGGATAGTTTTTTTAGGACGGATTTTGCAAAGCCGCTGTCGGTTATTGCCAAAATCCCCCATCTTTTCCCGACGGCGTCCGAAACGTCGTCCATCGTATAATCTATGTCTGCGCGCTTAACGCCTTCGCGCTCGCATAAGCGGGCTATATCCCTGCGGGTGTTTTCGGAGAGGTCCGAGCTTAAAAGCACCAGCCTCGCCTCATGTCTTAAAACCGCCGATTTTACCTCGTCGGCCCCGCCGGTAAGCTTTCCCGCCCTGCGGCATATTGAAAGCGTGCCGGAAATGTCCGTCATTCCCTTCCCGCCTCCAGTTCCGCGAGGCTCTTTTCAAGCGCGCCGTAAATTTCCGGGGAAATCTCCGCCTCAAGGCTCTTTTCGAGCCTGCGCTGCTTTCTCGCCTTTTTAAGGCACTCGGGGTCGGGGCAGATATACGCTCCCCTGCCCGATTTTTTCCCGCCCGGGTCGAGGGAAATATCCCCCTCGGGCGAACGGACTATTCTTATAAGCTCCTTTTTCGGCCGCTCGGTATAACACCCGACGCAGGTCCGCATCGGAACCTTTTTAACCCTTTGGTTCATTCGGAAACCGCCTCCGAATCAGCTTCGCCGGCCTCCCGAACCGATTCCGCGGCCGCAGCCTCCTCGAGGGCCTGCTCCTCCGAGGTTATGTCGATTTTATAACCCGTGAGCTTTGCGGCGAGCTTCGCGTTCTGGCCCTTGTTGCCGATTGCGAGGGAAAGCTGGTTCTGGGGAACGGTAACGCGGCAGGAGCGGGTCCCGTCGTCGGCGAGGGTCACGCTTTTTACCTCGGCGGGGGCAAGTGCCTTTGAAATAAACTCCGCGTCGTCCTCGCTGTATACTATGAGGTCGATTTTTTCGCCGTGGAGCTCCCGCATAACGGCGTTTATTCTCGCTCTCTTCGGGCCGATGCACGCGCCTATCGGGTCGACGTCGGGGTTATTCGACCAAACCGCGATTTTCGAGCGCGCGCCCGCCTCGCGGGAAACGGATTTTATCTCGACGGTGCCGTCAAAGATTTCGGGAACCTCGAGCTCGAAGAGCCTGCGGACAAATTCGCGGTTCGAGCGCGAAACCCTTACCGACGGCTTCTTCTCGGGGTTCACGATTCCGACGACGTAGACTTTTATGATGTCGCCGGCGCGGTAGGTTTCGCCGGGAATCTGCTCTGTGCGGGGGAAGTAAACCTCGTCGTGGTCGATTGTTATAATCGCGTTGCCGGTGAGCGGCTCGACCTTCTGGACCGTCGCCGAAACGAGCTCGTGCTCCTTATCCTGATACTGCGCTATAAGCTTGTCGCGCTCGAACTGACGGATGCTGTTGCGGATTTCCTGCTTCGCCGAGCTTGCGGGAACGCGGCCGAGCTGCATTGCGTCGATCGGAATTTCACAGGTCTGGCCGACCGCGATTCCCGGCTCATAGGTTCTCGCCTCGTCGAGGCCGATTTCGTTGTCGGGGTCCTCCGGCTCGCCCTCGACGACGGTTTTAAGCAACGCCATCTCGAAGCTCTCCGCCTCGGGGTCGAAGTCGATTCTGATATTCTCGGTGTAGTGATAGGCCTTTCTTACCGCCTTCTCAACGCCCGCCTTTATCTTCTCAATCAGTATATCCGCGGGAACGCCGCTTTGCTGCTGGATTGCTCTCAGTGCGTCAAATATTTCCTTGCTCATGATTTTTTGACCATACCTTTCCCTTTAATGAATATTTTTAGCTTTAATAATTCGCCGGTTTAAAATAAATCCCTGTCGTCGTCGAGCTTTACGAAGCGGCATTCCGAAAGCGGGATAACCTGTTTTTCGCCGTCCGCCTCTACGGTTACGCTTTCGCCGTCATATGCCGTTAAAACGCCGTAAAGCTCCTTTTTGCCGTTTTTCGGGGAATAGAACCCCGCGCACACCGCGTCGCCGATGCAAACCTCAAAGTGTTCGGGCCGCTCGAGCTTTCTTCCGAGGCCGGGCGAGCAAACCTCAAAGACGTAGCTTTCGGCGATTGGGTCGTACTCGTCAAGAAGCTTGTCGAGAGGCCGATGAAGAGCCTCGCAGTCGTCGATAGACACCCCGCCGTCGCCGTCGATATACACCCGAAGATAGCGGTTCGCGCCCTCTTTTTCAAGCCTTACGTCCCACAAAAACAGCCCGAGCTCTTCGCAGAGCGGCTCCGCGAGCTCGCGGACCTTTTTAACGGCCGCGCTGTCAGCCATAATATCCCTCCTGAGCTTCAACAAAAAAGGCCGGAAGCTAACATCCAACCTTTCTTACGTTACTATTACAATGGTATTATATCACATTTATTGAAAAATGCAAGGGGTTTCGGGAAATTTTTCTTAAAAAATCCCCCGAAAAGCCCTTTTCGGCTCCCCGGGGGAGAAAATTTTTGCTCAGATTACCCTAACTCCGGTAACTCCGTCGATTTTTTCGATGCCGGCAAGGTCGACCTTTCCGGTAACGTCGAGCATCGTATAGGCCCAATCCTTCTTGGACTTAGAGGCGACGTTCTCGATATTTCCGCCGCCCGCGGAGATGATTCCGGTGATTTGGGTTATAATCGCCGGGACGTTCTTGTGGATTACGCAGACGAGGCAGTCGGCGGTCTTTGCAAGCTCGCAGTCGGGCAGGTTGACCGAGTTTTTGACCGTGCCGCGCTCAAGATACGCTATAAGCTCCTGCGCCGCCATAACCGCGCAGTTGTCCTCCGATTCGGGGGTGGACGCGCCGAGGTGCGGGATTGCGACAACCCCGTCGACGCCGATGAGCGCGTCGTTCGGGAAGTCGGTGATATAGGCCGCGCACTTGCCGCTTCCGAGTGCCGCAAGCAGGGCTTCGGTGTTTACAAGCTCGCCGCGCGCGAAGTTGAGAATACGCACGCCGTCCTTCATCTTCGCGAGGCTGTCGGCGTTCACGGTGTCCTTTGTATCCTTATTGTAGGGGAGGTGCAGAGTGATGTAATCCGCGGCCGCGTAGATTTCGTCGAGCGACTTAACGACCTTAACTCCGGGCTTGAGGTTCAAAGCGGCGTTGACCGAAAGGAACGGGTCGTAGCCGACGACCTCCATGCCGAGGGAGAGGGCGGTATTCGCGACCTTAACGCCTATCGCGCCGAGGCCGACGATTCCGAGGGTCTTGCCCATGATTTCGGGGCCGGCGAACCGGCTCTTTCCTTTTTCGACGAGCTTCGATACCTCGTCGCCCTTGCCTTTAAGGGTCTTTGCCCAATCGATGGCGGCGGGAATTTTTCTCGAAGTCATCAGAAGCCCGGCGATAACAAGCTCCTTGACGGCGTTGGCGTTCGCGCCGGGGGTGTTGAATACGCAGATTCCCTCCTCCGAGCAGCGGTCGACCGGGATATTGTTTACACCCGCGCCGGCTCTGGCTATAGCCTTGAGGGTGGGCGCGAATTTCTCCTCGAGCATATTCGCCGAACGAACCATAATTCCGTCCGGCTCGGCTTCCATGTCGGCAACGGTATATTTCGACCTGTCGAAGAGGTCGGTGCCGCAGGCGGCTATCTTATTTAGTGTGAGAATTTTATACATGGCTGTTCTCCTTACGCGTTTTCGGCTTCAAACTGCTTCATAAACTCAACAAGCTTCTCAACGCCGGCTTTCGGCATGGCGTTATAGATGGAGGCTCTCATGCCGCCGACGGAGCGGTGGCCCTTGATGTTGATGAGGCCGGCTTTCTTTGCTTCCGAAACGAACTTCGCGTCCGTCTCCTCGTTTCCGGTGACGAACGGGATATTCATCAGCGAGCGGTCTTTGCCCTGAACAGTCGCCTTGAAGAGCTTGGAATTGTCTAAGAAATTATAGAGGATAGCGGCTTTTTCCTCGTTGAGCTTCTTCATGGCTTCGAGGCCGCCCTTTTCCTTGACCCAATCGAGCACGAGGCCCAAAATATAGATTCCGTAGGTCGGCGGGGTGTTGAACATAGAGCCGTTGTCGGCGTGGGTCTTATAGTTGAACATGGTCGGTGTGATGTCGCGGGCGTTGCCGATTAAATCCTCGCGGATAATTACGACGGTAAGCCCCGCAGGACCCATATTCTTCTGCGCGCCGGCGTAGATTACGCCGAATTTAGATACGTCGACGGGCTCAGAGAGAATCGAGCTCGACATATCCGCGACAAGCGGGACGTTTCCGGTGTCGGGGAGCTCGGGGAACTTGGTGCCGTAGATGGTGTTGTTGTAGCAGATGTGGAAGTAGTCGGCGTCGGGGGTGAAATCGGCCTTGTTAAGCTCGGGGATATAGCTGAAGGTTTTATCCTTAGAGCTTGCAACAACCTTGCATTCGCCGTAGCGGGAGGCCTCCTGATAGGCCTTGGTCGCCCACTGGCCGGTGAGAACGAAATCCGCCTTGCCGGAGCCGTTCATAAGGTTCAGCGGAACCATCGCGAACTGGCTGGACGCGCCGCCCTGCAAGAACAGTACCTTATAGTTTTCGGGAATCGACATTACCTCGCGGAGCTTTGCTTCGACGGAGTCGATTATCGCCTGATACTCCTTGGAGCGGTGGGACATCTCCATGACCGACTGGCCGGTTTCGCCGTACTCTAACATCTCGTCGGCGGCGCGCTTTAATACCTCCTCGGGGAGCATTGCGGGACCTGCGCTGAAATTGTAAACTCTCATGAATAAAACCTCCTGTGGATAAAGCATTTTGCTTTTAATTATACATTCCGAATGTAATAATTATACTTCGTCCGCGGACAAGTGTCAATCAGCGAAAGACAAAAATATTAAGAACAGGTTCCGCACTTGTTTGTATGAAATGCCGAGA
Organism: uncultured Clostridia bacterium; assembly: GCA_947588775.1. Lineage (GTDB taxonomy): Bacteria > Bacillota > Clostridia > Oscillospirales > Ruminococcaceae > Faeciplasma. The sequence goes on from CANPZQ010000011.1 coordinate 23,643, forward strand.
AAGCGAGCGGAGGGAGCGCGGATTAAGAAAGCGGGGAGGCAGAGCGAAAGGGCGGGGGCGGGCGGGTGGGGCCGACGCAACAGCTTTCTTAATCCGCGCGGGGGTTTAGCGGAAAGCCCGAATAGAGCCGCGCGCCCCAACCCCGGCCCAAGCCGAATCCCGCCCCCCGAAGCCCCCTTGCGGGGCGGAGCGGGGACGGGTGAGGGTTGGGCTTTCAGAGGTTGGAGCGTCAGATGGTCAGGGGATAGAGGCAGCCTAATCGGGTTTCGCAAAAAAACGCGGCCTCCTGCCGAGGCCTGCCCCTCACCCACCCCCGCTCCGCCTGCGGCTCCGGGGGGGTGGGATTCGGGTCAGGCGGGCGCGGGGACTTCGCTAATTTCGTCGGGTCCCCCCCCCCCCCCCCCCCCATTTCCCGCCACACTCCCCGCTCCGTCCCCGCGCCCCCTTCGCCGACCCAAATCTCACGCAAAATTCAAAAGTCGATATTTAATGCAAAATTCCGTGCGCCATTTTCCGACCTCCGACTTCTGACCGTCCGATTTCTGACTACCCCTCCTCCCTCTCAAACTCCGGGTCGCTGTAACACGTCGCGATAATCATTCTCGGCTCGCTTCCGTCGAGGGGAACAAGCGCGAAGCACTCGTCGTCGCACATCTGCAAAATTACGTTTTCGTTGTCGATTCCGCAGAGCGCGATTCCGACGTAGCCGTATTCCTCAACGACCTTTTCGGTCAAATCGCCGATGTCGAGGACCTTCGTTTTTCCGTCAAAGCCGGTGACGTAAACCTTTCGGTCGGAAATCCCGACCGCCCTGCCGTTTATAACCCTTCCGGCGACCGCTTCGGGGAGCTTGCAGAGCTCCTTCGGCCCGCCATGGCTGAGGTCGAGCTTCATCAGCGAGGCTTCTTCGGCTTCGGAATCGGCATCGGTATAGTAGAGGTTCTCCGAGCCGTCGAGCCACCACCCGCTGATGTCGTATTTGTCCGTTTTATAGATTAACTTGCCGTTATGGGTCTTAAGGTCGATTCTGTATACCTCAAAGCGGCTGTCGGTGCCGTCGAAGGCGGTAGATTTAACCATTATATAAAGGTTGTTCGCGTAAAACTGCGAGGTATAGCTGTAACTTCTTCCGCTTTCGCAATCCAGCGTGAAAATTTTCCCGCCGCCGACGTTTTCGCGAAGCTCCTCGGCGTATACGTTCAAAGACGGCTGTTCGTCGGGATTTTTTTGACGCGAAGTCATCGTTTCGGGGTCGAATATCTCCTCCGGCTCTTGAACGCCTATAAAGTACATGTATCCCCTGTGAACGCGGATATATTTATTGTACCGGGTGTCGGTATAAACCTCGTTTGGAACGCTTCTTTCAACCCGAATATCGCTGCCGTCCTCCGCCGATGACATTATATTTACGGTTTCGTCCGCCTCGGCGGCGTCAACGTTCTTCGGCCGCGCCGTCCAGTAGAGCCTGCCGTCATAGACGGAAAGCCCGGTGAATTCCGGCCGGTTGAGTGCTAAGCATATTGAACCGTCGGTGTGGTCGCACCCCGGCACGTCGCAGATGTTGTATGCGTTTTCGCCGCCGGACGAGCCCATCAGTCTGAAACCGCGTTTGCACATTATTATTCCGAAATAATTTCCTTCGCCGTCGCTCGTTATCATCTTGTCCTGGAGCATATAGCTCGGGTCGGCGTCGTAATCCTCGAGGTAGTCCTTTGAATCGAAAAGCACCCACCCTGCCGCCATCAGACAGACGACGCAAAGAC
>CANPZQ010000012.1 GCA_947588775.1 uncultured Clostridia bacterium
ATCCCTGCTATGATATTGATAATGCAACTCAAATGTATCTGTTTAAAATTTTGCCGTTTATTTCTCAATATTGTGAAAGCAAAAATGCTATTAAGGGTAAAACGCTCAACAGTACCAGTATAAATAATATGCTCGTCCCCCTCCCACCCCTCGCCGAGCAGAAGCGAATCGTCGCAAAAATCGATGAGCTGCTGCCGCTCGTCGACCGCTACGCCGAGGCGTGGAATCGGCTCGAAGCCCTTAACAAGCGCTTCCCCGACGACCTGAAAAAATCCCTGCTTCAGCTCGCGATTCAGGGCAAGCTCGTCCCGCAGCTCCCCGACGAAGGCACGGGCGAGGAGCTTTACCGCAAAATTCAGTCGGAAAAGCAGGCGCTCATCAAGGCGGGGAAGATAAAAAAGGAAAAGCCCCTGCCCGAGATTTCGGACGACGAAAAGCCGTTTGATATTCCCGAGAGCTGGAGGTGGGTGAGGCTGGGTACCATTACACGATTTCAAGGAGGCTATGCCTATAAAAGCGAAACTTACGTTTCAGCTTCTGAAAATCAAGTTATACGACTCGGAAATGTAAAAATAAATGATTTGCTGCTTGAAGTCAAACCTGTTTATATTACAAATGATATTGCAGAAGATACGCGAGATTACAGAATTGAGGAAAATGATATTCTCGTTACAATGACTGGCACTCGCAAAAAACGAGATTATTTTTACACCTTAGCAGTATCAGCAAAAGATTTGTCCCGTCGTAAATTATACTTAAATCAGAGAGTTGGATGTCTTAGACCTACACATAAAATATATATCCCATATCTACTCTGTGTGCTTCAATCAGAGAACATTAAAGACTTGATTTTTGCCAAAGAAACAGGAACAGCCAACCAAGGAAATATAGGTTCAGAAGATATGAAGAAGCATATTTTGATTCCCCTCCCACCTCTCGCCGAGCAGAAGCGAATCGTCGCAAAGTTAGAGGAGATCCTGCCACTGTGCGAAAGGTTGAAATGAGGTGAAATATGTATCCAATCAAGCCCACAATAGATTTTGAACCTACCGACTCATATCAAAAGGCAAAGAAAGACGTTATAACTGCGCTTTTCTCGGTAAAATCACTTCCAGAAGAACAGCAGAGAAGACTTGCGGAAGAACTGTTCGGCGCAGCTAACGTTGCAGCAGTGATAAATATGATAAGGAACGGATTCAAATGATATGCTAAAAAGACTTGCGATAAATGTGCTGAATTTACTGCTTATACGACTTATATAAAATCGTAAGGCTTTTGCAAAAATCAGCAGTATACTTAAACAGATTAAAAAGAAGAGAGGAAAAACAATGATAACAAAAGCATCCACCGATGTAGTTTCGGAGTTGGCATCATTTGCTATTTTAAAAAGTCTCTCTGATGAAAAGAAATATCAGAGCCCATATCAAATTTTGAAAGAATTTGTTACATACATAATATATTCTGAATCTTTGAGAGATTTTTCAGCAGTTGAAATGAAGAATCTTTTAACTGAATACTTTGACTTTAACATACCTGAAGCTGTCGTAAAAACGACCCTAAAGCATATTGATGGAATAACCTTGGCTAATAAAAAATACAGTGTTAACCTGCCAGAAATCAAAACTAATTCAGATTTTGAGACAAAGAAAAAAGAAGCGGATGCATATGCTTCTAAAATAATTAAGCTTCTATCTGAGTACATATCCGAAAGAGATAGCAGTCTTTCAGTTAGCGAAGAGAAATTAACCCAAGAACTTGCTGATTTTTTAATTGAGGATCAAACAGAACATTCAAATAGATATACGGATTTAATAGGTGAGTTTATTTTAAAAAATGAGAAAGACGAAGATATTCAGAAGGGCTTAAATAGAATTCGTCAAGGCAGTATTCTATATATCGGATTAAGTCATAATATCGGAGAAGTCGGCAGTATAACTAAGCCTTTAGCACTTTATCTTAGCACCGAGATTCTGTTTAGTTTTGTAGGTTATAACGGAGCTATTTATCAGCAATTTACAAAAGATTTTTACGAACAAGTCTGTGCAGCAAATGCCGGAAGCAAAAAGAAAGTCACTTTGTACTATTTTTCTGAAACTAAAGAGGAAATAGATAACTTTTTCTATGCTGCTAAGCAGGTCGTGGATGGTCAAAAATCAAGTCCTTTAGACAGCCCTGCTATGAGTGCAATAACAAACGGTTGTGAAACATCTGCTGATGTGGATGTTAAACAGGCTGATTTTTACTACAAATTGCAGTATGAATATGGTATTAAGGAAGATCCGAATGATAATTATTATGGTGAGGAGTTGTTTTCCTCAAATTTAGAGTCATCAGAATATGAGGACGAAAACGATAAGAAAAATAAAAAAGATGCCGCTTTAAAATTTGTTAGCCATATCCATAAACTTCGCGACGGCAATTATTATCATAATGATATTGAGTCAGAATATCTTATAGTAACAAATACAAAAGCGACTTTGCTTATTTCAAAGGAACAATCTGATAGAATCAAACGTGAACAAGGTTTGGAATATATATGTAATTTTGCTGTTTCGATGGACCGAATTACAAGCTTGTTATGGTATAAGCTTGGAAAGGGTTTTTCAAAGAAGCAATTTCCAAAAAGTATAGCCGCAATTTTAAAAGCGCGTATTGCGTTATCATCAAGCATTGCTAAAAAAACAGAGGAAGTTTATTCTGATGTAACATCCGAATATCAAGAGGGGAAAATCACTGAAGAGCAAGTTGCTGCGCGAATAATTATGATCAGGAAGAAATCGGTATTACCAGAAAATCTTCAAGCTGATAATATTGACGAAATTATGGACTTTTCTCCTGAATTTCTAAGCAGATATGAGGAACAATTTAAGCAAACAAAAAGTACTCTTGAAGAAAAAGAAAAACTAATAGAAGAAATTAAAAAAGAAAATATCATACGTATTTTAGAAAAAGATGCTGAAATTGTATCGCAAAATGAAATTATAAAAAATAAAGACGAAGAGAATGCCCAACTTCGCCAAAAGGTAGAAGAATATGAACAGAACACTAAAGATGAAAATGCTAAAAAAGAACGCAGAAAAAATATATTATTGTTTGTCTGGAGCATAATTTGGAAAGCGATTATTTTAATATTTGTATTTTGCTTGATTGTTTTGCTCAATAATAAGCCGCGCCTAAATGTCCTTAGAAGTTTTTTAAGTGCCGTTGAATTATTTGGAACTTTGTATACAATAGGCACCGCTATTGGAAAGGATAGGAAGAAGTATTTGTCAAAAGGACAAAAGAAACAAAAGAAGCGAGATCGTTAGTAGAACTAAAGTGTAGAGGAGTGTTTTAACTGATTTATAGCACGTAATGTGTATCCTCTCCATCGAAAGCATAGACAAGCTCCAGTGTCAGATATTTTAAAAATAGATTATGTTGTACAGGAAAGATTTTGAAAGGATACCCCGCGATGGCGGTCAATCTTGAAACAGCAGCACTATTTGCTAATTTAATATTTAATGCTGGAAATCTTTGCTTGGTTATGCATGCAGCAAAGTTTATTGTCAAAAAGATTTTCCCAGATATACAAAATTTTTTGTCATAGATTAGCCACAAGGATTTTGGGAAATGGCAAAAGCAACGGAAAAGCACGAGGTATGGAAAATCCCTATACTTCGTGCTTTTTGGTTGCCAAATTCCGTCCGACGGATGCCGTAAATCAATTTTTTGATTGAGAACTTCTTTATGGACACCCATCATTCAGCAGGAGCCGGTTTTTTTAACTATTAACCCAAATCAGCCAAAACCTTAGTTACTTCGCTCTTTCAACAAGCTGGTCGTAGGTTTCCTTGGCGTTCTCGACGGCGTTCGCGAAGAGCTTTTCGGCTCTTTCGGGGTTGGAGCGCGCGAGAGAGTTGTATCTGACCTCGCCCATGATGAAGTCCTTGTAGTCGGCGGTCGGAGCCTTCGAGTCAAGCTGGAACGGGTTCTTGCCCTCGGCGGCAAGGCGCGGGTCGTACCTGTAAAGGTGCCAGTAGCCGGCCTCAACGGCCTTCTTCTCCTCGGTCATAGCAATCGACATGCCGCCCTTGATGCCGTGGTTGATGCAGGGCGCGTAGCCGATGATGAGCGACGGGCCGTGATAGCTCTCCGCCTCGGCGATAGCCTTGATGCACTGGTTGTAGTCTGCGCCCATCGCAACATGCGCGACATAGACGTAGCCGTAAGTCATCGCGATTCCCGCGAGGTCCTTCTTCTTGGTGACCTTGCCGGCTGCCGCGAACTGCGCAATCGCGCCGGTCGGGGTGGCCTTCGAGGACTGTCCGCCGGTGTTGGAGTAAACCTCGGTGTCGAATACGAAGATATTTACGTCCTCGTTCTGCGCAATTACGTGGTCGAGGCCGCCGAAGCCGATGTCGTAGGCCCAGCCGTCGCCGCCGAAAATCCAGACGGACTTCTTGCGGAGGTAATCCTTAACCTTGAGAATAGCCTTTGCCTCGGGCTTGTCGATGCCCTCGAGAACCTCGATAAGAGCGTCGGTCGCCTTGGAGTTCTCCGCGCCGTTGTCGACGGTTTCGAGATAGTGCTCCATAACGCCCTTGCAGTGCTCGCACTCGGTTTCCTTTGCAAGCTCCAGAACCTTCGCGATGGTGCGGGTTCTGATGGTGTTCTGAGCAAGGAACATACCGTAGCCGTACTCGGCGTTGTCCTCAAAGAGGGAGTTCGCCCAAGCCGGACCCTTGCCGAACTTGTTGGTGGTGTAAGGAGTGGAGGGAGCCGAACCGCCCCAGATGGAGGAGCAGCCGGTGGCGTTGGCGATATACATTCTGTCGCCGAAGAGCTGGGTAATCAGCTTGGCGTAAGGAGTTTCGCCGCAGCCCGCGCATGCGCCGGAGAATTCAAGCAGCGGCTGCTTGAACTGCGAGCCCTTGACGGAGGTTTCCTTGAACTTCTCGTGAACCTCGGGCTTGTCTGCGAGGGTGAGAGCGTAGTTGAATACCTCCTGCTCGGCGAGCTGCTCGTCCAGAGGACGCATAGCGAGGGCCTTTTCGCCCTTCTTGCCGGGGCAGACGTTTACGCAGGAGCCGCAGCCCGTGCAGTCGAGAGCCGACATGGTCATAACGAAGTGATAGCCGGGCATACCGGTTACGGGCTTCGCCTTTGTTTTAGCAAGCTCGGGAGCCGCCGCAAGCTCTTCGTCGGTCATGATTACCGGACGGATAACGGCGTGCGGGCAGACGTAGGAGCAGAAGTTGCACTGAATGCAGTTGTCGGAGTTCCATGCGGGAACGTCGATGGCGATACCGCGCTTCTCGTAAGCCGCGGAGCCCTGCGGGAAGGTGCCGTCGGCGGTTTCGACAAAGGCGGAAACCGGCAGCTTGTCGCCGTGCTGGGCGTTGCAGGGAATCTGGATGTTGTTTACGAAGTCGACAAGGGTCTTGTTGTCGCCGGTCGCGGCGGGCATACCCATAGCGGTGTCGGGGGCGTTCTTCCACGCCTCGGGAACCTTGACCTCGACGACTTCCTTATAGCCGGCGTCGATGGCGTCGTAGTTCATCTTTACGACGGCTTCGCCCTTCTTGCCGTAGGAGGCAAGGGCGGCGTCCTTCATGTACTTGACGGCGTCGTCAATCGGGATAATCTTGGCGAGCGAGAAGAACGCGGACTGCAAAACGGTGTTGATTCTCGAGCCGAGGCCGATTTTCTTGCCGATTTCAACGCCGTTGATGATGTAGAACCTGACGTTGTTCCGGGCGATGTATCTCTTTACCTGGCCGGGAAGTCTTTCCTCGAGCTCCTCGGGGGTCCACTGGCAGTTGAGAAGGAAGGTTCCGCCCGGCTTTACGTCCTCTACCATGTCGTACTTGGTGATGTAGGACTCGTTGTGGCAGGCTACGAAGTCGGCCCTATTTATAAGGTATGTCGACTTGATGGGGGTATCGCCGAATCTTAAGTGGGAAACGGTTACGCCGCCCGACTTCTTGGAGTCGTAGCTGAAGTAAGCCTGTACATACTTATCGGTGTGGTCGCCGATAATCTTGATGGAGTTCTTGTTCGCGCCGACGGTTCCGTCGGAGCCGAGGCCCCAGAACTTGCAGGAAACGGTGCCGGCGGGAGCGGAGTCGAGGGTTCCCTCGGACTTAAGCGAGAGGTTGGTGACGTCGTCGTTGATGCCGATGGTGAAGCGGGGCTTGTAGGTTTCCTTGCAGCAGGCGCAGTTGTCGTAAACGGCCTTAATCTGGTCGGGAGTGGTGTCCTTAGAGCCGAGGCCGTAGCGGCCGGAGGCGACGGGAACGGATTCGAGCTCGGTTCCCTTAAGGGCGGCGACAACGTCGAGGTAGAGCGGCTCGCCGATAGAGCCGGGCTCCTTGGTTCTGTCGAGAACGCTAATCATCTTAACGGTCTTAGGAATGGCGGCAAGGAGCTTGTCGGCGCGGAACGGTCTGTAGAGGCGGACCTTTACGAGGCCGAGCTTTTCGCCGCGGGCGTTGAGGTAGTCGACGGTTTCTTCGATGGTATCGCATACCGAGCCCATAGCGATGATGACCTTGGTGGCGTCGGGCGCGCCGTAGTAGTTGAAGAGCTGGTAGTTGGTGCCGATTTTCTTGTTTACGGTGTTCATGTAGTCTTCTACGATGCCGGGAACGGCGTCATAGTAGGTATTGCAGGCTTCGCGGGCCTGGAAGAAGATGTCGGGGTTCTGGGCCGAGCCGCGGAGAACGGGGTGTTCGGGGTTTACGGCGCGGTTGCGGAATGCCTCGACGGCGTCCCAGTCAATCATTTCCTCGATGTCGGACTTGTCCCATGTTTCAATCTTCTGGATTTCGTGGGAGGTTCTGAAGCCGTCGAAGAAGTGGAGGAAGGGAACTCTCGCCTTAAGGGTGGAGAGGTGGGCGACGGTGCCGAGGTCCATAACCTCCTGGGGGTTGCAGGAGCAGAGCATCGCGTAGCCGGTCTGGCGGCAGGCGTAGATGTCGGAGTGATCGCCGAAGATGTTAAGAGCGTGGGAAGCTACGCATCTTGCCGAAACGTGGATTACGCCCGGAAGGAGCTCGCCCGCAATCTTGTACATGTTCGGAATCATCAGCAAAAGGCCCTGCGAAGCGGTGTAGGTGGTAGTCAGCGCGCCGGCCGCAAGCGAGCCGTGGACCGCGCCGGCCGCGCCCGCCTCGGACTGCATTTCTGCAATCTTAACGGGGGTGCCGAAGAGGTTAGTCTGGCCCTTTGCCGACCACGCGTCGGTTACCTCGGCCATTACCGAGGAAGGTGTGATAGGATAGATAGCAGCGACTTCCGTAAAGGGGTACGAAGCCCAAGCGGCAGCGTTGTTACCGTCCATGGTTTTCATTTTTCTTGCCATATTTATCCTCCTTAAAAAATTTTGGGGTATGGAATAATGAGCGTTACGGTATCCCGCGTAACATCACCCTATATAATATCACGGTTTTCGGGTTTTGTAAAGGGGGTAACGGGGAAAAATTGATGGGAACGGGGGTGAAAGGGGGGAGCGCGGCGGGGAAAGCGGGGAGGTGGCGCGAAACCCGAGGGGGCGGGCGGGTGGGACCGACGCAACAGCTTTCCCCGCCGCGCGGGAGATAGCGGAAAGCCCGATGGGAGCCGCGCGCCCAATACCCCGCCTGAGCCGAATCCCACCCCCCGGAGCCGCAAGGCGGAGCGGGGGTGGGTGAGGTTCAGGCCTTAGCAGGAGGCCGCGATTTTTTTGCGAAACCCGATTAGTCTGCCTCTATCCTCTAACCCTCTAACGCTCCAACCTCTAAAAGCCCAACCCTAACCCGTCCCCGCTCCGCCCCGCAAGGGGGCTTCGGGGGACGGGATTCGGCTTGGGCCGGGGTTGGGCGCGCGGGGTGTTTGGGGTTTTGCGTGCAAATCCGGCGCGGCGAAGGGGGCTGATTTCCTGCGCCCACCCACCCGCCCTCCCAACTTTCCCTCTGACCTCCCCGCCCCCTTCGCCGCGCCTCCCCTTGGGGCGTTCCCACACCTAAATCCCCGCCCCTGATTCCCTCGCTTACGACACACCAACGAAAGCTCTCGTTTCAAAAAAGAAACAGCGGCCCGATTTCTCAAAGCCGCCGCATGAAGGCAGAACAATTATGACATCTATACGCATGCAATATACACGTCCATGGTATCGCCGTCCGTTTCAAAGCACGGAATTACATCTTTGTCCGTATTTCTTAACCCGTTGATGCGCATATATTCCGTCAGCGTCTTATATGCGTTTGGAATAATCACAAAAGGATTTTTGAAGGGCTCTGGAATGTGGATTGCGGCATATTTGTGGGCCTTCTGTTCTAAGATTTCCGCTCCACATAGCCGTGCATATGATAAACGTTTATCTGCTCCAAAGAAACATACGGAAAGTCCCACCCGATTATCCGGGGGTGCTCCACGCCGTTTTCGCGGGCGACGCCGACCACCCGGTCGATGGCGTCCCCCTCGGGATTGCTGCTGATTACCGCGTGCCTTACATACCGAAACCCCGGAACGGTTTCAACGCGAAGGTCCGTATATGCGTCGTCACAAACGCCCATTTCTTCGCGAAACAGATTGTCCAAAGAGCAGTTGAACAGCCCGCAAAGCTCAATGGCTTTATCCATTTCGGGCGTTGATTCGTCAAGCTCCCATTTTGAAACGGTCTGTCGGCTGACTTTAAGCTTTTCCGCCAAAGCCTCCTGCGTAATCTCTCCGCACATGCGCCTCAGATGCTGCAAATTTTTGCCAAAGCTCATAAAACTTCCTCCTCATTGTTTTGCACGGCCATGCATTGATAATAATATATCTCCATTCGGCCGAAAAGTCTACCACCCGGCATGAGCTTTTTTCTTTGTTCCCGCAACTGCAAATTGCGCCGCCGCTTCGCCGTCATACCTTATATAAATATATAAATACCCACCCTCTCTGCATCAAATTCCCCTTGCATTTTCCCGCGACCCGTGTTATAATAAATCTATCCACGTTAAAGGGGGAAAGGTTTATGCTTTTCGGCAGGAAAAACCGTGAAAAGGAGAGGGCGCGCGAGCCGATTGAGATTCCGGCGGGGCTTTGCGACCTCCACTGCCATATTCTTGCGGGCGTCGACGACGGCGCGCCGGACGACGAGCACATGCTCGATTTGATTACATACGAATACGAATGCGGCGTACGGCATCTTTGCTTCACCCCGCACTACAACCCCGCGCTCTTTGAGCCAAAGCCGGAAAAAATTGCGGAATCCTTTGAAACCGCGAAAAAATTCTGCGCGGAGAGCTTTCCGGACATGACTTTATACCTTGGGAACGAGGTTTTCATGCGCCCCGACACCGTCGAACGCCTGCGCGACCGAAGCTGCAAGCCCCTCGGCGATTCGCGGGTCGTACTCACCGAGTTCCACCCGACCACCACCTATTCCGACATGAGAATGTATGTCGTGAAGCTGATTTCTGCCGGGAAGCTGCCGCTGCTCGCGCATATAGAAAGGTATGACAAGCTCAACGACCCGCAGGATATAATGGAGCTGAAAAGCCTCGGCGTGAAGTTCCAGATCAACACCGAAGCGTTCGAGTCGCCGAAGAAAAAGCTCATCGCCCGCCTTGTCGAGGAAGGGCTGATTGACGCCGTGGCGGACGACCGCCATTCCCGCCATCGCGGCGAGCCGAATCTCGCCGAAACCTACGAATATGTGGCGAAAAGATTCGGTAATCATGCGGCGGAAGCATTATTTATCCGCAGACCGTTAAACATTTTGAACACATTATAAAAACTTAAACGGGATATTTTGTCGACTTTGACGAAATTGTATAATTTTTGCCTGAACCGCTTGACATGAGCGGAATAAGGGTGTATTATAAGCGTGGATTCACTTCAAGGCGTAGTTGCAATAAACCGCGCCCGATGAATTTGACGGCTCGGGACGCCGTAAATGCCCCGAAGAATTTTTCAAAAAAATTGTAAATGAAAGTGGGGAAATTAACCATGAAGAAAATTCTTGCAATCGCCCTGGCACTTTGCCTGACCCTGTCTCTTGCTGTTACCGCTTTTGCTAACAACAGCCCGAGCCTCAGCCCTGAGATTCCCGAAGAAGTCAATCCCGGCAACGGCGTTTCCACCGGAAGCGAAGTTGTCAATGACAGCTCCTACGGTGCTACCAACGCTGACGGCAGCTTCGTTCGCGTTTCTGTTTCTAAGGCCAATGCCGGCCCGGAAGCCGCTGATCTTGCTGACATTATTGGCTCCTCCGAAGCTATCGCCGGTGTTTGGAAGATTACCTCCATCGTCGGTGACAACGGCGAAGGCACTCTGAACCTTCCTGCGACCGGTATCGACTCCTCCAAGACCTATGAGGTTTGGCAGGATGACGGTTGGGAACTCGTCGAAGGTGCTACCGTTAAGTTTGACGGCAACAGAGTTCTTATCACTATGAACCTCTCCTCCCTCAAGGCTGATCCCTTCATCGCTCTCGTAGAAGCCGACAAGGTTGCTGTTTCCACTCCTTCCGACACCACTGAGCAGCAGGGCGACGACGAAGGCGACGACACCGTCGACCTCGGCGACACCGAAGAGCCTGCTAAGGAAGAGAACCCCAAGACCGGCCTCGCTCTTGCCGTAGTTCCTATGGCTGTTGCCGCTGCCGCTATCGTAGTTTCCAAGAGAAGATAATTTCTCGCTGAAGTATTTGGAAATTGACGGCTGTCTTTGGGACAACTGACAAAACAAAACAACTTTGAAATCAGCAAGCCCCCCGGTTTGCTGATTTCAATAAGTAAGGATTTTTGAGGTAAACATGGAACAAAATCAATTTCAGACCGACGCCGCGGCGTTAAGAAAAACCGCCGGCACGGCGGCGGCCGACGAAACCCAGGAAATTGACCTTCTGCTGCTTTTTAACGCGCTCAGAAAGCATATCCTCGCAATTATCGCGTCGGCTCTCGTCTTTGCCCTCGTCGCCGGAATCGTGGTGCAGTTCTTCATCACTCCGCGCTACGAGGCGACCACCTCGACATACCTCGTTTCGGTCAGCGGCGGTTCGCTGATGGATATAGTCGACCTGCAGATTTCGCAGAATATCGCTCCCGACTACGTAGACATCATCAAAAGCCGCTCCATTTTAGGGGAAATCATCAACCTGATGGACCTCGACTACGAGTACGACGAGCTTTATAACAACGTGGAGGTAACAAACCCCACCGATACACATATCATAAAAATCACCGTCACCGACACAAACCCGGTGCTTGCGATGCAAATCGCAAACAACCTCACCGAGTATGCCGTTGAAAGAATTTCGGAAATCATGGAGGTTTCCACCCCTAATACTTACGACGACGCTATAATCGCCGAGGAGCCGAGCTTCCCGTCGCTCACAAAAACCGTTGTGATTGCGTTCGTTTTGGGCGCGGTAATCGCCTGCGGCGTGATTGTGTTCATCGCGGTTATGGATACCACCGTCAAGACGCCCGAGGACATCGAGAACCGCTGCGGCCTTGTAACCCTCACGAAGGTTTACTATGAGGGCGGAAAGAAGAAAAAGCACGGCTACGGTTACGGCTACGGCTATGGGTACGGTTACGGTTACGGCTCGGCCTCCAAGGAAGAGGTTGACAACAAAAACGATAAGCAGCGCAAAGGAGGAAACTCCAAGAAATGAGAAGCATAACACTTAATCTTTCAAAAGACCCCTCCTACGAAATGAACGAGGCAATGAACGTCTTAAGGACGAACGTTTCTTACTCTGGCGAAGGCGTAAAGCTCGTCGCGATAACTTCCGTCGACGAGAATGCCGGCAAGTCGGTCATTTCCTTTGAGATGATGCGCAACTACGCCAACGCCGGCCTCAAGACGCTGCTCATCGACGCCGACCTTCGTAAATCGGTATTCTCCGCGCGTCACTCCGCGCAGGTCGACGACGGCCTGCCGTTCACCGGCCTCGCCGACGTGCTTTCGGGCAAGGGCGAAATCAACGACGCGGTTTATAAGACCAATATCCCGAACGGATATGTGCTCCCCGTCGGAAACTACGTCCTGAACCCGACTCCGCTGTTTGCCGGAAAAATTTTCGCCGCGATGCTTGACGTTCTTAAAAAGGCGTTTGACTTCATCATTATCGATACTCCCCCGCTCGGCAGGGTTATCGACGCGGCCATTATCGCGCAGAACTGCAGCGGCACTATCATTGTAGTCGGCGCAAACGAGGTCGACTACAGACAGGTGAACGAGGCGAAGAACCAGCTTCTCAGAGTCGGCGCGAACGTTTTGGGCTGCGTGCTCAACAAGGTCGGCCAGGAGAACGCGAGATACGGCGGAAAGTACAAGTATTACGCAAAATACGGCAACGAGTACCGCTATTAAAGAAGGTGTCTGAATGGCAAGCACTAATCAACCCAAAAAATTCCGCAAGCGCGACGTGTTGATTTACGCCGTGATTATCATCGCGGTTCTGCTGACGGTCGTCGTTGCCGCGGAGGTTATAGAGCATCTTCCCTCGAACAGAAAAAAGAACGGGGACGATTTAAATCCTCCGGCAGTGACAACGACTGCCGCCACCACCGCAGAGGAAACCACGCCAGAGGTTACTACAACCGAGGCAACAACCACCGAAGCGACGACAACGGTTACGACGACTGCGACCACCCCCGCCACAACGACGGAGGTAACAACTACAACGCCGCCGGCAACCGAGCCGCCTGCGACGGAAGCCCCCAAGACAAAGGCCACCGAGAAGAAAACGGAAACGAAGGCTCTTGAGATGGGGGAGGACACGAAACCCGCCGACGCGGTCGACGAGCCGGAAACTATTGCGGACGACTTCTCCGAAACGGGTTACAATAACAACATAAAGAACATCGTGCTCATCGGCGTTGACAAACGGGACGAGCTGGAAGAGAGCAAACTCTACCGCACCGGCGGACAGTCGGACGTCATACTGATTGTGTCGATGAACCTTAAGACAAAGCAGTTCTTTATGGTTTCGGTGAACCGCGACCTCTGCGTGCCGGTTGAGAATTACTCTTCCACCGGCTTCTCATACGGTTGGGTGGACGAGCAGATTGCACTTGCCTATGCCTACGGCGACGGCGGACGCGCAAGCGGGAAAAACGTTCTTAAATCGCTTAACAAACTTATGGGCGACGACATACAGTTCTTGGGATATATCGCCGCGCCGATTCCGATAGTTTCAACGGTTGCGACCAAGGTCGGAGGCGTTGAGGTATACATCGAGGACGACTTCACCGGCGTTGACGACACACTTGTACAGGGAACGACGGTAAATCTTCTCGGTCAGCATGCCGAAAACTTCGTGCGCGCAAGAATGGCGATGAAGTATTCAAACAAGAACTCGCTGAGAATGGACAGGCAGATAACGTTCATGAAGGCGTTTATCAACAAGGCAAAGACCGAAATGTCGGCTCAGCAGCTCATCGACCTTTACACCGACATTCTCGACATGGTTAAGACCAACATGGGCAAGAAAGAGATTACCAAGTGGATTGCCGAGGCCTACGACTACGAGTTTGCCGGGATTACGAAAATCACCGGAACCGAGGGCGAGCCTAAGCATAACGCAAGGTGCACCTACATCAAGCCCGAGGAAATCGCGAAAACAGTTAAAGAGTTGTATTATAAGAAATAATCGGGAACCCCCCTCTGCGAGAGTGCGGAGGGGGATTTTTTGTGGGGGTGTTGTGTGACGGTGGAATAGGACGTGGTTTGCGGATATTTGTCTGCTTTTTCGGTTTTGGCGGTCAGATTTGCCGGGATTTGATGGGTGATGAGAGGGAGCGCGGCGGAAAAAGCGGGCGGGAGAGGGAAGGTGGGGTGGGCGGGTGGGTGGGACCGACGAGGCAGCTTTTTCCGCCGCGCGGGGGTTAGCAGAAAGCCCGGAGCGGGGCGAATTTAAGCCGAGCCCGCTTAGTCCAACATCTTTTTTCCGGTTCAGTATTGCAAAAACTCAAAAAATGTGATATAATAAAACCGAACTTTACTATTCGGATGCTCGGCAGGGCGTTCGGGAAAGGTATTAAAATGCTGCACGAAAAATCCTGCGGGGCTATAGTCTACCGCAAGTTTCACGGCAACACGGAAATCCTGCTCATCAAGCATATCAACAGCGGCCACTGGTCCTTCCCAAAAGGACACGTGGAAAGCGGCGAAACCGAGGTCGAAACCGCCCACCGCGAAATTCTGGAGGAAACAGGAATCGACGCTATCATCGATTCGAGCTTTCGCGAAACCGTTTCCTACTCCCCCAAGAGAGGAACTCAGAAGGTGGTCGTCTATTTCCTCGGAAAAGCAAAAAACACCGACTATGTCCCACAGGAGGACGAAATCGCCGAGATACGCTGGATTGAGATAGACAGGGCGCAAAACGTGCTGACCTATGAAAACGACAAGAGTATTGTAAGTAAGGCGCGGGCGGTAATCGCCTGAGCTGCGGACGGAAGCCGGGGACGGAAATCAGACGTCGGATTTGCGGGCATACGGGTTTTTGCGATAATCCGGCAATTTCTGCTGAACGCGAGCAGTCGACCGCCGGGCTTTTCGGAAAAACCCCGGCGCGGATTAAGAAAGCTGTTGCGTCGGCCCCACCCGCCCGCCCACCCCACCTTCGCGTTTTAACCCCCGCTTTCTTAATCCGCGCCTCCCCCTCCCCAAAACCGCCCCCTGCCCATACTCTCAGCTGCTGCTTCCGCTCGGCGCGGCTTCGCTGAGCGCGTGGTAATAGGCGGAGAGGATTTCCTCCTCCATTCGGCTGCGGACGTCGCTTGAAATCGGGTGGACGATGTCGCGAAACGCGCCGGAATCGTCGCGCCGAGAAGGCATCGCGACAAAAAGACGGCCCTCGCCCTGAACGACCTTTATGTCGTGAACGGCAAACGCGTCGTCGAACGTAACGCTGATAATTCCCTTGAGTCTGCCTTCGGGCAGAATTTTGCGGACTTTAATGTTTGTGATGTTCATGATTACCTCCGAGAGCGGTAAATTTTTTTGCCTGCGACGGTATTTTAGGCAAAATTTTTCGGGAATATTCAGCCGCGCGGCAGATATTATCAGATAAAATCCGCAAAATCGGAATATACTATCTATAAACCGTTACGAAAGAGGCGTTTTCGATATGAACAGGGAAATTCTGGAGGGCAAGACCCGGATTCATTTTATCGGCGCGGGGGGAAGCGGAATTTTTCCCCTTGAGCAAATTCTTCTGGGAATGGGCTATCGGCTTTCGGGCTCGGACAACAACGAAACCGAAACCCTCGATTTAATCCGGAGCCTCGGCTCGGAGATTCATATGGGACACCGCGCCGAAAACGTCGAGGGCGCGGATATTGTTGTATACAGCTCCGCGATTATGAAGGATAATCCCGAAATCGTGGAGGCAAAAAGGCGCGGAATCCCGCTTTTGGAGCGGAAAGACCTTCTCGGGCTTGTAACGAGATGGTATCCGAACGCCGTATGCTTTGCGGGAACACACGGGAAAACAACCGCGACTTCGATGGCGGCGCAGATACTCTACGAGTGGGGCGACGATTTCGGCTGCGTAATCGGCGGAAAGCTGCCGATTATCGGCGGCTCCGGAAGGGCTGGAGCCTCCCCGAACATGGTTTGCGAGGCCGACGAATATGTCGACACGTTTCTGAAGCTCAGCCCGGACATCTCGGTTATTTTAAACATCGACGCCGACCACATGGAGTATTTCAAGACGCTCGACAATCTCAAAAATTCCTTTAAAAAATTTGCAACTAACGCCACGCGGGCGATTGTCTATAACGGCGGCGACAAAAATACCGCCGACGCGGTTGGGGGGATTGAGGGGAAGGAAAAAGTTACCTTCGGCTGGGGGGAGGAAAACGACTATCACCCCGAAAATATTGTAAGAAACGGCCTTGAAACACGCTTCGACGTGATTTATAAGGGAAAACTGCTGATGAAAACCGCGATTCATGTTCCGGGGCGGCACAACGTCCTAAACGCCCTCGCGGCGATTGCGGCGATGAGGATAACTGGCGTTCCCGACGAGGTTATTGAGCGCGGGATTTCCGGCTTTAAAGGGGCGATGCGCCGCTTTGAGAAAATTGCTGAGGCGGGCGGCGTAACCGTCTGCGACGACTACGCGCACCACCCCGCAGAGATAAAGGCGACCCTCGGCGCGGCAAAAGAGCTCGGATTTAAGCGGATTATCGCGGTTCACCAGCCCTTCACCTATTCGCGGACAAAGCGGCTTTTAAACGAGTTCGCCGACGCGCTTTCGATGGCGGACGAGGCGGTTATAACCGAAATCATGGGCTCGCGGGAAATCAACACCTACGGCGTTTGCGCCGCCGACCTTGCGGCGATTACCCCGAACTGCACGCTTACGCCGACGTTTGAGGAGTGCGCCGACTACCTTGAAGGACATGTCGGCCCGGGCGACCTTGTGATTACGCTCGGGTGCGGGGATATTTATAAGGTTGCAAAGGAGCTTGGGAGAAGGCTAACAGAAAACAGAACATAGGGGCGGCAGTTTTGCATTCTGTCCTCTGTTTTCTGACTGTCTGTTATCTGATTTGCGGTCCCCCTCCCCTCGGGGGGGAGGGGGAGGTACGGGGTTTGGGGCCGCAGGGGCTTTGAAGGGGGAGGGGGGTACTTTGATAGCACGAGCGGAGCGAGTTCCTTTTGAGGCTCGGGCGGGCCGCCGAGGCTTTAAGCCTGAGCCTCACCCATCCCCGCTCCGCCTCCGGCTCCGGGGGACGGATTCGCCTCAGGCCGGGAAGCGTGCGCCATCCGCAGCATATCAGACAAAAAACAACAATCCCCGCTTCCACCCGCCATAAATCCCATAAATTTTTCCAAAGGGGGCAATAAAATTGCTGAGCGACAACGACAGAAAGGTCTACAACTTTATCCGCTCGCGAATCGGCGAGGGCTGCTGCCCGACGGTACGCGAGATTTGCCGCGAGGTCGGGTTCTCGTCGACTTCAATGGTTCACCGCTGCATTCAGAGGCTCGTCGAAGCGGGGCTTCTGGAGAAGCAGGGCGACCGCCTTAACCGCGCGATTCGCCTTCCGGGCGGCGAAAACATGCAGGTGCCGGTCGTCGGTACCGTCACCGCCGGACAACCCATCACCGCGGTCGAACAAATCGACGGCTATATCGGCTTCCACCCGTCGCGCCGCTACAGCGGGGAGCTTTTCGCCTTAAAAGTTCGCGGGGAATCGATGATTAACGCCGCGATTTTAGACGGCGACACCGTAATTGTCGAGCAGACGCCATACGCCGAAAACGGGGAAATCGTCGTCGCGATGACGTCGGAGGGGGAAGCGACGGTGAAGCGATTCTTCCGCGAAAACGGGCATTTTCGCCTGCAGCCCGAAAACGACGCGATGGAGCCGATTATTCTTGACGAGGTATCGGTTCTCGGGAGAGTTGTGGCGGTTTTGAGGTACATAGACTAAGGCCCGACGAAAAAATTAAAAAGTTTTCGCTCAAGCCTTTTTCAAAAGGCTTGCAGGGTCAAGGGGCGGAGCCCCTTGTCGCGCTCCGCAGAGCGCGAAACTCTTATGCGTAAGCAAGCGCAGGAAGGGGGTTCAAAAAAACAGTCCGGTGGGCTGTTTCTTGCGGGGGAACCCTCGCCGGGGGTTCCCCCAACAAAAAAGGCACAGCACTCAAGTGTGCCTCTAACATCATGTAGCAATAGGAGCATAAAGGTATCCTCCTGAAGCCCCAACAAAAAGGCCCCTAACGCCTCAGCTGCGACATCAGCCCAAGCCAACCGTTGCCCGCCCAAATTAGGCGCGGGGACGGAGCGGACGAAAGAGCGAAGCTATGGGGCGGGCGGGTGGGGCCCGCGAAACCAGCTCCGTCCCCGCGCCGTCACACAGCACCCCACACCCGCCCAAGCCCCCGAAAAAATTTTGCCCCGCCCTATTGACAGCGCAAGCATTTAAGGGTAAAATATAGAGTGTCTTATTATGACATGCGGCACTTTAAACCGCAAGAAAAAAGAAATGGTTATCACCCTGAAAGGAACGAAAAGCATGAAAAAAATTCTCGCACTTATTCTTGCCGCCGCGCTGGCAATGACAATGCTCGCATCGTGCGGCAAACAGATTGACGACGCCCCCGGCGACGGCGGACAGGTCCCCTCTCTCGACGGCCCCGCGGCGCCCGATAACCCCGACAATCCCGCAAACCCCGATAACCCCGGCGGCGAAACCCCGGACGGCGAAACATGGAACGGCCTCGACATCGGCTTTGTCGAGGATAACGGCATCCGCTTTATCTGGGACCAGCTCACCGACGACCTAAAAACCGCTACCGCCGAGCTTATGAACGCAATTAAAGAGGTTCAGCTCTCCTGCGACCTTACCGTCGGAATCCCCGACAATCAGGCCGTGGACTTCTTATCCTTCGTCTATAATTGCTGCATGGATTACCCCTATATCGGAACAAGCTTTAACTTCTCCGATACCGACGGCGACGGCCTGCGCGACAGGGTTACTATCCCCTATAACTTCTCCGTCGCGACTACCGAGGCCGACGCCCAGAACCTCACCGCCGAGCTCAATCAGAAGCTCGATGAAATCGTCGCGACTATCCCCGCCGGCCTCGACGACTGGCACCGCGTACTCTATCTCCACGACTATATCGTCTTTAATACCACATACGGCGAAAACGCAAGGCTCCCGTTCACCGCTTACGGAATTATCTGCGAGAATCAGGGAACCTGCCAGGGCTATTCCGACGCCCTGCACCTTCTGATGGCGCGCGCCGGCTTTGAATGCACCTATGTAATCGGCTACAGCGACGACGATTCCGCGACCCATAAGTGGAACTATGTGAAGCTCGACGACGGCCAGTGGTATATCGTCGACCCGACATGGGCCGACCCGTCGGGACAGTCCGACCCCGACTATATCTGCTACGACTACTTCATGATTGACGACGAAACCGTTTTAATCGACCACCTCGCGAAGTTCGACGGCCTCTTCCACGAGCCTCCCGTCGCGACATCGATGGACAGATGCTGGCATAAGGTGATGGGCTACTGGTGCGAAAACTACGACGAAGCCTACGCCGCCGCCGAAAAACAGGCCCGCGAATGCGTCGAAAACGGTAAGAGATATATCTACCTCAGATTCCCCGACTACGATACCTTCCTCGAAACCCGCCAGAAGCTCACTATGAACGAGTACGGCGGCGAGCTCCGCGATATTTTGGCGAAGGTAAAGGAGGAAACCGGCTCCGACGTCATCACGAACAGCTATTCGGTTTATCCGAAGCGCGACGACACCAGCCCCAACACCATCATCATCACCCTCAAGTACGAGAGCGATTCCGCCGATTAAATTTTAATCGGGTAAGGCTTTACTATAAGACAGAAATTACCAAGGAGGTCATTGCATGAAATTCAAGCGTTTAGCGGCGCTCGCCACCGCGTTGGTTCTTTCGGTGACGATGCTTGCCGCATGCGGACAGAAGCCGATTGACGATACGCCGGAGGACCCGTTTGCGACCATCGACCCCACCGAAACGATTGCCCCGCTTGTGACCGACCCGCCGGCCACCACTCCCATTGAAACGGTGACTACGCCGACCGAGCCGATTACGCTTCCGACGACCGAGGCTCCCGTAACTACCACCGAGCCGACCACCGCCGCGACGACCGAGGCTCCAAAGACCGAAAAGACCGATAAAAACGACTACACCGTTGAATCGATTTCCCCGACGACGATGTACGCGACGATGTCCCTGAACGTCCGCAAAGGCCCCTCCACCGATTT
The DNA here is from genome assembly GCA_947588775.1 of uncultured Clostridia bacterium. Taxonomy (GTDB): domain Bacteria; phylum Bacillota; class Clostridia; order Oscillospirales; family Ruminococcaceae; genus Faeciplasma. Next base: position 19,740 of record CANPZQ010000012.1, read on the forward strand.
CGGAAAAATCGGCGCGCTCGCCGAGGGCGAGGGCGTTGAAGTTACCGGCCGCGCCTCGACGGGCTGGTATCAGGTGAACTATAAGGGCTCCACGGGATATGTCAGCAACGTTTATATGACTTCCGAGCAGCCGTCCGGCTCCAAGAATCCCTCTAAGCCCTCCTCGGGCGACGGCGATTCCGAAACTATCGACGAGGGCGGCGACAGCGGCTCCGAGGACATCGACGAAGGCGGCTCAAAGCCTTCCGGCGGAAACACCGCTCCCACCGCGGGAACAGTTACGACCGGAAGCTGGGTAAAGGATAACGGCGTTGAATATATGTACAGCCTCTTCACTCAGGACAGATACAAGCAGGCCCTTAACAAGCTCGGCGAAGCGGTTCAGAACCTCCGCGACACCGTAGATTTGGGCGACTATCTCTCGAGCTCGGAGTGCAAGGACATCGCCTCCAATATCGCGCAGGTCGTCGGCACCGAATACTGCTACTTCGACCAGGTTTACTCCGTTTCGGGAACAACGCTGCTTCTGAAATACTATGTTTCCTCGGCGAGCGAGGCGCAGAGCATGATGTCCGCGCTCGACAAGAAGGTCGGCAAGATAACGAGCACGGTAAGCGGATATTCCGACTACAACAAGATTAAATACTGCTATGAATGGATAGCAAAGAACAGCACCTACGGCCACGGCAGCTACCATGCTTCCGCCTACGGCCCCATCGTCGACGGAAAGGGAACCTGCATGGGCTATGCGAAGGCGGGATTCCTGCTTCTGGCGAAGGCCGGATTTGACTGCGTTTACTGCGTCGGCGAAAGCGACGGAACCGGCGACACCCATATTTGGGTAAAGACCAAGGTCGACGGAAAGTGGGTAAATATCGACTTCGGCTGGGCCGACCCGAGCGGAATTTTGACCGACGGCGACTCCTCCTATGTCGACTATGCATACCTCTGCGTGAACGACAGCTATATCCGCGAAACCCGCGCGAGCGTTTTCGACCTCTCGCAGTACTACTCGATGCCCTCCGCGACGACCGAGAGCTACGACTGGTTCAGGCGCAACGGCTACTATATCGAATCCTCGTCCGAGATGGCGAGCGTAATTAAGGCCGCCGCCAAGGACGCCGTAAACAACGCTTCGTCGAGCGACAAATACATCTACGTCGTGCTTAAGTTCGCCTCCAACGACCTCTTGGAGGAAGCGAGAAGCGAATACGGCAAAAAGACCTTTGGCCCGAAGATTATGGACGCGATTACATCGAAGTATTCCTACGACACCCGCGTAAAGGGCGACGACGCGAATAACCCCTATCAGTCCACAAGAAAGCTCATCTACAGGTTCGTCAGAAACTGAGCATAAAAAATCAAAGCCGCCGGCTAAATGCAGCCGACGGCTTTTTTATGCGCTTATTTCTCAAAGCTTTTCGGGGTAAACGCCCTTTGCATGGAGCTCGCGGAGGTTTTGCTCGGTGTCGGCCTTGTCGGCCTTGTAGGTTATGCCGAACCAGCGGTCGTGGGACGGCTCCGCAAGGACCTCGTAGCCCTCGCCGAGGAACTCGTTCACCATCACCGGCAGGAGGCACTCGGCCTTTATTTCCTCCGGCTTGATATTTTTAAGAAAGTCCTCGAAATATTTCGTCATTCGCGGCAGGGTTTTGTCGCTGAAGCCCCAGAGATTCATTGAAACCTGCGCGTTCGGGTCGACCTCGCCGACGTCGCTTACGATTTTTCCGTCCTTCGGCAAAATTCCGCCGGTTTCCGTAACTTTTACAAGCTTTCCGCCAGAAATATCGCAGATTCCCCGGGTAACGCCGCCGTTTTCCGAGACGGTGTTTTTGAGGATATAGGGAACCATCGCTCCGCAGTGCTCGCCGGTTTTCGGGAGCATTTTCTGCATGATTTCAAAACACTCCGCGCCGTAGTAGTCGTCGGCGTTTACGGTGACGAAGGGTTCGGTCAAAAATTCCTTCGCCGCGAGCACCGCGTGGACGGTGCCGAAGGGCTTAACGCGCTCCGGGGGGAGATTGTACCACCCGGGGAGCGAGGAATAGTCCTGGACCGCATAGCAGACCTCCGCGCGGCCGGAGATTTTATCGCCGACCTCGCGCTTCACCGTTTCAATCATTTCCTCTTTAAGAATGAATACGACCTTTTCAAAGCCCGCTTTCAGCGCGTCGTGAATCGAGTATTCCATCAGAAATTCGCCGTTCGGCCCGACGTGGGATATCTGCTTGTCGCCGCCGAAGCGCGAGCCGAGCCCTGCCGCCAGAACCAAAAGGGTTGCCTTCATAAATATTACCTCCTATAAGTCAATTTCTGACTTAAGTATAATGTATATCGAAGAAATTGTCAAGGGTTCAGATAAATCGGGGGCTGCTTTTACTGTTCGTCGGGGCCGGCGACATAGGGAGAGTCGTCGGACTGGTAGCGAAGGTTAAGGCCGGGGTCGCGGGCGTTGAGAAAATCGGTGACTTTTCTTTCAAACATGTCCGAAACCGCGTGCCAGCCGTTCAGAGAGTATTCAGGCACGAAGCGAATCTGGGCTCCGCTCCCGCGAAGGGTGCAGAACCAGATTATCTCGCCGTCCTTTTGAAACTCGACGTAAAGATAATTCGGCGCGCCGAAAATCTGCTCCTGAATTTCGGCGGGCTCCGACGTATAGTCGATGTTTGAGCAAATATCCGCAAGCTCTTTGATTTCATCGGGGTCGGTGATTTCGGCATACCCGGTTTTTTGCTGACTATAGGCGACATAGGCGTAGTCCGCGCTCCGCAAATCGGAGCCTTTGCCGCAGGAGGTAAACGCCGCCGCCGCAAAGACAATCAGCATAACGATTGAAAGCAGAGATTTTTTCATGATTAGTCCTCCCAAAATATTTTATTTTGCAAAGCGACAAAACAGCTTCCACAATCTATTATACACTGTTTTCAAAAAGTGTCAATAGTTTTTTTGCAAAATCTCTAAACTACTCCCCTGCTGCGGCGGTTTCGATAACGACCGTCGTAACGCTTTCGGGGCCCATTAAAATGCTCAGGGAATCGTCGGTGTGGGCGATATTTCCGGTTCTCGCGAGGTTTTCGTTCATGTTTGTGGTATAGCTCTCGGCGTAGGAAATCGCGTCCGCACCGCTGAGCTTAAATTCCTGACCGTACTTCGCGAGGGTGTGGTTTATCGCGACGACGACGATTTTTCCGTCGCCCTTATATGCCGAAACGCTCACGCCCGAAACGGGGTTTTCCGTCGCGCCTATGCGGACATATTCGGGGCGGACGAATTTCGAGAAGTGCGCCATCATATAACCGCGCTTCGAGATTGTTCCGTCCTCCTTCATAGGCCCGTAGGAGCGGCGGATATACCACCAGACGTATGCCTGCATGTTTCCGGTGACGAGGCCGTCGTGCATATTCACCGCGACCTCAATCGCCTGCGGCCAGACGTCGGCGTCGGTGGAGCTGTCGGGGACGTAGACCTCGGTCATCCAGAGCTCCTTGCCCGCTCCCTTCTCCTCGAAGAGCGGGTAGGCCATGTCATGCTTCTGCGTACCGTAGAAGTGGGTGCCGAAAACGTCGATTTTCGAGAGCGCGTCCTCGTCGTTTAAAATCGCGTTGTAGAAGTCCTTGCGGTACTGGAACGCCTCCGGCGACATAACGCGGCAGTCGATTGCGTCGGAGTAGTTTTTGATGAAGTCCATAATCTCGTCGGTCGACCACCATGTCCACTCGTCGGCGTAGTCGGGCTCGTTCTGGATTGAAATCGCGTAGAGCTCTACACCGTTGTCACGCATAAACGTAACGAAGTCGTTGAGGTGGGCGGCGTAGTCCGCATAGCGGTCGTGTTTGAGGCGTTGGGCGTTGGGGTTGCCGTTGTGGGTGAATTTTTCGCACATGTCGGCGGGCGGGTTCCACGGCGAGGCGAAAATCACCGCACCCTGCTCCTGAGCGTACTTAGCGGTTTCAAGTTCTCTTTCCCAGTTGTTGCGGTCGGGGTCGACGTGGATTCTCAGAACCGTAAAGCCGAGCTGTCCGTCGCCGTTAAGGAAGGCGGTTTTCCGCTGTTCCTCCGACAAATCCTCAATCCAGCCGGGGTAATTTATTCCCCCGAACCCGCGGATGGTCTGATGGGTTTCCGAGGCGTTGATTTCCGCCGAAAGAACGGTATCCGCCCCCGAGAGGTCGGGGGTGAAGATTTCCTCGTTGGCGCGCTGCTCCATTCGCTTTTGTTCCTCGGTTTTCCCGCAGCCCGCAACCGCCGCCGCCATCGCCGCCGCGAGAATAACGCATAAAATTTTTCTGAAAGCTGTCATATCGGCACCTCCTGAATGAATTAAGGATATTTTAGCATGGATTGGGAGAAAAAGCAAGCCCCGCGGGGGCAGCGGGGCTGATAATTTATCTGTCAATATATTCGCCGTCCGAAAATCCGTCGCGGCGGAGATTGGATACTAAGGAAGCGAGGGAACCGCTTTGTTTTTCCGCCCGGCAAAGCGGATACTTTCCGCTCCCCCTCCCCCCTATCCCCTCCCCGCCACAGCCTCAATCTCGACCGACGCGCCTTTCGGGAGGGCGGATACTTCTACGCAGCTTCTTGCGGGTTTGAGGGGGAAATATTTTTCATAAACGGCGTTGAAGGCGGCGAAGTCGCCCATGTTTCTCAGAAAGCAGGTCGTTTTTACGACTTTGTCAAGGCTGCTGCCGGCCGCTTCGAGGACGGCCGCCGGATATGGGCTCTTGTTTTCTATGAGGTCGTGATGGAAAAGCGCGACGACAACGCATATCTCATAAC
>CANPZQ010000013.1 GCA_947588775.1 uncultured Clostridia bacterium
GTACCTCGCCGGGCGGCGGGGAATGTACGCGATTCACTCGGCCTCGATTCTCTACAGGGGCGGGGCGTGGCTTTTTTCCGCAAGCTCGGGAACCGGCAAATCCACCCACACCGCCCTCTGGAACAGGCTCTACGGCGCGGAATTTCTGAACGGCGACCTAAATCTTCTCGCGTTCGACGGCGCGCGGCCGGTCGTTCTCGGGATTCCGTGGTGCGGGACGTCGGAAATCTGCACCGAAAAGCGATACCCGCTTGGCGGGATAGTATTTTTGCGGCAGTCGCCCCGCGACGAAATTTCGGAGCTTTCGGATACCGAGCGCGCGCTTTCGGTGCTTCGGCGGTTCATAAGCCCGATGTGGGACGAAAAGGCCGCGGAGCGCGCAGCAGATTTTGCCGAGAGGATTTCGGGGAGCGTGCCGCTGTGCCGGCTTAGCTGTACGAAGGAAAATTCCGCCGCCGAAACGGCAAAAAACTGGGTCGACGGTCAAATTGACGGATAAAAGGCGCAAAAAAATCTAAAAATTATGCGAAATTTTCTGAAAAACCACTTGACAAATTCAGAAAATGTGGTAGAATGAATATGTGATTAAGTACACACACGCGTGTTCACGCGGCATATTATGGTACATAAAAAAATTTTTTTCAGGAGGTAAAGAAAATGAAAAATTACGAGAAGCCGGTCGTTGTCGTTGACAGCGAGATTGCAGAAGGCGTATATGCAGCGAGCGGATATTCTAGTGGTTGCTATACTGTCACCGCTAATATTCATCAACGTCCCGAAACAGGGCGCGGCGATTATCGCATTCAGGTTATAGCTACACACACTGCAACCGACCACCATAGTACTGGTCAGGAACTGACTGTCAACTTCAATCAGCCTGTTACCTATAATGGTGTTACTTCTTCTACCATTAAGGTCACCTATGATTATCACAACAACAACCCTGAGTATAATATTGGTTTTGGTGACCTCATTGTTACCTCTGACCCTGGTTTGGAGGTTACCAGCGCTTCAATGGGTTGCAACAGAACCTGCAGCCAGCACGACGGATTAGGTAACTACTAAAGTTACCTACAGCACCGCTTCGGCGGTGCTGTTTTATCCCCACAAAAACCGGCGCAGCCCCGCTTCGGAGCCGCGCCGATTTCTTTTTTAAAAGTCCATTATCATTCTCTCTACTTCTTCGCTTGCGAGTATCTCGCACTTTTTCTCCCTGATCGCGTAAACGCGGCTGCAGAGATTTAAAACCGTAGGCCGGTGCGTCGTTACAATGCAGGTGCGCGGGTAGTCGTCATGCATTATCGAGCGCAATACCCGACGCTCCGTCGCGACGTCGAGCGCGGAGGTCGCCTCGTCGAGCAAAAGTATCGGCGAACGCCTCAAAAGCGCGCGCGCTATCGAGAGCCGCTGAGCCTGGCCCTCGGAAAATCCTCCGCCGCGCTCCTTAATCTCCGAATTTATCCCGTCGGGAAGCTTCGCGACAAAGTCCCATGCGCACGCAAGCTTTAAAACCGCGATGATTTCCTCGTCCGTCGCCTCGGGACAGACGTTTCGCATGTTGTCGGCAATCGTCCCCGACATCATCGTGTTGCCCTGCGGGACATACGCGATTAAACGCCTCGTCGCCGGCGAGAGCATTACCCTTCCGCCGCTCTCGCCCGAAAACTCCGCCTCGCCGTCCCCCGGAACCGCAAGCGACAGCAGTATCCGCATCATCGTCGTTTTTCCCTCGCCCGACGGCCCGACAAGCCCGATTATCTCATGGGGGTGGGCCTCCATCGACGCGCCGCGGAAAACCTCGGTGCCGGTATGGTAGGAATAGCTGATGTTTCTGAGCGTTAGGCTTATTCCGCTCGCGGCGTTTCTTTGCATGAATTCGTCGACCTCGTCCTCGCCGCTGTAGTCCTCGCGGGGCATTTCGACTATGTCCATAAGCCTTCCCGCCGACGTTGTGAGGCTTATCGCCGTCGGCACAAGGGAGGTGATGTTATGAAGCGCGCCGGTAAGGGTTCCCGAAAGCGATAAAAACATCGTCATCGTTCCGTAGGTAATCGCTCCGCTCCATACGCGGTAGATTCCCCAGCCGTATGCGGAATATGATACCAAAAGCGAAACCGTCGAGAGTATTAGCGACGTCCAGACGGACATTCTCTGGAACTCGAGGCGCATAGAAATCGCCTCTTTCTGGAGCTCGCGAAGCCTCGCGGCGTAGTGCTTAATCAGGTCGAACGCCTTTATCGTCTGGATATTCGCGAAGCTCTCCTGGTTGAAGCCGGACATCTTCGCCGACATCGCCGCGCTGCGCTTGTTGTTGTTCACCATTCTCTTTAAGAGCGTTTTCGAGAGGAGCATGCTCACCGGCATCCCCAGAAACGCGAAAACCGCGAAGCTCGCGTCATAGTAGACGACGACCACGAATGCGCTTACGAAGCGGAAAAAGTAGATTATCGCGTTCGGGATAAAGTTGAGAACGCCGTTTGAAACGTTTGAAGCGTCGGAGCCCCATCGCGTCAGAAGGTCGCCGGTGTGGTAGTTCGTAAGGGATTCCCAGTCGGTAACAAGGATTTTTTCATAGACGTCGGCCTTTATTTCCGCGTCGACGCGCATACTTATCCAGCTCGTCGCATAGCCCGTGGCCTGGCCGAGGAGCGTCGTCCCGATTCCGAGGCCAATCATCATGCAAAACGTCGTAATAAGCGCGCCGGTCTGATGGCCGGTGATTATGTCGACAAGGTTCTTTGAAACCATACTCGAAAGCAGCGACGTAACCGTGCTCACCATTCCGAGCGAGGTATAGAGAATCATCGCGAGCCAGTGCCTCTTCGCATAGCCGTAAATCCAGCGCGTCTGCCGCGCCATCTCCTGAAGCCGGCCCTCCTTTATTCTTTTTATGTAAAACGACAGTTTTTCGGACATGGTGTTCTCCCCGATATTGACATTTATTCGCCGCGATGATATACTTACACTTAAATTCACGAAAAAGGAGAAGAAAATGAAAGCAAAGAAATTTTTCCGCTCTTTTGCGGTGCTCTTTTCCGTTGTTATTATAGTCGCCGCCTTCGCGGTGCCGGCGGCATACATATACTTTAATTTTGCCGAAATCAGCTACAGCCAGCAGCCCTTTTCCGAAACCGCCGACGAGCTTGACAACCCCTATCAGGGGCTGTATTTCATTCACGGCTACAGACTTCGGCCGGAGGGCGACGGCGACCCGCTCGCGGAGCTTGAAAGCGCAATCAGGCACGATTCCGAAGCCGGCACCCGCCTTGTGCTTGTCGAAATCAACCTTGCGGCATACGCGGATTCCGACCTCGACGACGACGCGCTTGAACAGCTCGACGAAATCCTGACGAGGTGGACGGAGGCGGGAAAACAGATAATTCTCAGGTTTTTATACGACTGGGACGGCAACAACCTCGAAACCGAGCCGGACAGCTTCGAGCAGGTTCTTCGGCATGTCGAGCAAACCGCGCCGGTCGTAAACAGGCACGCCGACGGCGTTTATATTTTGCAGGGCGTTTACCTCGGCGACTACGGAGAAATGCACCACTCGGCGCATCTCAGCAAGGAAAATACCAAAGAAATCGCCGAAAAAATCGCGGAGCTTACCGATTCGTCAATTTACCTCGCCGTAAGGACCCCGGGACAGTGGGAAACCGTCACCGGGCTCGACGAATATCCCGAAGGCTTCCCGGCGTTCGACGGCTCGCTTTTGTCGCGGCTCAGCCTCTTCAACGACGGAATGCTCGGCTCGGTTTCCGACCTCGGGACATATTTCGGCAACGACCTTGCCGCCGCCCGCGAGGAGGGCATAGCTTTCCAGGAAATGCTCTGCCGAAGCGTTCCGAACGGCGGGGAAATAGTCATAGACAACCCCTATAACGACTTCAACAACGCCCTCGCCGACCTTAAGAGAATGCATGTCAGCTATATAAACGGCGACTACGACCAGAACGTCTATAAAAAATGGAGCGAAACGGTTATTCAGGGCGGCGTTTTCAACGGTACCGACGGGTATTACTATATCAGACAGCACCTCGGCTACCGCTTTGTGATGCGCTCCAACTCGCTCTGGCAGTCCTCCCGCTACGACGGCGTCGCGCGGTTTTCCTGCGAGCTTGAAAACGTCGGCTTCGCTTCGCCGATGAAAAAATTCGACGTAAAGCTTTTGATTGAAAACGCCGAAACCGGCGCAAGGATTGAATTTCCGATAAACGCCGACCTGAGAAACCTCAAGAGCGGCGAAAAGATGACCCTTCAGACAAGCGTTTCGCTCCCCGACCTTGAGGGCGGCGAATATCTCGTCTACCTCTCGGTTACGGATTCTTCGGACGGCTCCCAAATCAGGCTCGCAAACGACCTTGAGCTTACCCCGGACGGCTACAGCCTCGGAAGCTTTGAGCTCCAAAACGTAAGAAGCCGCGCGAAAAAGGCGTTCGGGTGATTTATCCCCCTACCCCATCTCCCCCAGAACAACCCTCCCCTTTTCGTCGGAGGGGGTGGCGAAGAGGATTCGCTCGCCGTCCCATTTTCGCCGGAAGGATAGGGTAAGCCTGCCCTCGCAGGGGGGAAGGCTCGCCGTTAGGACAACGGTTTTTCCGGCGGGACAGCGGCTAAGGTCGCCCGTTACGGGGAAGCGGAGCGTTTTTCCGCCCGATTCGATTTCGACATTGCCCTCGGTTTCTTGATATATCCCCGAAAAGCCGACGTTTTCGACGGTCGCCCGAAGCTCGACGGCCCCGCGCTTTACCGCCGCCTCGCAGCTTCGCACGCAGAACCTGTATCCCAAGCGGCGCGATATACAGTCGAAGCCGTTCGCCCCCTGCCATGCGCCGGGGGCGGTATAGGTTGAATTTTTCCAGATATTGAGAATTTTTTCGTCATAGGTTCCGTTGAGCCAGGTCACGCCCATTTTTTTCAGGCGCGAAACCGCGGCCTCGACGGACATTTTTTCGCTTCCCTCGCCGCATACCGCTTCGGCGCACTGCGGCGCGAATATTCCGAGCTCGCTCTCGAATTCAAGCTCGCGCCCGATTTCCCATGGCTCCTGCCACGCTTCGGAGCCGCTCCCGGGGTCCGCAAAGGTCCCGAGGTCGGTTTTCGAGCCGAAAACCGCGTCGTTAAAAAGGCCGACCCCTCGGTCCCCGACGCTCTCAAAGAGGGTTCGCCACTGCGCGGGCTTTCTAACCGCGCGGATTATCCCCGGCGCGGCCTCGGCGAGCGCGGCGTTTAAGTCGCATAAGTATTTTTTCGTCAGGAATTTTGAGCCGTGCATCTCGCCCCAGCTTCCGACAAAAACGCCCTCGAAAAGCTGTATTCTTTCGGAAAATTCTTGAAAAACAGGGGAAAACGCGGCTATATGCCTTAAAACCTGCGAAAAGGAGAAGGGCTCGCGCTCGATTCCCCTGCCCTCGCGGTCGTAAACTATCCTAAGTATTATGTCCCGGCGGTTTTCGTTAAAAAAACCGAGGATTTTTCTTGCGCGCATGACGGCTTCGGCGTCAAGGTCGCGGCTTCGGTACGCCGAGATGTCGATTATAACGAGCGCGCAGGTTTCGCCGTCGCTAAGGCTCCATCGCAGCTCCTCAAGGTCGGGGTCGCGGTCGGCGCGAAAGCCGTATATTCGATAAAGGCCGCGGGCGGGGTTTCTAAGTTCGTCGGTCAGCTCCCGAAAATCCGCGCTCTTAAACCGAAGCAGCTTTTTCATGCCCCGCCGCCCTTTCGTCGGTCGAAACCATATCGTCGTCGACGTCCTGTTCCTCATGGTAGCGGTCGAAAACCTTCTGGCTCGGGCGTTTGCCGAAGCCGTGTTTCAGAATATGGCCGTTGCAGAAGATGTGAACGTCGATGTTCCGCTCGAGCCAGCGCAGCCGCGCGTAGGCTATGCACCAGCCGACGAAGGAGCCTATTACAACTCCGAGGCCGTACCATGCGTCGGGGAGGTGGGTCGACAGTATCGCGCCCAAAAGCGTAAAGAGGCAGAAGCCCGCGGTCACGCACATCGCGCCGTTTAGGTCGTTGAAGTAATAGAGGAAGATAACCGCGTTATACATTATAAAGAGGATAAAGTAGCCAGCGGCGAGGCAGGGGTATATTCTCATTACCATTCCGCCCATTCCGATTTGGGGGAGGATTATTATCGCGCAGAAAAATACCACTACCGATACGATAAACTGGATTCTGACGAGGTTATGGAGCTCCTCGCCGATTTGGCGGAACATTCGGTTCTTCGCGTTCTCGATGTCCATTCCCCTGCCGCCGATTACCATCTCGGAATAGTCCTTGTAGCGGGCGTGGAAGTGCATCTCAACGCGCGCGATGAAGATTACGCTCGCCGAGATGTTTGTGAACATCGCGAGGCAGGTCGCCATGTCGTAGGGCTGCATCATAACAAAGCTTCGGACGATTATCATTCGCATATCGGTCGTCCAGAACACGAAGTTGTGGATATAAAGCCCCAAAATGTATAAAAAGTTGGTGACAATCAGCTGCCAGTATATCCTGAAATAGTGGAAAACCCGCTTATACCGGCCGCTGTTCTGGCGGAAGTAGCTCTTTGTCAGCGAAAGCTCCAAAGCGACTATGAGCGCGAAGCCCGCGTCGAGGGAAACGAGCATCGCGAAGCTTACGCTTACATGGAAGATTTTTACCAGAATAAGGGAAAGTATAAAGGCAAAGAGCATGCCGATGAAGAAGAAGAGGGAAATTTTCTTGTAGTCCTTGCAGATAAGGAGGTAGAGCATTGTATAGAAGATGAATATCAGCGAAACGAAGCCGCCGTATCCCGCAAAGACGTAGTGGAGCCCGACCTCGCCGACGAAGTATTCCCAGAGGCAGAACGGAACGCCCATCAGAAATCCGACCGTCATCGTAAGTATAAGGCCGACATAGTAGCAGGGCAGAATGTCCTCGAAGCGTTCCTCGTAGATTATGTCGGACATATACTTCGACAAAACCGCCAGAAACGGCGATACAACAAGCAGCGAGAATATAAAGATATATAGCACCGTCGCCGCGAAGAGCTCGCGGGCGGCGTAGCCCTCCTTAGAGAAGCCGAGAAAATACTGCATAAGTATAATCGTGCCGATTACGAGGAGCATCGGCGCGATAGTGACGACCGTGCTGTAGCCGAAGCCGACGAGGCTCGAGGTTATCGTGTTTTTAGAGAAGATTCTGTTAAGCTTTACGCCGATTCCTGCCATTATTTCTCACCCGCCTTACGGCCCTTTATTTCAAACGGTTCGTCCGTCCACTCAATCTTGAGCTTTTCGGCGAAGTCCTTGTATATCCGCTCGTAGTTTGCGCGCATGTGGCTCACAAGATAGCGGTCCTTAACCCGCCGATAGCCGTTTTCGCCCATCTCCTCCCGAAGCTGTGGGTTCGTCGAAAGCTCTATTATCGCCCCGGAGATGTCCTGGAGGTTCATTATATGGGTCAGGATTCCGGCTTGGCCGAAATTATCTGTTCCGCCGCCGTAGATAAGCTCGCGGCAGTTGCCGACGTCGGTTGCGATAACCGGCTTATGGGCGGCGTAGCTCTCAAGAACGACAAGCGGCATTCCCTCGCTTATACTCGTTAAAATGGTCATGTCCATACGGCCGATATATTCGCTAACGTTTACTCGGCCGGTGAAGATTACGTCCTCGACCCCGAGGCTCTCGACGAGCGCGAAGCATTCCTCGGCGTATTCCTGTTCCTCGTCCCATGAGCCCATTATCCAGAGCTTTATGTTCGGGACCTCTTTTTTCGCGTAGGAAAACGCCTGAATCATCGTTTTAACGTCCTTAATCGGCGTAACCCGGAGCATTGCGCCGATATTTACGAAGCCCTCGTCCTCCTCGGTCTTTCCGGGGATATTTTCAAAGCGTTCCATGTTTATTCCGTTCGGCGTAACCACCGTCTTTTCGGGCGGACAGCCGAGCTCGGTCTGTAAAATCCTCGCCTGCTCGTAGAGGCTCGTTACAACGTCGGCGCGGTCGTAGGCGAGCGCGGACATCTTCCTGAACTGCTCTATCCAGATATTTTTATAGAGGCTGTCGACCCATGTCGCCTTAATAAGCTCCTCCTCGCGCTCGCGGGTATAGATTCCGTGCTCCGATATAAGAAGCCCGCAGCCCTGATAGTGCTTCGCCATGCTCCCGATAACGCCGGCATAGCCCGTCGCGACGCAGTGGTATAAATCCGCCTCGGGAAGCTCGGTTCTTAAGACAAGAAACAGCGGCAGGTATATTGAGCGCATCGTCCACAAAAAATCCGAAAAGGGTATCTGAGGATATTTAAGGTTATAACATTCGGTCGCGACGCGCAAAAAATCCTCGCCCATCAAAATTTCGTCGACCGAAACCTTCTGCTCGTTGAACAGACGGAACAGAGGAGCCCACTTTACGTCCTGATTCAGGATTATGCTCCGAAGAGCCTGATACTGTTCGGCGTCGAGGCGGGCTTTGCTGCCGCGCTTACGGCTGAAATCCCAGTCGAGGTCGTCGAGGTATACCTCGTAAACCTGCGTGAGGTTCGTCGGAAGCTCGTAGACGAATTTCCCGCGCTGGTCGCGGTTTGAAACTATCGCCAGAAGGACGAATTCAAGATTCGGAAAAAGCTGTATGATGCTGTTGAGCCATGAGGAAACGCCGCCCATCGTATAGGGATAGCAGCCCTCGGCGATTATGCAAACCTTCATTTAAAACACCGGCTTTCTTGCTTGCATGCATAAATGAGTAATCAGACGAAAACCCTTATAAGCTCGAGAGTTTCGTTGTCGACCGAAATTCCCGATTCGCGTAAGCTCCCGAGCACCCTGAAGAACGAATCCCTGTCGCCGACCGAATAGTAGAGCTTTAAGCGGCAGGTATAGGTCGCGAGCGTGTTCGGATACATCTCGACGGCGCGGTTGCACCACTTCTCGCAGAGAATGAACTCGTGAAGCTCGAGGAGCCTCATGCTCACCGCCTCGAATTCCTCGCTCAGCATCGTTTCCGGGGCCTTTTCATAGAGCATTTCGCAGATGTCCTCGAGGGTTTTTACCATGTTCTGCTGCTCCATGTCGGTGAAAACATGCTGTTTTAAAACCTGATTCATATAGGGAATGAGCATATGGGCGTATTCGGGGCGGCCGTCCTCGTCGTCCTGCATCGCCTGATAGCTCTTCTGGACGTTTATGCGGAAGCCGTTGAGCTCGTCCTGCAAAATCGAAGCGGCGTAATGTGCGGTTTCGGAATCCTCGCTGTCGAGGGCCATCGCTATCGACGAAAGCGACTGCTGAATATCTCCCCTGACGACGTTAAGCATTAAAGTCCGCAGGTTTCCGCGGTCGGTTACTTCTATCGCTTCCTCTACGGGTACAAGGTTCCTCTCGCGGTCCTCGTCGGCCTGAAGGAGCTTTTCGACCCTCTCCTTGCTGAATACGACGTCCTCGAGGTCTACCTCGCGGTGGAAGAATATCAAATAGCAGAGATAGCTCACAAAAAGCACCGCCGCCCCCGTTACCGGGCAGAGAAGCATTATAACGGCGCGAATCCAGCTCGAGGTGCGGTTGTCCTTTTTGCGGAAGATACTTATTATCAGGAAAAGGACTACGACAAGGAAGTTGACAATTAAAATGCCTATGAACATCTTCTCACGGGAGGTCATTTCAAAACCTCCTCCGCGATTTCGCAGCGGTAGCCGCCGCTCTCTATTCTCGTTATCGCCGAAGCCGCGTCGTTGCGGTTGGTGTTGCAGAGTAAAACATACATCTGCCCGTCCTCCATAACGCCGACATAGTCGGTGTTTCTGATTTTCCCGACAAGCCCCTTCGCTATTGCCTCATGGCGACGCTCGTCCTCGGTTTCGGCGGCCTCCCCGGCTTCCTCCTTCTTCGGGATAATCACCGGAGCCGCGGCGGCAAAGGATTTATCCGCTTTTGGCGCGGAAGCGGGCGCGGGAGCGGTTTCAAGCGGCTTTGTTTCGACGGTTTCGGTTACGTATTCCTCCGGCTCGGGGAGCTTTATCTCCTTTGAGGGCAGCGAGCCGATATGGATATTAAGAGTTACCGCCCTTAGCTGCGCGATTAAGCCCTTTATCCCCTTTTCACGGCGGATTTTCGGCACCGCGCGGACATTTCCGTCGGTGTGCTCGATTTTTGTAACGGTTCTCGTGACGGTAGTCTGAACCGGCGCAGGCGCGGGCTCGGCGGCTTCCGGCTCGGGGGGATTTTCCGTTGTGCTCCCCGCCGCGATTATCGGGATTACCCCGACCGCCGCCGACGGCGAAGCCTCATCTTCCTTCGGCTCGTCGGGAATCACAAACCCCTCCGGGATAATAAGCCTTAGAAGCACGCATTCGGTGAGGCGCTTTTCCTTTGCCTCCAAAAATACATGAACCAAGGAGGTAAACGCCTCTTCGCCCATAACGAGCTTTCCCTCGTCGTAGCGGCGGTTTTCGAGCATGTTAATATATCTCGTCGCCCGAAGGACAGCGTTCTGAATAAGGTAGCTTACAATCATCAGAAGGTCGGCCTGACCGAGGGTCATACGCTCCCACGGGATTCCCCACGCCATAATCATCGTCTGCATGTCGTCCTTATCGAAGATAGGCGCGGCCATCATCGGGTAGCGGCTGTCGAGGGTGCGGTTTATATATACCTTCTTCTCGGAAAGGCTCTCATAGAGCTCGCCGAGGTCGCGGTAGCGAATAGAATTTCCCAAAGCCCTCGCCGTTTCGGAGGTAAAGGTGAAAAGCCTCGCGTAGTACATGTTTGAAACGGTGTAAATCGCGATGTCATTACTTCCCAGGAAGTCGCGGACGATTTCCACGGCGTAGAACAAAACCTCCTCGGGGGTGTATTTTTCAAGCTTCGACGTAATCGCGTAAATCTTTCCGATACTGTCGCTCTGGTTGACAATCTGGGTTTCGAGAGCGTCCTTTACGCGGACGTTGCTGCCGTTTATGTCCTTGATGTCGGAAAGCTGACGGTTGAGGTATTTTCGCTCCTCCTCGGTTTCGGCGCGGAGCTTTATAATCTGGTCCTTCATATATCCTACGACAAGCCCGACGATAAAGAGCTGCGCTATCCAGATATAGGTGTTATAGTCGAGGACAACGTTTAAAAGCGAGCGTTCCCTCATCTGCGTAAAGAAGTAGCCGAACACCGCTAAAATTGCGGAAAGGGTGGCCTGCTGCTGGCCGTGGACGACCGCGAAGAGCAGGACGTACAACAGATACAAATCCAGCCTGCTGAAGAAGCGGCTCGAAACCGCGAGGGTGTTCAGGAGAAAGAATATAACAAAGAACCCGATGTTTTCAAGATAAGGCACCGTCGCCCTTATGAACCAGCCCGCTCCCGCGAGGAACTTTTCGCGCCATGTTTTCTTGCGCTCCTCGCCGGTCAAAAACTCGCTGCTGTGGGCGTTCATGTACTTTGCGAGGTCGGTTATAAGCTTCTGGTCGTCGGCGAAAATCCTCATGCCGAATTCGCCGTCGAAGCGTTTGTTGGACAAAATCCTGCGGTCGGTTCGTCCGTCGTCCTCGGTTATCTCGACGGCTATATCGTCGGAAAGCGCGTCGCGGATAATCTCCGCGATGTCCCGCTCCTTAAGCTCCCGGGAGGTCGAGAGGTTGTATTCCGGGTGCATGTGGCTCTTGCACTTTACGAGCTGGTAGATATATTCCACCGCGTCGGATTCATATAAAAGCGAAAGCCGCTCGTCGCTTCCGACCGAAACGCTTCCCTTGCGCATTGCCTCAAGGCACATTTTCGAGCAAATCTCGTCTACGTCGCGGGGTGCCTTCGGGATTCGGTAGTAGCGGTCGAGGCGAAGGGTTACGATGTCGTAATCCCGCATCTTAATAAAGCTCCGGCAGATGTCCTCGGCCTGAGAAAGTGCCATTCCCTTCATCGACTTCGGGGAGGCGGGCTCGTCCTCGGAAATATCCTCCGGATAATCTCCGGAATAAATCTCGTCGGAGGAAAGCCAGATAAACCGGCCTTTTCCGGACATGGTGTAGGCCATCAGGAAGTTTGTGATGCTTGTCGCGAAGCGGACGACCTCTTTTTGCTCGTCGAGCCAGCGGAAATTCGTGTCGAACGCGCCCATGAAGATGGTGACGTCGGGGTTGACGCTGTCGAAAACGTCGGTGAGGCACTCGCTGTCGTAGGGAAGATTGTATCTTTCAAAAACCTTCTCGTAGCTCGAATCGTTGTAGCGGTCGCCGGTGAGAAGATGAACGCGGTGTCCCTCTTTTTTGAGCTTTCTCAGGAGCTGGTTTATAAGGGTTCCCGTCCCTCCTATTACAAGTATGTTCATTTCGCGCCTCCGATTTCAATCCCGCGCCCGCGAAGCTGAGCGATGAATTTTTCAACGTCCTCCTCCGCCTGACTTTTCCCGATTCCGTATTCGCGGCAGAGCCATTCGACAGCCTCGCCGCCGCTTCCGCCGCCTTCAAAAACCCTCCAGAGCCCCGCCCCTGCCTCGTTCAGAGGCGCGGGAGCCGAATAGGACGCGCCCGGCCGCGAATCAACCAGCCAATAGAGCCCCGCCGCCCTGCGAAGCCTGTATCTCGCGTTATCCAAAACCGACGCCCCCTTATAGATATACTTTTTTTAATTATAGCACACCCGCCGAAAAATGTCTACTAAAAATTTCCGAAAAATTGAGGAAAATTGAAAAAACCGAAGCAAGGCAAAAAGAGAGGCGCGTGAACTTTAAGCATTTTAGACACAATAGACCCTATTGTGCTTATTGTGCTTATTGTTCACAGAACTTCCCGGACGATGATTTTAATAAAAAATAAAGAGCGAGCTGCCTTCCTCATTTTCTCCCTCCCCCCATTTTTCACCCGCCTTTCATTGACTTTCACCTTGAATAATGATATACTGAACCTGAAGAACAGGAGGGAAAAAATGAAAAAAATTATTTTTGCGGCGATGGCGGCGGCTCTTTTGATGGCTTCCTGCGGGAATAAGGCGGCAGAGGAGCCGAAGCAGACTAAGGATACCGCGGCAGAGGAGCTTATTTCGTCGGACGACGCGGTGAAGATTGCGGCCGACCATGCCCGGGAGAACGCCGCCGGGGCGGTGGCGGAGTATCTTTCATCAAAAACGGCCTCCGACGTTGACTGCCGGATGACTGCGAGCAACGGGATTCCCGCGTTTGTGGTGGAATTTGAGCTCGGCGCGCTTGAATTCAGGTACTTAATCGACAGCCAGAACGGCGCGGTTAGGCGTTACGAAAGAAGCATCGACGACGACAAGGGGCGCGATGAAAATATTTCCTCGATGGACGAAAAGGGCTGCGCGGACTTCGCCGCGTGGTATCTCGACATTCCCGAAAACGAGTTTGAGGACGCTTCCGCTTCCCTCGCGCCGAACGGCGAGCAGTGCATCATCGACTACAAGCGCGGCGGCGAACAGCACCGGGCGGTCGTTATTCTTTCAAAACTGTACTTTGCATGTTCGGACACCGACATAGGCTTTAACGGGGCGTTGGAGGACGCGGCGGCGCATATTTGCGCAAACCTCTCCGAAGAGGACGCACAAAAGGTCGAAAACGTTATTTTATCGGAGCCGGAGAGCCTCGATATATCCGCCTCGGGCGTTGCTTCCGAAAGGGTTTACGACGTTGAAATAGAGGCGGGAGGATATGAGTATTCCTACGTTCTGAACGCAGCGACGGGCGAAATCGTTTCGCTCGAATGCGAACCCGACGAGGACTTTCTCAACCCGTTCGGCGGGTTCGACGCGGCTTCGGTCCCGAGGGAAATTGAGAACGCCGCCGGCGACGAGCTTGTCGGTAAAATTTTAGGGTACGAGGTTGTGGAGGAAGCCGGGGAATAATCGGCTTTGCTGAGGACCGCGCGGCGGAAAAAGCTGCTGCGTCGGTCCCACCCACCCGCCCCCCACCCTCCCTCTCTCCCCCCGCTTTTTCCGCCGCGCTTTTTGTTGTAAATGCCGTCAGGCGCGGCAAAGGGGGCGGGAAGGATTGCGGGAAGTTATGGGGGAGGGCAGGTGGGGCGCAGGAAAACAGCCCCCTTTGCCGCGCCGCCCTTTCGCAGGGAACCCCGGGGCAGAGAAAACCCCGCCCTTCGATGTCCGCAAGCCCCGCCTCAGACGCTCCCGCTTTCCGACATCTCACGTCTGCCGTCTGTAGTCTGTCATGGGTATCGTTTAAATCGTCCACGGACGTATTTAATAATCTTCACTGTTTTTAGGAGGTACAAGTTATGTTTAAAAACGGTAGGTTCGCGGTTTTTGCCGCGGTAACGGCTTCCGCGCTGGCTCTCGCGCTTACGGGCTGCGGGACGGGCGGCATTTCCGCCGATGAGGCTCTTTCGATGGCAAGGCAAAAGGCCAACATCGCTGCGGACGACATTCTGACATACGACATCACGATGATTAAGAACGCTTCGGAGAACTATTTCCGGGTGGCGTTCACCGCCGAGGACGGCTATGAGTACTGCTACGACATTTCCGAATCGGACGGCTCGATTATAAACTCCTCCCGCGATTTGGCGGACGGCGAATCCCCCGCCGAAGCGGAAAATCCCCCCGCTGAGGAAACGGCAGCCCCCGAGGAAACCTCCGCTCCCGAAACGGACGCGCCGGATACCGCTGCTCCCGAAACTCAGGCTCCCGCAACCGAAGCTCCCGCCGCAGCTCCCGATTCCGGAAACACCGATTCATACATCGGCGAAGAGGCCGCGAAAAAGGCCGCTCTGGACCATGCGGGCGTAAGCGAGAGCGATGTGAGCATGATTACGGCGAAGCTTGACCGCGACGACGGAATCGCCGTCTACGACGTTGATTTCTACGCGGCGGGATATGAATACGACTATGAAATCAATGCAGTCACCGGCGAAATAAGAAGCAATGAAAAAGAAGTTGACAAAAATTACACCGCCCCGTCCGATACCCCCGCCGCTCCGAAAACGGAGGAGTATATCGGTGAAGCCGAGGCCAAAAAAATCGCCCTTGAGCATGCCGGCGTTAAGGAAAGCGACGCCCAGTGGATGGAAGTCAAGCTCGACCGCGAAAACAGAACCGTCGTCTACGACGTTGACTTCGACGCGGCGGGATATGAATATGACTACGAAATCAACGCAACTACCGGCGCGGTTGTAAAATCCCAAAAAGAGGTTGACGACGACTACCGCGCGAACGCTTCATCAAATACGAACACCGCCCCCGCGCAGACCGACTATATCGGCGAGGCCGAAGCAAAGAGAATCGCCTTCGAGCATGCCGGAATCAATGAGGACGACGCGGCGTGGATCGAGGTAAAGCTCGACCGCGAGGACAGAACCGTCGTCTATGAAATCGACATCAACGCCGCGGGATATGAGTATGACTACGAAATCAACGCAGCTACCGGCGCGGTCGTCAAATCCCAGAAGGAGGTCGACGACGACTATATAGCGGGAAGCCAGAATACCGCCCAATCCGACTACATCGGCGAAGCCGAAGCCAAGAGAATCGCCCTCGAGCACGCCGGAATCAAGGAAAGCGACGCGAGAAAGCTCGAAGCCGAGCTCGACCGCGAACACGGCAGGGTAGTCTACGACGTAAGCTTCGATTCCGGCAGCTACGAGTACGACTATGAAATCGACGCGGTCACGGGAACCGTGATTAAGGCGGATAAGGAGAGGGATTGAGGGAAAAGCGACAGCCCGCAATCGGAAAATAATATAAGCACCCCGCCGGGGAGATTCGGCGGGGTATTTTTTTGAATTTGATTTACTCCCCTGCAATTTTACATATATTCTTCTTCAGGAAAACTATGGCAGTTGGCTTGCGACATCCGTTCCCGCCGCTCCTCCCCCAACGCCCTGTAAGTCGCCGCAATCACCGCCGCGGAAATAACGGCCGTCAGAATATCCGACGCGGGCATCGAATAAAGCACGCCGTCAAGGCCGAAGAAGCGCGGCAGAATGAGCGCGAAGCCTACGCCGAAAACAATCTCCCGAACCATTGAAAGCGTCGTCGAGGCAACGGCCTTGCCCATTGCCTGAAGGAAGATGAACGCCGCCTTGTTTACGCAGGCGAATACCACCATACAGAGATAAACCCGGAACGCCCTCAGCGCGAACGCGGTATAGTATTCGCTCTCGTTTCGCGCGCCGAAGATTGCAATAAGCTGCGAGGGCAAAAGCTCCGCGATGAAAAGCGCGATCAGTCCGACGCACGCCTCTGCGATTAAAAGCCGCGTAAACAGGCTCTTTACGCGCCGAAGGTTCCCCGCTCCCATGTTGAAGCCGACTATCGGAATGCAGCCCGCCGCCATGCCGACGACTATTGAAATCACAATCTGGAAAAATTTCATTACGATTCCGACCACCGCCATCGGAATCTGCGCGTACTGCTCCTCGCCGAAAACCGGGTCGAGCGCGCCGTATTTTCTTATCATGTTGTTGATGGCCGCCATCGCCGCGACAAGAGAAATCTGTGACAGAAAGCTGCAAATACCGAGCGTGAGCGTCCTTAGGGCGATTTTTTTGTTGAAAACAAAGTCGGATTTCGTCAGCTTGACCGATTTTGTGCGAAGCAGATACCAAACCGCCATCGCCGCCGTCGCGACCTGGCCGAGAACCGTCGCGACCGCCGCGCCCGTCATTCCCCATTTAAAAGAGAAGATGAAAAGCGGGTCGAGGATTATGTTTATAACCGCCCCGGCGACGGTCGAAGCCATCGCGAATTTCGGGCTTCCGTCGGCGCGGATTACCGGATTCATCGCCTGTCCGAACATATAAAAGGGTATGCCGAGCGTTATCCAAAAGAAATATTCCTTGGAATAATCAAACGTTTCGGCGTTGACGGTTCCGCCGAAGAGCGCGACGATTTCATCGCTGAAAATAAGGTAAACCGCCGTCAGAAAAACGCCCGAAACAACGCTCATCAGCACCGCGCCGCCGACGCTACGACTTGCGTTCCGAGGCTCGTTTTTGCCGAAGCTCAGGCTCACGAACGCACAGCAGCCGTCGCCAATCATCACGGCGACTGCGAGCGCGATAACCGTAAGCGGAAAAACGACCGTGTTCGCCGCGTTTCCGAACGAGCCGAGATAGTCCGCGTTCGCGATAAAAATCTGGTCTACGATGTTGTAGAGCGCGCCGACAAGCAGCGAAATAACGCACGGCACCGCGTACCGCGCCATCAGCCTGCCGATACGCTCCTCGGAAAGAAAGTTTTGATTTTCAGTCATAAAAATTACCTCCAAAAAAATATAGGCGCAAGTCCGAAAGCCGGACTTACACCCATTCGGGAAACACACTGCGTCTATTATATCAGATTTTTTCGGGGAATGCAAAGGGCAAAATTTAAAAAAGTTTTTAACTGGGAGGGGGCGGGTGAGGCAAAATTGACTTTGCAAATTATTGTTTGCGTAATCATCGCTTCCCCCGCCCTTTACTTTTCCGAAAAAATGTGCTATACTTACACCGAGATAATTTTGGGGCGCAATTCAGAAAAGCGGGAGATTGCTATGAATCGGGAAAATATACGGAATTTTTGCATTATTGCTCATATCGACCACGGGAAGTCGACGCTGGCGGACAGGATTTTGGAGCTTACCGAAACCGTCGCGAAGCGGGACATGGAGGAGCAGCTTCTTGACAACATGGACATCGAGCGGGAGCGCGGTATCACCATAAAAGCCCGCGCCGTAAGGCTCAAATACCGCTCGCTGTCGGGGGAGGATTACATCTTCAACCTCATCGACACCCCCGGGCATGTCGACTTCAACTACGAGGTTTCACGCTCCTTGGCGGCGTGCGAGGGGGCGATTCTCGTCGTCGACGCTTCGCAGGGAATCGAGGCGCAAACCCTTGCCAACACCTATCTTGCAATCGAACACGACCTCGAGGTTATGCCGGTAATCAACAAAATCGACCTTCCGAGCGCGAATCCCGAGGAGGTTATACGCGAAATCGAGAACGTAATCGGCCTTCCCGCGGAGGACGCGCCGAGGATTTCCGCAAAACAGGGTATAAATATCCGCGAAGTCTTGGAGCGCGTGATAACCGACGTTCCCCCGCCGAAGGGCGACCCCTCCGCGCCCTTGAAATGCCTTATTTTCGACAGCGTATACGATTCCTACAAGGGCGTTATAATCTATGTGAGGGTCAACGAGGGAACCCTTAAGGTCGGCGACACGATTCGCCTCATGGCTACCGGCGCGGAGTTTCAGACGGTCGAGGTCGGATATATGGGCGCGACGGAGCTTATCCCCTCGGGGATTCTTTCCGCCGGCGAGGTCGGATATATAACCGCTTCAATCAAAAATATTTCGGATACAAAGGTCGGCGACACCGTTACCGACGCGCTAAGGCCCTGCGCGGAGGCTCTTCCGGGTTACCGAAACGTCCAGCCGATGGTTTTCTCGGGAATATATCCCGCCGACGGCGCAAAGTACGGCGACCTCAAGGACGCCCTTGAAAAGCTCCGCTTAAACGACGCCTCCCTTACCTTCGACCCCGAAACGTCGGTTGCTCTCGGCTTCGGATTCAGGTGCGGCTTCTTAGGGCTTTTGCACATGGACATAATCCAGGAGCGTCTGGAGCGCGAATACAACCTTGACCTTATTACGACCGCGCCGTCGGTTATCTATAAAGTTACCCTTACGAGCGGCGAGGTTAAATTTATCGACAATCCGACAAACTACCCCGACCCGGGGCTTATCCAGTCGGCGGAGGAGCCGATTATAAACGCCCATATCTTTACGCCGTCCGATTTTGTCGGAAACGTAATGGAGCTCTGTCAGGAGCGGCGCGGTACCTTCCGCGACATGAAATATATCGACGATAAACGCGTCGACATTCACTATGAGCTTCCGCTCAACGAGGTTATCTACGACTTCTTCGACACCCTTAAATCCCGAACGCGCGGATATGCCTCCTACGACTATGAAATGCTCGGCTACGCGCCGTCTAAGCTTGTGAAGCTCGATTTGCTCCTAAACGGCGAAATCGTCGACGCGCTATCCTTTATCGTCCATTCCGACAGGGCGTATAACCGCGCAAGAAGGCTCTGCGAAAAGCTTAAGGAGAATATCCCCCGCCAGCTCTTCGAGGTCCCGATTCAGGCGGCAATCGGCGGAAAAATTATCGCCCGCGAAACCGTCAAGGCTTACCGCAAGGACGTTTTGGCGAAATGCTACGGCGGCGACGTCACAAGAAAGAAAAAGCTCCTCGAAAAACAGAAGGAGGGCAAAAAAAGAATGCGTCAGCTCGGCACCGTAGAAGTCCCGCAGGAGGCTTTTATGAGCGTTCTGAAGCTTGATTCGTAACGGAGGTAAAAATGAACAAGAATATTTTATCCAACAAGTGGCTGCAGTTCGGCGTTTCAATCTTTACGTTTGCCTATCTCGCGCTTGTGTCGGTGCTCGCGGTCTGGACCTTTCTCTATGAAATCCGCTTCCGCTCCGAACGCGCCTTCAACGTCATCTATATCGCGGTGAGCGTTATCTTCCTCGTACTTTTGCTCTATACCCGAAAACGCCTGCCGACAAGAATCGTCGCGATGACGCTTTTGTTCCCCGTTTTTCTCCTTATTCTCTTCAACAGCTCCCGCCCCGTTATCTTCGTGCCGCCGCTCGTCGTCGGGGTCATACTCTTCTTCGCCTCGGGAGCCGGTGAATCAACAAAGGTAATAATGGGAACCATCTATATCTTAATGTACGTCGTCGGGCTGGTGGGATTCTGGATAGCCTGCACCCTCTTCGGCGGCTCGTCGGTGGAAACAAAGCTCAATTCCGAAGCTCCCGCCGAAATAACGGGGCTTTACAACATGGCTCAGGTCGAAAACCTCAACGCCTCGAGCGTTTCGCCGGACGGCAAGTACCGCTACTATATCTTAGACGTCCAGGACAACTCCCGCGGCAAGGTTATAATCGTCGTCGAGCCGAACGACCTCGACCGCGAATACCGCTACTTCACCCTCGTTGAGGTCGGCTATACCACACGCGTGGCGATTCATAACGTCCGCGGCGTTACGCCGGATATAAGATGGGTCGACGGAAAGACAATCACCTATACCTTCGGCGACGGCGAATGGCGAACCTCGACCGTAAACGAAATGAAGGAAAAGAACTACCTGAGATTCTTAAAAATAGGGTAAAAACATCAATATTTTCGCCGCTTCCGGAATTTATCGGGGCGGCGGATTTATTTTGCAAAAAAAAATTTCAATTTGCTATTGACAAGGGCGTTATTACTGTGTATACTGTATATATATAGTTTGCGCAGACGTTAATTTCAAGAAGGGAGTGCTCGGGTGAATATTTTTATCGACAACAAGAGCGGCGCGCCGATTTACGACCAGATTTATTCGCAGATTAAGGCCGCGATTATCGGCGGGGAGCTTAAAGAGGACGAGATGCTTCCGTCGATTCGCTCGCTCGCCAAAGATTTGCGGATAAGCGTCGTAACGACGAAGCGGGCCTACGACGAGCTTGAACGCGAGGGATTTATCTATACCGTCGCGGCGAAGGGCTGCTTTGTCGCGCCGAAAAACCTTGAGCTTCTGCGGGAAGAGAGCCTTCGGCAGATTGAGCAGCATATGGAGAAAATCTTTAAAATCGCCGCCGCGCTCAGGCTTTCGCAGGAGGAAATTATTGAAATGTTCAGAAACATATCGGAGGAAAACTTATGACAAACAATTACGCGCTTGAAATCAATCATCTCACAAAAAATTACAGGGACTTCTCCCTCTCGGACGTGTCGCTCGCGCTGCCGTCGGGCTGTATTATGGGGCTCATCGGCGAAAACGGCGCGGGGAAATCGACGACGATTAAGCTTATTCTCAACGCGATTTCCCGCGACGGCGGCGAAATAAAAATCTTCGGCAGGGACAGCCGCGAGGCGTTGACGCTCGCGAAGGAGGATATAGGCGTTGTGCCGGACGAAATCGGCATTCCCGACGTTTTAAACGCGAAGCAGGTCGGAAAAATCATGGCGAATATCTTCAAAAACTGGGACGCAGGGGCCTACAAAAACTATCTCGAAAAGCTCGCCGTCCCCGAAAAAAAGAAGTTCAAGGAGCTTTCGCGGGGAATGAAAATGAAGCTCGGGATTGCGGTCGCGATGTCCCATCACCCGAAGCTGCTTCTTTTGGACGAGCCGACGAGCGGCCTCGACCCGATTGTGAGGGACGAGGTGGTGGATATGTTCAGCGAATTTACCCGCGACGAGAGCCGCTCGATTCTTATTTCGTCCCATATCGTCAGCGACCTCGAAAAGCTCTGCGACTACGTTGCGTTTCTGCATAAGGGACAGCTGATTCTCTGCGAGGAAAAGGACAGGCTCAAGGAGGAATACAGGATTCTTCGCGGGACCTCAGAGGAAATCGCGAGGCTCCCCGAAAACGCCGTCATCGGCAAAAAAGTAACCCCCTACGGGGTCGAGGCAATCGTTCACAGAAGCGCGGTTCCCGCCGGAAAAGAGGCCGGGAACGTAGACATCGAGCAGCTGTTTATCTTTATGGTGAGAAAGGAAGGATAGGATATGAAAGGGCTGTTGATTAAGGATATTTATGTGGCGTGGAAGATGTGCTGGGTATATTTCGCCGTTGAGGCTATATTTATACTGCTGACCGCGCTGGGCGGAACGAGCCCGTTTATACTCCTGATTCCGACTTATCTGATAACGATGATACCGATGACGATGCTCATAACAGACGAGCGGGCACGGTGGCATATTTACGCCGACGGGCTTCCGGTTACGCGCGCGCAGGTCGTTGCCTCAAAGTTCATTCTGATGATTGTTCTGAACGCTTTGTCGGCGGTTCTGATGCTTGCGGCGGGGTGCATAGCGGTAGTAAACCCGATGCTTGCCGGAGAGGGCCATACCGTCGGCGACGCGGCCGCGGCGGCGGTATTCTGCCCCGCGATAATGGCGTTTTCGTCGCTTAGTATGCCGTTTACGTTCAGGGTCGGCTTTGAAAAGGGCCGGTACGGATACATGATAATATGCGTGATTGCGGGTGCGTTTATCGGAACGGCCTCCGCCTCCGGATGGGACTTTAGCCGCCTCAATCTCGGCGCGGTTAAATTATCTGTCGCCGCCGCCGTGATTATAGCGGCGAGCGCGGCGATATTCGCGGTTTCATGGCTCCTATCGGCGGCTCTTTACAAGACAAGGGAGTTTTAAAAATGAAGGCTGTAATACAGGGCGATTTTTACTGTTCAAAGGGGACTTTGCTGCTCTACGCCATTTTCACGCTGAATTTCGCGTTATCCTGCTTCGCGGGGCTTCCGCATCTGATGTTTTTCGCGTTCGCTCTTACGAACATGATTATATTTAAACAGCTTGTCGGCTGCGAAAGCTGCGGCTGGGAAAAATATCTCGTTTTTTCCGGCATAGAGCGCAAGAAGCAGGTCGACGCGAGGTTTTTGGAATCCGTGGCGTTGAACCTCGTAACGGCGGCGGTATACGCCCTCATGATGGCGATTAACACGCTCTTCGTCAAAATCAATGCCGTTCTTTCGGCGGAGCAGATTTTCATGTTTATCTCGCTCGATATTTTAGTCGGCGCGGCGATGAGCGTTCTTATCGGAATTTACTACGTTTTCGGCGAATCGAAAATACGGGGCGCGGCGTATCTTATTATAATCCTTCCTATGCTGCTTACGATGTTCTTCGCCGCCCCTATCGCCATGGCCGTCGACCCGATGCTCGGGCTTGCCGAAAAAAACGGAGCGGTTCTCGGCGCGGTATTTCTTGCTTCGGCGGTCGCTGTTTACGCGGCGACGTATCTCGCTTCAGCGGCTAAATTCCGCAAAAAGGAGCTGTCGTGAAAGCCGCTTTTTAAAAGAAGTTCTGATAAATTTTCCCCGGGTGCAAAGGGAATGCGCGCCCGGGGCTTTTATACTGTCAGAAAAAATATTGAAAATTATATAAATTAACAGTGGAAATTTGCGGGGAATTCTGGTATAATAGAGAAAATCCAAAAAAGAAAGGAAATTTTTATGTCAACAGACTGGATTCTCAACTTTGTAAACGCCTACATCGTCCCGTTCGGGCTGAAAATCGTTCTCGCGCTCGTCGTGCTGTTCGTCGGCCTGAAAATCGTGAAGTTTCTGACCAATAAAATCGGCAGAAAGGCCCTCTCGAAGGTAGATTCGAGCGTCGGCGCGTTTATTTTGAACGCGGTGCGCGTAACCCTTAACGTCCTCATCGTAATTATCGCGGTGCAGATTCTCGGCGTTCCCTCGGCGACAATAATCGCGGCCCTCGGCTCCTGCGGCCTCGCTCTCGGCCTCGCGCTCCAGGGCGGGCTTTCTAACCTCGCCGGCGGCGTTATGATTATGCTCTTCAAGCCGTTCCACATCGGCGACTACATAATCTCTGGCGCGGGCGAAGGGGTTGTCGAGGACATCAACCTTTTCTACACAAGGCTCGTAACCGTCGACAACAAGAGCGTTAATATCCCGAACTCCGCGCTCTCCTCCTCGACCGTCACCAACCTCTCGGTCAAGGAAACCCGCGGCATCGACATTGAAATCGGCGTCGCCTACGGCACGGACATGCAAAAGGCCCGCGAAGCACTTATCGACTGCGCGAAAAAATCAAGCTGCGTTCTTGACGACCCCGCGCCAATCGTCTTTGTTTCCGACCATGCCGACAGCGCGATTAAGCTTGTCCTTCGCGTAAACGTAAAGGGCGGCGACTACTGGCCCGCGCGCTTCGAGCTTATGGAAAGCTCGGTCGAGGCCCTCGAAAAGGCCAACGTTAAGATTCCCTTCCCGCAGGTCGACGTGCATATGCATTGATTTTTCGGGGATAAAAAAGAGCAGGCTGTTCGGACGGCCTGCTTTTTGTTTTTATGTCAGCGCGGATTAAGAAAGCGGGGAAGGCTGCGGGAAGGTGGGGTGGGCGGGCGGGTGGGCGCAGGAGGCAGCTTTCTTAATCCGCGCGGCGGCTTACGCGCTAAGGCTTTTGCTTGTAGCCGCCGAGCGCGAATTTCAGGTATTGGCCGGTGAAGGATTTTTCGTTTTCGGCAACCTGCTCGGGGGTGCCGGTGGCGACAATAAGCCCGCCCCGCACTCCCCCTTCGGGGCCGAGGTCGATGATGTAGTCCGCCGACTTGATTACGTCGAGGTTGTGCTCGATTACAAGCACCGTGTTCCCCGCGTCGGCAAGCTGCTGGAGCATATCTATAAGCTTTGAAACGTCGTCGGCGTGAAGCCCGGTCGTCGGCTCGTCGAGGACATAAATCGTCCTGC
>CANPZQ010000014.1 GCA_947588775.1 uncultured Clostridia bacterium
TTTTACCGTATTTCTCCATTCGTGCATACCTCCTGCGTCAATGTATGTATCCCGTACACTTGAGATTATGCACTCCACCTTGCCGAACCGTATTCCTCGCCGTGGCGGTAATTCTTTTTGTTCTTGCTCTTGATGTAAAGCAATAGCCGCAAGCCTGCCGCGCCAGCGATTCCTACAAGCAGGTCGATGTAATGGAAGCTCGGCAGCGGACTTTGAAAAGCTGTTCCTATGTTCAGAAATCCCGCGCCGAGCTTGTTTGCGAAAGAATCACCGCTTGCAAGTCTGAATGCCGACGAGATTTTGTCCGCGAAGTAGAACGCGAACAGGTAAGGCATATTCAGCAAAATCAGCTTTTTGACGTCAACCTTTTTCTTCATCGCTCGGCACCTCGGCTCTTGTCCTTGTCCCGCGTTTTCTCGCGGTGCTGGGACTTGACTGCCTCAATGTGCTTGGCGAGCGTTTTTCGGATAGACGGCTTCTTGTCGCGCTGTACGCGGTTTGCAGTAAACTCTTTAAAGGCTTGAGTGAGGACGTCGATGTCCTTCCCCTTGAAGAAAACGAGGTACTTCGGCGGCTGCTCCGAGGTGTCCTTTTTCAGCGCATAATCGATTCCGTACTTGTTGGCAGTGCGCTGAAAAGCCTTGATATTTCCGTCGGTTATCTCGATGTTGTTGATTGCGGTATTTTGCTGCACAAGGTGTTTTACCGACTGCTTGCCGCGGTAGATTTTCGGCTGCGAGTGGGTTTGTTTGGACTTTTCAATTTCTTGCAACAGCTTTTTCAAAGCCTTTTCAAGCGTTTCAGCTGTGACTTTGCCGCCCTTTATGGCGAGAGCGATCGTTTTGTTGTTTACTTCATCTTGCATTTTACCTCCTCCAATTTGGTAAAAAATTAAGGCGTTCGCACTAAGGCGGAACACCGTCGGGATATTTGTGTAGATCCATAAGCCTCCTTTACAGATTCAAGTCGTGGCTGACAAGTGCGGAGTAGTAGCTGTCCATCGTCGCTGGAGCGTTGTATAGCGCGGTCAGCAGATATGCTCGAATGTTCCTAATTTCTGGTTTTGACCGCTCCATAGCGAAAATAACATATTCGATGTGTTCGCTGTCAAGCTGCAAGAACCGCTCCCTGACTGCTGTTTTTGGAATGTCCGTGCCATTGATTCTGACGGTCGGAGAGGGTGAGCAGATAGCATCAAGCATTAACGTGACGATTTCGTCAATCTGCCGCTTGTCGTTCTGCTTGTTCTCGATGATTATGTCGTAGTCAATGTTCGCCTTGATTTCTTCATCCAACTCGCTGCGTGTTTTCATCTCATCTGCCCTATCGCCCACTGATGGGTGATTGATTGAATCAGTATTTGATTTTTTAGTATTTGTTTTATAAGTATTTGATTGTCCCGGATTTTCCCCGCGTGGATTTTCCACAGGTGGATTATCCACGTCGGGATTATCCACAATTGGATTTTCCATGTGTGGATTTTCCTCATGTGGAGCAACGGCTTGAGGCTTCTCATAAATCTCAAAAGCCGTGCAAGTCATTCTGCCTTTTTCGTCGCGTAGACGGCGGCGAGCGAGATAACCGTGCTGTTCAAGCTCCTTGAGAGCCGACTGGATCGCGTCGGGACCCTCTTTGCATATTGCCGCCAATCCCTCGGTGGAGAATTTCCAACCGTCGGGGAACGAGAGCATCTTCGTCAGTAGACCTACTGCCTTGAGCGAGATTGTTATATCCTGCAAGTGATAGTTTGCCATGACTGTGAAGCCTTTTGTTTTGTTTACTCTGTAGACTGCCATGTTTTCCTCCTGTCATCTTGAAACAAAAAATCCCCACTCGGGTTCTGCATAACGCAGGGGAGCGGGGATATGTATTTATTCTTCTGCCAAACTCCTTTCAGTTGCGGCGGCAGATACCGCAAAAGTCAGCGATTATGGTTGGTCAAAACCGTCAAACGCCCTGTTATCGCGCTTTTCTGACTTTGTCCTATTATAACATAATCGTCAATTCGTCTGACTATTCCCGTTGCTTTCATGATGGTACCTCCTGTATTTTCTGGGGACATAATGCCCCGCGGTTTATCAGTGCTTGTATTATTTGCCGAATTTGGGGGATTATGCAGGGAAAATCGTAAACAAAATATATGCGGCTAAATGCAGGCCGATTGCGCCATATCCGAACAGCAGATCAGCGTCTTGCAATGAACAATTTCGTATAAGTTTTATACTCAATCATATCCTGCATTACGCTATTTTGCATATGCCATCAGCACCGCGCACACCCTCCCCATTAGGTTGTTAGCATTATGATGTGCCTATCAGCAAGATCATGCTTAAAAATTTGGCAAATTTGCCGCCGTTTCAAAAGGCAGGGTATTAGTATTGGACCACTCACCCCTTAACTATCACCCTATACGCCGGCCTGTACGCAATCCGGTATTCCTCGCTGTGCGATACTGCAGGGCAGCCCGCGCGGCGGTATTTTTCGAGATAGCCGCGAAGCTCTTCCGCAGAAAAGCGGAACTCGAGGCGCGGGTATTCCGCCTCGAGAAAATTCAGCTTTTTCAGAAACGCGTCCATGTTGCCGCGCCGGAGGTTTGCCGACTCGCAGAAGTCGCGGTTAAGCTCCGAAAGCGGGTATTTTTCGGTATCAAGTGCCGCGAGATTCACCCGCGAAACTCCGTTTCCGATATATTCAAAGAGCTGCGCGCCGGGCGTTTTCTCAATCATGTTAAATTCATCGGTGAGCTGCAAAAGGCTTTGTTCCGGGCTTTTTATCATATGCCCGCCCAAAAATTCGCTCTGAAAAATCAGCTTCACCGCGTCGCATGGCTGCATGAGCGGGTATTTTTCGGCGTGAACGGCAAGTATTTTCGCTAATTCATCTATATAATTCATGTCTGCGCCCCCTCAAGGCGATTTTAGCACATTTTCGCGCTGAAATCAACGGGGGTTGTGCGCAGTATTCAAAAATTTCCCGAACCGGCGCGCAAGCACCGATTCGGGAAAACCGTTTTACCCCCTGACCCCAAACGTGCAAATCGGAACCTTGCCCTTCGGCAGCACGAGCTTTCCCCTCTCAAGAAGCGTTTCAAGGAGCACCGCGCCCGATTCGAGGCGGTGGTTTATCTTCGCGACGGGGCCGCATTGGTCGCGGACGCTTGCGGGGGTGTAATCCTTCAGCAGCTTTTCGCAGATGTCCGAGACGTCGGTCATCATCGCGGCGACCTTTTCTATGGCAGGCTTGAGAAGATCTTCGGTCAGTTTGTTGTAGGCGTCCTCGGAAAATACCGGAAATTCCGCTCTCATCACGCCCTCGCAAGCCGAGATAAAACCGCCGTCGATGAGGATTTCAAGCTGCTCCTGCTCGTTCTCGCTGAGATTATCCGCGCATTTTTCATCAATTGCCCGAATCATCAGCTTCGCCTTTTCCATGAACCTCCAATGATTAAAGAGCTGGCACTTTCCAATCGCCCGGTAATTTTCTGCCGAGAACCATGAGCTGCTCTCCGAAAGCTCGGCATGCATCGAAACGCCTATAAATCTGCAGTGGTCATATCCGCTGTCATGTCCGAACACCCAGCCGTGACCGCCGAGCTTAAGAGGAGGCGGGTCGCCGTATGGCGATTCATTTTGCGCATAGATAAACCCGTTCACGACGGCGATGTTTAAAAGCATAAACAAAAGCCTGTTGTCGTCGTAATCTTTCCCGGTGAAATCAAGTTTTCTCACCTCGGGAAGAATCATTTTAATTTCCTCAAAAATATCATCCGCCCTGCCGGATATAAAATCGGCCATCTTTTTGTCGGCCTCTTTCTCGTATTCGTCGGTGAGAACCACGATGTTCGTCTGATACTTTTCGCCGGTTTTTCTGATTATTCCGGCCGCCAGAAGCACCTCGATTTCGTCCTCAAGATAGGGCATCGCAACGCCGAGCTCAACTGAAAGCTCCTCCGCCGAAGCGGGCGCATAATATGCCGCCAAAGCGATTGCCCCGAGAATTTTCCTGTTAAAAAAGTCGTTGTAGCAGTTCCAATCGCCTCAGAAATCTATCTTAAATCTTCCCGGGTCATAGCTTTTTCTTCCCAATTTTCTCTCCATAAAATAACCTTCCTTCATCTTTGCGCGCGCCTTGAAGAGGTGATATTTCACCGCTTCGACGCTTATTTTTAGTTCTTCCGAGATTTCGGAGCAGGATTTATTTTGGATATAGTATCGGACGGAAACCTCGCGCCGCGTTTTCGAGAGAAGCGAGAGCTCGCGCCGAATGCGGTAAATGTCGTCGGCGTTTTGTGACGCGTCAAGCACGTCGTCCTCGGGCGAGGGGATGATTGTTTCCCGGTAAAACGTGTTTTCCACCGCCTTTTGACGCTTTCTCTTCTGCTCCTCGCGGCGAATGTACACGCGAAGGGTATTTTTCGCCGTCGACCAGACATACCCCCAGAACGCGCGGTCGTCCCTGAGATTTCCGACCGATTCGAGCACCTCGCAGACGATTTCCTGCGCCAAATCCTCCGCCTCGCCGGCGTCATACAGGTTTCGCACGGCAAAGCCGTAAATCGCCGGCAGATTTTCCGTAAGCATCTGCGCCGCCGTCTTAATATCCATAATTTTCCGCTCCTTTTGAAGGCCTTCGTGTATATAGTGTCGAATGGGGGAGGACGGTTAGGGGGTGGGGGAGTTTTTTAATAGGGGAGAAATTATATTATATACTTTTTAATGCGGGGTGGCAAGTGTTGTGGGCAAATGCAGATATGCGGTAATTTTGGACAGGTACACCGGTACAGACGGCATACCCTCTTGATTTTCCCGCGAAAATGTTGCATAATAGTTCCGGGAGTGTTTTGAATGAAGTTTCTGAAAAAAATTTTTGAGATGAAGGCGGTGCGGTATTTTTTGTCGTCATGCGCCGCGTTTGCCGTCGACTATGTGATTTTTCTCGCACTTGACCGCGTGCTCGGGGGGATTTCCTTCCTCTCGATGGAGCTTGCGGCGGTTGCGGCGTTCGCAGTGAGCTCGCAGGTGAATTTCTGGCTGAACCGCAGGTGGGTGTTTCGCTCGCAGGGCAGCGTTCCCGCAGAGATGGCCGGATACTATTCGCTCGCGGGTGCGGCATTCTTAATTAAGACGTTTATTCTCCTCGAAATTTTTGTGCGGCTCCTGAAGATACCAAAGCCGC
The DNA here is from genome assembly GCA_947588775.1 of uncultured Clostridia bacterium. Taxonomy (GTDB): domain Bacteria; phylum Bacillota; class Clostridia; order Oscillospirales; family Ruminococcaceae; genus Faeciplasma. The sequence continues at coordinate 5,176 of CANPZQ010000014.1, forward strand.
TTGCAAAGCCGCTTTCGGAGGCGGCGATGTTTGTATTTAATTATACGATTCAAAAGAAAATCGTGTTCAGGAAGGGGAGAAAGTAGGGGCGCGGGGACGGAGCGGGGGAAGTAGGCGAAGGTGTGGGGGTGGGCGGGTGGGGCCGACGAAATCAGCGGAGTCCCCGCGCCCCGTTCGCTCCGAATCCGCCCCCCGAGGCCCCCTTGCGGGGCTGAGCGGGGGTGGGTGAGGAGTGAACTTTACCTGCCTTAAGCGCAAATTTTCGGTGGAGGCGGCGGTTGGTTTCTGTTCTTTTTCTGCCATGTGCCGGCGCGGCGAATGGGGCTGGTTTCCTGCGCCCACCCGCCCGCCCACTACAGTTTTCTTCAATCCGGCCGCCCCATTCGCCGCGCCTTGATAGTGCAACGAGGGAAGCGCGGCGAGAAAAGCGGTCAAAACTCGCGAAACTTCGGGGGCGGGTGGGTGGGACGATGGAGGCAGCTTTTCCCGCCGCGCGGGGGTCGGCTGAAAGCCCGAAGCGAGGCTGTTTACAAAGCTTCGTCGTTGCGAAAATTTGCGGCGCGATGCAGCCCCTTTTCTCTGCCCGAGCCAAATCCTGTCCATCGGAGCTGCGCTCGGAGCCGGAACGGACGCGGCTCAGTTTTTTGATGCATTCTACGATTTCGCGCTATATCCCTCGGCGGGGCAAGGCAGCTTGACACGACTTCCTGCTAAACCCCGGCGCGGCGGAGAAAGCTGTTGCGTCAGCCCCCCCCCCCCCCCCCGCCCTCCCACTATTCCTGCCATCCCCCCCGCTTTCTCCGCCGCGCCTCCTCTTAAATTCCGCCAATCCCATTCCCCAAAAAATCACAAAAAAGAGGCTCAAAAAATGTTCACCCCATCATATTTTCCCGAATTTTCCTGTCGCGCGGCAAGGTGCGGCGACCCGTGTTGCGCGGCGGGCTGGCAAATCCCGCTCGACGACGCGTCGTACAGCTTCTACCTCGGTGCGGTGCCGGACATCGCCGAAAAAACAGAACCTGCGGACGACGGCTCGCGCGTTTTCAAAACGCTCCCCGACGGGAAATGCGGCTACTTCCGCAGCGACGGGCTTTGTGATATATACATAAAAACAGGCGGAAAGCTTTGTGAGATATGCTCAAAATATCCCCGCTTTTTTGAGGAGTATGACGGCTTCACGGAGGCCGGGCTGTCGCTGTCCTGTCCGACGGCGGCGGAGCTAGTTTTATCGCAGAAAAGCGACTGCTACGCCGAGCTTTTCCGCGAAACGCCCGACCCGCTTTTGCAGGTTTTGGTGAATGCGCGGCGGCGTGCTTCGCAGATGATTTTCGCGGAGCCGGACCCCGACGATGCTGCGGGAAAGCTCCTCGGCCTTGGCGCGGATTTGCAGGGGCTGATTGACGTCGGCGAGCCGGAGCGCGCGGCGGAGCTTGAATTTTCGCCGATGGAGCTTCTTGACGGCGCGGAGATGGCCGAGGCGCGCCGGCTGATTCTTTCGGAAACCGAAATTCTTTCCGAAAAGTGGGGACATGCTCTTTCGGCAAAACCCGTCCGCGCCGGAACCACTCTCGAGCGACGAAATTATCTGCAATATCTTAACTATAGATATTTTCTCAAGTCAATTAACACCGAGGACGTTTTCACAGAGTGCTCGCTGATTTGTTTTCTGTACCGCCTCGCGTCGGAGCTTTGCGAGCCGTTCGCCGCCGGCGTGCGTCTTATTTCGCGGGAAATCGAGCATAACGACGGGAATTTGAAGGTGCTGCGAGCGATGCTGAGGGTGGGGTGATGGGTGCGGAGGGCAGGGTGGAAGCTGATGAGGCAGGCTTTGGTGCGTTGTGGCATGTGCGGGTTTGTGCGTGAGGCCGGCGCGGCGAATGGGGCTGGTGCCTGCGCCCACCCACCCGCCCTCTAAGGTTTCCCGCTATCTGACCGCCCCATTCGCCGCGCCTACGATGGGTGCAACGGGGTAGCGCGGCGGGAAAAGCGGTAGTATAGTGCGAAACTGCGTGGGTGGGCGGGTGGGACCAACGCACCAGCTTTTCCTGCCGCGCGGCCTCCGGCAGCCATGCAACCAAACCGCCCAAAGCCATGCCCACAACCTCAAACAGCCGCCTGCACACCCCAAGCCCTCAAAAATCCCCCGCCTCCCCCATTATCCTCCCCCGCAACCAAATGTGGCAAAGAAAATTTAAGTTGCAACCGCGGTTTGATTGCAAATCCGGCGGCGGTGTGGTATTCTTTTACCGTCGGCAGTGCCGATAAATCCACCCATGGAGGTAAAATTATGAATTTCAGCGAAAATCTTCAGGTTTTAAGAAAGACTAACGGAATTTCTCAGGAACAGCTTGCCGAACGGCTCGACGTTTCACGGCAGGCCGTTTCAAAGTGGGAAACCGACGGCGGGTATCCGGAAATGGACAAAATTATCCAGCTCTGCGATATTTTCGGCGTGACAATGGACGAGCTTATTAAAGGGAAGGTCGAAGTCGACCGCGCGGACGTCCGCAGAAGGTATGAAAATCACTGCAACAGCTTCGCAAAGGGCGTCGCGACAGGGGTGTTTCTCTGTATTGCCGGCGCGGGAATGTCCGCGGCGTTTAATATAGAGCGTTTCGGGGACATCGGCGAGGCACTCGGAAACGGGATTTTACTTTTGATGGTAGCGGCGGCGGTCGCGATTTTCGTAATATTCGGAAGCCGCGATTCCGCATTCAAGCGCGCAAATCCCGTAATCCCCGAAATTTATACGCTCGAAGAGGAAGAGCGTTTCAACACGAAAATTTTTCCCTTTTTAATAGCGGGAGGAATCCTTATAATCGCCGTCGCAATGTGCGTGGCGAGCGGCTGGCCTTCGCTTCCGGAAAATCTTTCAACCGTGATTTCTCTTTTGATGATAGCCGCGGCGGTGTGGATGTTCGTCTACGGCGGAATCACGCATGCAAAATTCAACATAGCCGGCTATAACCGAGCAGCCGCCCGTAACCGCGCCAGCGACGCGGAGCAGCAAATAAGCGACTCCGCCCCGGACGAGGCCGTCAGGAGAAAGAAACGCGAGAGGCTTTGCAACCAAATCTGCTCGGTGATAATGCTCTCCGCGACCGCGATTTACCTCGCCATCGGCTTCGTCATGGGCATCTGGAGCCCGTCATGGGCCGTTTTCCCCGTCGGCGGCATCGCCTGCGCGATAATCGCGGTTATACTGAAGGGTGGGGAGGAGTAAGGGGGATTTGAGGGGCGGGGAAAATTGTCAGCTCTCTTTCCGAATTAGGGAAGGGGGCTGATTTTTTTGGGGGGGTAGAGAGGCCGGCGCGGCGAATGGGGCTGATTTCCTGCGCCCACCCACCCGCCCGCTATAGCTTTCTGCAATCCGCCCGCCCCATTCGCCGCGCCTTGATGGGAGAAAAAACAGAAGTCAGTTGCAAGACTTTGGCTGTGCGGCTTCTGATTTCTGATTTCTGACTTCTGTTTTCTGACAGGTGGCGCGGCGGAAAAAGCGGGGAAATACCGCGAAACTGCGGGGGCGGGCGGGTGGGACGATGGAGGCAGCTTTTTCCGCCGCGCACCCCCTCCCCCACAAATGGAGTGCCCCAAACGACCACATTATAAAAAATTTTTGCTTAGTGATTTGCCGCTGCTAATCGCTTCCCATTAACTGCTTTGGGCTTAAATGTAGGCGGACGGGCCCCTCCCCCACAAATCCCCCCTTGACAACTCGCCCCACCCGTGCTATAATACAAATATACCCCACCGGGTATATCCAACTCAAACCTTGCAGCCAATCAAAAAGGAGGTCTACCCATGTCCGATACAAACGCTTCCGCCTGCTGCGAGCAGCGCGTTACCGTGAGGTCCGATGAGGACAAAAAACTGCTTATCAACCGACTTTCGCGAATCGAGGGACAGATTCGCGGGGTGAAAAAGATGATTGAAAGCGACACCTACTGCCTCGACATTTTAGTCCAGAGCTCCGCGGCCGCCGCCGCGATGAATTCCTTTAACCGCGAGCTGATGGCGAAGCACGTCAGGGGCTGCCTTGCAAAGGAAATGACCGAAGAGGGCAGAAAAACCATCGACGAGCTCGTCGCCTCCCTTCAGGCTCTTATGAAATAGCGGAGGCGGTTTTATGCGAAAATTCAGCGTTACCGGCATGACCTGCGCGGCCTGTTCCGTGCGGGTTGAAAAGGCCGTAAAGGCCGTTCCCGGGGTCGAGGACTGCGCCGTCAGCCTTCTGACAAATTCGATGTCGGTCGAGGGAAGCGCGTCCTCCGGCGACATAATCGCGGCGGTGACGGCTGCCGGCTACGGCGCGGAGGAGGAGGGCAAAAAACGTTCCCACGCCGACGGCGACGCCCTGAAAGACACCGAAACCCCGAAGCTTTTTAAACGGCTCGTCTGGTCGCTCGTCTTTTGGGCGATACTGATGTATTTCTCGATGGGGCATATGCTCGGCCTGCCGGTTCCTTCGGCAATTGCCGAAAACCATCTGACGATGGGGCTTTTGCAGCTTCTTCTCACCGTTATTATAATGGTAATCAACCAACGCTTCTTCACAAGCGGCTTCAAGGCTCTGTGGAGGCGTTCGCCGAACATGGATTCTTTGGTCGCGCTCGGCTCGTCGGCGGCGTTTATCTACAGCGCCGCCGCGCTGTTTATGATGTCCGACGCTGTTTTTAAGATGGATCATGAGCGCGCGATGTCGCTTATGGAGGAATTTTACTTTGAGAGCGCGGCGACAATCCTTACGCTTATAACCGTCGGAAAAACCTTGGAGGCCCGTTCAAAGGGAAAAACCACCGACGCCCTTAAAAGCCTGATGAAGCTCGCGCCGAAAACCGCGAATATCCTGAGAAACGGCGCGGAGGTTTCTGTTCCTGTGGAAGAGGTCGTCGCGGGGGATATTTTCGCGGTCCGCCCGGGGGAGCATATCCCCGTCGACGGAAGGGTTATTGATGGCTCCGGCGCGGTGGACGAATCCGCGCTTACCGGCGAGAGCATTCCCGTTGACAAGGAAGCGGGAAGCGCGGTTTCGGCGGGAACCTTAAACAGCTCCGGCTTTTTGAAATGCGAAGCCACCCGCGTCGGCGAGGACACAACTCTTTCGCAGATTATCAAAATGGTATCCGACGCTTCGGCGACAAAGGCCCCGATTGCAAAAATCGCCGACCGCGTTTCGGGGGTGTTCGTCCCGACGGTAATCGCGATAGCGGCGGTTACGGCGACAGTATGGCTCCTTTTGGTGAGGGGCGCGGGATTCGCCCTTGCGAGGGGGATTTCCGTTTTGGTGATAAGCTGCCCATGCGCCCTCGGGCTTGCGACACCCGTCGCGATTATGGTAGGAAGCGGAGTAGGCGCGAAAAACGGCATTCTCTTTAAAACGGCAGTTTCTTTGGAGGAAACCGGCAAGGCCGAAGCTGTCGTTCTCGACAAAACCGGCACCGTTACCCTCGGCGAGCCGCAGGTAACGGATATAGTCTGCGCCGACGGCGTTTCGGAGCCAGAGCTTATGAGCGTCGCCTATTCCCTTGAAAAGATGAGCGAACACCCGCTCGCAAAGGCAATCGTAAAGCGCGGCGAAGAGCTTTTTGCAAAAGAAGAATCCGCCTCGGATTTTGCCGCCCTCCCCGGAAACGGCGTTGAAGCGGTTATTTCCCGAAAGAAAGCCGTCGGCGGAAGCCTTAAATTCATAAGCGGCATATGCGACGTTCCCGAAAAGCTCGAAAAAGCCGCGGAAAGCTGCGCCGGTGCGGGAAAAACCCCGCTTCTGTTCGCCCATGGCGATACGGCGGTCGGAATGATTGCCGTCGCCGACGTAATCAAGGAGGACAGCCCGCGCGCAATCGCGGAGTTTGAGGGAATGGGGATAAAAACCGTAATGCTCACCGGCGACAACCGAAAAACCGCCGAAGCCATCGCCCGCGAGGCGGGAATCGACGAGGTCGTCGCCGGGGTCCTCCCGCAGGGAAAAGAGCGCGTAATCAAAAAAATCCGCGAAAGCGGACGTGTGGTTATGGTCGGCGACGGAATCAACGACGCACCCGCGCTTACCTCCGCCGACATCGGAATGGCAATCGGCGCGGGAACCGACGTAGCAATCGACGCGGCGGACGTAGTTTTGATGCGAAGCCGCCTCTCGGACGCCGCCGCCGCCGTAAGGCTTAGCCGCGCGACCCTCAGAATCATTCACGAAAACTTATTTTGGGCATTTATTTATAACATTATCGGAATCCCGCTCGCCGCCGGGGTGTTTATCCCGTTCGGGATAACCCTCAACCCGATGTTCGGCGCGGCGGCGATGAGCCTTTCAAGCTTCTGCGTCGTGTCGAACGCGCTGCGGCTTAACCTTGTCAACATCCGCGATTCGCGGCATGATAAAAAAATCAAAAACCAAATCGAACTTAATTTCAAGGAGGAACAAACCATGAAAAAAACGCTTAAAATTGAAGGAATGATGTGCGGCCACTGCGAAATGACCGTCAAAAAGGCCCTCGAAGCCGTCCCCGGCGTAACCTCCGCCGAGGTAAGCCACACCGCCGGCACCGCCGTCGTAGAGCTTTCGTCCCCCGTCAGCGATGACGCGTTGAAAGCCGCGGTGGAGGAGAAGGATTATAGGGTTACGGGGGTGGAGTAAAAGCGGCAGCCGCCAATTGGCGGAAATGTGTAAATTTTTTAATGAAACGGCATGACGGGGGCATGCCGTTTTTAATTTGCAAAAAAAATTTCCTTGTAACCGGGAGTGTCCATTCCGCACGCATTATCCTCGCAATTTAAAATTGTCACCGAAGGTGACGCCTTGTAATTCTGACATCTGACTTCTCACTTCTGTCCTTTTGATGTGGCCGCCTCGGCCGCATCTTGTAACCCCACCGCCCCACCCCACGTCTATATAATATAAAAAAGTCACCCTCCCCCACCCTCAGTTGTATATATAGTGAAGGACGTGAAGCAATGGACGGTTACAGAAATCCCGGGGCCGAGGAACTGTTCGAGCGGTACTACGACGCGCTGTCGAGGGTCGCTTTCAGCTACCTCCGCAACGTTTACGACGCGCAGGACGTCGCCGGGGACGTGTTTTTGAAATATATCGAGGCAAAGCCGCGCTTTCAGTCGGCGGAGCACGAAAAGGCGTGGCTCATCAGGGTCACTATAAATAAGTGCAAAAACTTTTTAAAGCATTCAAAATACGTCCGCTCCGAAACCGTTTACCGTTCCCCGCCGCCCGACGAAAGCAGGGAAATACTCGATTTGGTGATGTCGCTGCCCGAAAAGTACCGAATACCGGTTCACATGTTTTATTATGAGGATTTGACGGCGGCGCAGATTTCCGGCATTCTGAAAATAAGCGTCAGCGCGGTGAAAAAGCGGCTCGAACGCGCAAGAAAGATGCTCGCGCCGCAGCTTGAGGATTGAATCAGGAGGGTTTTTATGCGCCTTGAGGATTACAAAAACGCGATGGCCTCGGTCACGCTCGACGAAAACGCCAAAAGCTGCGCCCGGCGGCGGGTTCAGAGCTTCGGGGCAGTCGGGGGAACGCGCCGCGCGGCGATTTTGCGCCTTCCCGCGGCGGCGGCCGCAATTTTAGCGGTGCTTCTGGCGGGGGCGGTAACGGCCGCAGCGGTGGGAACGGGATTTTTCGGGCTTAAAAAATTTTTCGATGAGGCAGTAAAACGCTCCGGCTCCGGGCTTTCGACGGAAGCGGCGGAGGGCTTCGGCGGCGCGGGGGAGATTTCCGCCTCCTCGGGAAAAGTTTCGGCAAATATCGTCGAAACCGTCTGCGACGGCCACTATATCGTCGCGATTGTCGAGGTCGACGCGTCGGAGTGCGATATTCCCGGCGAGGCAGTGCCGGTGTTCCGGCGTTTCGGCGACAATTTCCACGGCGGAACCGTCGGAATGACGCTTCTCGGGCGAAGCGGCGGCATTTTCACCTACGGTTACTACGACATGGGCTTCGCGGAAATCCCCGACGGCGGCGAAATCTTCCTCGGCGGCTTCGGTTACAGTCCCGACGGCGGATATTCCGACTTTGTCCCCCTTTGCGGCGGCGAGTTGGATTTCGGAATCGACAAAAATATGCTTAATGTGCTTGATTTTCACGATTCAAAGCAGTCGCCCGAAATCTGCGGAATAACCGTTTCAACAAGCCTCTCCCCGCTCGGGATACTTTTCAGGCTTAGCGACAGACCGACCGGCGTTTTCGGAATCGAGGAGGGAATCGAGTTCATGGATATATTAAACATTTCGGTGAATTTCTCGGACGGCTCGGTTCAGGGCTTCGACACGGGGCTTTTTCGCTCGCAAAACGGCTGGATAGACCAAAAAACCGGCGAATACTGCGAATATATCGGCTTCGTCGCGCCGGTCGACGTTTCAGAAATAGAATCAATCGAATTCCACGGTGAAAAATTTTTCTTTGACAAGGAGGTCAAAAATGATTAGAAAACTAAGAAAATTAGCCGTCCTGCTCGCGGCTTTAACGCTTTCCTCCTGCGCGGAGATGCCGGAAAGCCTTAAGGAAACCGCTCCCGCCGAAACCTTGCCGCCCGCCTCCGTTACCGCTTCCGCAAAAGCCGACGGCGAGCCCGAGCCCGCCCCGTTTCAGCCCTTGGAGCGCGGGAACATCGACGAAATCCGCGCTCAGCTCGACTTCGACCTGCAAAAAACCTATAAAAACATCGCCGTCGAGCGTGCGCGTGTCGGCGAGGGAAGCGTTATGCCGACCTATAGCGTCAAGGTCGGCCGCGCGGAGGATTTCGACATCTATAAGTTCGCGGATTATCTATTCGGCGACAGGTACGACGCCTACGACGAAACGCTATGGAAGCATAAAAAGAAGGGCGAAGCGATGTACGACGACCAGCCGATTTCGGACGAGCCGACCATGCAGCCCGACGGAAAAATTCTGAACCAGAACCGCCTTTGCTTCTCGCTCGACGAGTACAGGCCGACCGATAGCGGCGACGTGCTCTTTCACCTTATTACAAACACCATGGGAGCGACATGGAGCGCGCCGTACGGGTCGTTTCTCCCCGAAAACACCTGCTACCCCGACGCTTTTAAAACCGTGGCGCAGTTTGACCCCGACTACGACGAAATCCCCGATGATTTAAGCTACGAGATGTACGGCGGCGGGGAATGGAGCCTAAAGGACGCGATTTCGTTTGCCGAAGGCTTTTTCAACGGCGAAATCGCGCCCTCCGACCCGGACGGGTTCGCCTACTGCGTTAAAAAGGTTGAGGTCAAGGCCCTTCCCCGGGAAACCTTCGGCTACTATTTTATGATGCAGCTTAAGGACGAAAACGGAAACTTCTATGACGCGGACCGAAGGTATTACAGCGACAATGAGGCGATTGAAGGCGGTACGGAATTTATGATTGACAACTATATCGCCTGCTGGTGCTCCGAAAAGGAGCGGCTCACAAGCTTCACAAAGGACTACGCCTACGACGTCGGCGATTCGACAGATTCGGGCGACAGCCTTTTAACGCTCGGCGCGGCGGCGGATATTCTCTCCGAAAATCTCGCCCCGAACGCAAACCTGAGCTTTTTCGCGGATTTGAATTATGTCTTGGTATGCAAAAATTATCCCTATTTCGGTATTTGGGAATACCCGGCCTATTACGAGGACATGGCGGCGACGACCTGCGAGCTCGAGCTTAAGCCCTACTGGTGCTTTCGCAAGAACGCCCCGCCGGACGCGCCCGCCGAAAGCCTCGACGAAAGATACTTTGTCGACGCGCTCAACGGCGAAATCGTCGCCATGGCTTACGGAATGACCGAAAGGAGGCAGGTAAATTGAATAAAAAAGACGTGGTTTATACAATCGGGGGATATGTTTTCACAATCGCGGCGACGCTGCTGCTTCTTGTGCTTACGCCATGTCCGGACGTCGGGCAAAAGCGAAGCACCGTTATCCTGAAATACTTTTCCTACAGCCACGACGAGCTTCGGGAGGAATCAAACCGAAACGCCGCGCCCGATTACTGCACCCCCGCCGAAGCAATCTGGTTCGCCGCGTTTATGCCGCTTTTGTGCTCCGCGCCATGCGTTTTCGGGGTTGCGGCGGAGCTCAGGGGAAACTACCGTTTCAGGCTTATTCGCGAGGGAAATTTTTCGGGATACTGGAACAAAACCTTCTTTAAATACGTTCTCTCCGGCGGTGGCTCGGTCACGGCGGGGTACGGGATTTACTGCGCGGCGGTGTATCTTCATTTTCCGAAAAACTCGGAGTATCTTTCGGAATACCGCCCCGACTCCCTCGAGGAGATGTTCAGACAGGTTCCGCTCAATTCCCAGCTCGGGACGTTATTTAATTCCCAAAACGAATATTTATATGTTTTCAACGCCGCGCTGATTGTGTTTTTGTTTTCGTCGGGCATTTCGGCACTCTGTCTGCTCCTGTATCTTCTCACTCAGAGCAAATACAAGGCCCTCGGCCTGCCGATTGCGGCGATGTTCGCGATGAGCAACGGCTTCGAGGGGGTATATCTTCGCGGAAACGCGTGGGCGGGATTTTTATGTCCGAGCAGTATGATTTTCCGCTCGCAAATCGTTTTCAACGACTTTGTCAGAACCACCCCCGGCCTTGAGAATCGCGAGCTGCTCGGGCTTATATACTTTCCCGCGGCCTTGGGCGCGACGGCGGTTTTCTATGCCTTGGGAAGAAAAGCCTTCGGAAAGCGGGTGATGAATTGAAGCGGTTTAATATTGCGTTTTCGGAGTATGTCAAATGGCTCAAGAACGACAAGCAGATAATTATGCTGTTTACGCTTATCTGCCTCGACATGTTCACGGTTTCCCCGATTAAGGAGTATATCGCGATGTTCGGCGAGCCGGTAAACATGATTGAGCCTTACATAACTTTCATAACAAATATTTTCTGCGTGCCGGTTATAACGCTGACCTTCGCGGTGCTGATGATCGACTTTCCGGACATCTCCGCGAACGCGACGTTCGTTTTAATCAGAACCGGCCGCGCGAGGTGGTACCGCTCCCAGGTCGGCTTTGCGGCGATGGCGGCGGTGACGACGCTCGCGGCTCTGTTCGTTTTCGGAATTGTCGCGATTCAGCCGCAGGGCTTTGTCGGAAACGTCTGGAGCAACTCCGCGAAGCTCATCAACGCGCAGACGATGGACGCGGTTTTCTTTCGCAGCACGAACCCGCTGAGTTATCTCGACCTCTCGGTTATGACGAATTTTTCGGTTGCGGGCGCGGCCGCGATTTGCAGCCTGCTGACGGTTCTGCACCTGACGTTTTGCGCGCAGCTCCAGATGACCCTCGCGCTTCGGTTCAACCGCGCGGTCGGCCTCGCCGCGAATCTTTTAACGCTCGGCGCGGGCATGGCCCTTCAGATTATCGGCCTTAAAATAAGCCTGCTGTTCCCCTTCGCCCACGCGACCGCGGGATACCACTACGGCGAGCTGTTTAACGAAGTTATTTTCCCGATTCGCGGCTCGGTGATGTATTTGATTGCCGCAAACGCGCTTATGTACCTCGCCGGGACATGCGTAATCAGGCGCAAGAACCTCTCGCTTATGTCAAAGGAGGATTGAAATTGATAACCGTAAAAAATGTAAGCTTGAAAATTAAAAAGGATATGATTTTGCGGGACATAAACGTCGAATTTGACGACGGCAAAATCCACGGAATAATCGGCCGGAACGGCAGCGGTAAAACCATGCTTATGAAGTGTATCTGCGGCTTCATTCGCCCCACCGAGGGCGAAATAACCGTCGCCGGAAAGCGAATCGGAGTAGACTGCGACTTTCCCGAGAGCGTCGGGGTAATCATTGAAACGCCGGAATTTATCCCATATTACAGCGGCTATAAAAACTTAAAGCTGTTAGCGGATATAAGGCGAAAAATCACCGCCGACGACATTAAAAGGAGCATCGAGCTCGTCGGCCTCGACCCGAATTTAAAAAAGCCGGTTAAGAAATATTCCCTCGGAATGCGCCAGCGGCTCGGCCTCGCGCAGGCGATAATGGAGGACCCCGACCTGCTGATACTTGACGAGCCTATGAACGGCCTCGACAAGGACGGCGTCGGGGAAATGCGGAAATATCTGCTCGATTTGAAGGCGCAGGGCAAGACGATTCTGATTGCCTCGCATTCCAGCGAGGACATTGAGCTGCTCTGCGACGGGGTGGTGGAGATGGATAGGGGGAGGATGGAGAGGGTAAGGTAGGGGAGTGGTATAAAATCACCCTGCAGAGCAAAAGGGCTTTGCAGGGTGGTTTTAGATTATTGGTTAATCACGGCTCGGAGCAGTTTATACCATTTCCCCCAACACCTCATAGCACAGCTCCTCCCCGTCGCAGCGGTAGAAAAACGCGCCTTTTCGCGCCGCGTTCGGGCCGTTGACGATGAGGGTGTCGAGCTCGCGGCCGTTTTTGTCGCGAAAGCTCAGGCGGAAGGCGTAGCCGCTTTTGCCGAGGGCGAGGCCGCTGCGGCGAAACGTCGCGCCGCTTATGTTTTTCGCAATATAGGCGACCTCGTTCGCGCCGGTTATCTCGAAGCCCTCGCCGGTGTATCCGCTAAAGACGTAAATCGATTTGATTTCGTCCGGGTAGACGTTTTTCAGCAGCCTCACCGGAAGAAAATACCACACCGCCGCGGCTATTGCGAAAACGACGATGACAGCCGCTGCTGCCGCCGAAATCTTTTTAAGCATATAAATCACCTCTTGAATTTTTGGGGAAACCGTTCCGGCGGCATTTATGCCGCTATGCCGGAAAGTTTGCCGTTTTTCGGAAATGCCCCGCCGCGCCCTATTGTAGGATTTTTGACATGGAATGTTCCCGCCCGCAGGGATTGCGTTTTTGAACATCGCAGCGCGCCCCGCATTTTCCCGAAACCCGCTTGAGAAAGCTGAAAAACACTTCAAAAAGCAAGGCTTCGGCGGGTTAATGCAAACCCCGGGCGGCAGAGGTTATCCCGAAAAACAACGGCTGTACAACCCTCCGGCGGCGGAAACGAACGGGTTTTCCACGTCAAAATTCCGCCGCGCGGTTTCCCGAAAAATTACTTCTTAAAGACGTATTTGCAGAAGTTGTAGATTCCGCTCTGGATTGCGGGGTTGCCGTGGTCGGAGCCGGGGATTTCGTACCAGACGTGGGTCACGCCGTTTTTGTCAAAGAGCTCGTGGTAGCTCTTCGGGAAAGTGCCGACGGTGCCGTCGCGGTCGCCCGCGCATACCATCAGCAGACGGGGCATGACGTCCTCAAACTTGACTTCGTCCTCGGTATACTGCCCGGGGTGCTCCATCGCCCAGTCCTTTCCGGGGACAAGTCCCGGCGCGGGGGCGATTGCTCCGACATAGCCGAACATATCGGGCTTTGCGAGGCCGATTGCAAGGGATTCGCGGCCGCCCATCGAGAAGCCGATGATCGCGGTGCTGTCGCGGCCCGTCGCGACGGAATAATTCTCCTCCATAAAGGGCATGAGGTCGTCGACGAGGTCGTTCACGAAGTTGTCGTACGCCTTCGCGTTCTCGTCGTCAATCGCGGTGCATACGTCCTGAGTTTTGCTCGCGTACATGTAGGGGAAAACGAGAATCGTTTCGGGCATAAGGCCCTCCGCCATCATGTTCTGCATCGGGATTATGATGTTCGTCCCGGAATCGGTCATCGAGTTTTCATCGCCGAAAATTCCGTGTAAAATGTACATAACCGGGTATTCCTTGTCCTCGGAATAGTTCGCCGGAAGGACGACGTTTACGTTGCGGTTCTTTTCGCATGTCGTGGAGTAGTAATTCTTCTTTTCAACGGCGGGATACTCTACGCCGTCGCGCCTTTTGGCGTACTCCTCCGGCATAGTGATTGTCGCCTCGAAGCCGTCCATGAAGTCCTTTGCCTCCTGCATGTAATCAACCTCCTCAACTTTCTCTTCCGGCTCGGCGTTGTTTTCCTGCGGCTCGCCGGTGCCGAGATTTTCCTCGCCCTGCGCACCGCACGCGCAAAGCATTGAAACCGCGAGCGCGGCGGCCAGAATTTTGCGAATTTTCATATAACATCCTCCAAATAAATGAATTTGTTATATTATACCGCAGGGCGCGGTAGATGTCAAGTCGGAGGCGCGGGCGCATTTTTATTATGCGGCGGAAAATATTAAGAGTCAATTAGGCTGAGATTAAGAATTTATTAAGATTGAGGCGGGGCAGAGGGCGGATTTTTGGCGCAAGGGTTTGGGAGGTATGATTTCCGGCTTCTGATTCTCGACGGTCTGTTTTCTGCCATGTGCCGGCGCGGCGAATGGGGCTGATTTCCTGCTCCGCCATGGCTTCTGCCCGCCACCCACCCGCCCACCCCGCCCCATTCGCCGCGCCTTCGATGGGTACAACGAGGGCAGCGCGGCGGAAAAAGCGGGGAAACACCGCGAAATTACGGGGGCGGGCGGGTGGGACGCAGAAAGCAGCTTTTTCCGCCGCGCGGGGCTCTGAAGAAAACCATAGTACTTGTAGGCTTGCCGAAAAATCAAATCCACCTTTCAAGCAAAAAGCATCGCCGTGTCCCACGAATTCTTTATATAAAGCTCACTGCACCTGCCGATTCGGAGCATTCTCTGCATCTACTTTCCCCTGAGCCCGAAGCCGTTAGCGAGCGGTTTTTCCTGATAACATTAAATATCAAGTACACCCCCATTCCCTCCTTCCCCCACCCACACCACCCTTGACATTCAATAACTAATATGTTAAAATAAACCCAAGGGGGAATTAAAAATGACAACGGAAGAACTCAAACTTTACGTGCCGGACGTATACCAAAAGGACATCTTCAACATAGACTACAAGCGGCTGTGGGAGCACGGCGTTAGGGTGGTTTCATTCGACCTTGACAAAACCGTCGGCAGCTTTATTGCGAACAAGGTCAAGATTCGCGCGGGAATAAAGCTCAGCTATCCCGAGGCCAAAAAGCTTGTCGACGGCCTGCATGAAATCGGGTTCAAAGTGGCAATCATCACAAACGCGAAGAGTAAGCAGGCGAAACAGTCGGCGGAGGCAATCGGCGCGGACTGTTTTTACGCGAAGGCGGACAAGCCCTCCGACAAATGCTTCAAAAAAGTTATGAAAGAATACAAAATAAACCCTTCGCAGATGGCTCATGTCGGCGACAGCCTCACAAAGGACGTCGTTGGCGGAAACGGCGCGGGAGTTATCACCTGCAAGGTAAAGGGCAAGGGCAAGGACGCGAAGGCCGAGAGGGCTTTAAAATGGGTCGCGCATGTCGAAAGTCATCACAGGATTCGCGAGGAACTCGCCAAAAACGGAATGTGGCGGGAGCATCACAAGAAAGCCTACGGCGACCAGTATTACCAGCTCTGCGAGAAGCCGGGGTATCTCACCGGCAAGCCGTCGCCTGACGAAGGCTCGGTTGCGATTTTTGTCGACGGAAAGAGCCCGAAAAAATCCGCCGAAAATCTCAGGGATTACATATCCGCGCTCGGGGTCAGAGCCATCATCCTCGAAAACAAAGAGGAAGTCGAGCCGTTCCCGGGGAAGGTTATCGTTATCGGCCATCATGATTTCGCGAGAGAAGAGCTGAAAAAGGTTCACTGTTTTTATGAAAAATACGGCATGTTTATCGGCTTCCGGGACAACCTCTGCGTCCTGATGGCAAGCCGCAGCGCGCTGAGTTCCGAAAACGGCGGCGAAGGCCATCGGGCGTTCGGGAAGTATTATAACGAAACTCTCCCGGGATTTTCCGACATCGCCGAAAAATACGGCATTCCGATGACCTACGAACACAACGAAAAGAGCACCCGCCGATACCAGTACGACCTCATCTGGCTGAAATTCGTGAAGCACAGTTTGGCATTGTTTTTGGATATTGAGGGAGAAGAGGATGAGGAGGAATAAGGGACTGTCGATTGCAAAAATACATGAAAAGGAAGTTTATTTATGAAAATCTTAGGAGCAATTGTCGGCAACATAATCGGCTCAATTTACGAGTGGCACAACATCAAAACAAAGCAATTCCCTCTTTTCAGCACTCGTTGCCGACCGACAGACGACAGCGTTATGTCCCTTGCGGTCGCCAAAGCGTTAATAAAAAGCAAACCCGACCGTTCCGACCTTTCGGAAAACGCGGTAAAATACATGCAGGAAATAGGAAATTTATATTCCGACTGCGGCTACGGCGGAAGCTTTCGCCGGTGGCTTTTCTCGAAAAATCCTCAGCCCTACAACAGCTTCGGAAACGGTGCGGCGATGCGGGTAAGCCCAGTTGCGTATGTTGCAAAAAGCCTTGAGTAATGTGATAAAATGGCGGAGATTGTGACCGCCGTCACCCACAACCAACCCGAGGGAATAAAGGGTGCAAAAGTGACGGCCGGCTGTACATATCTCGCACTCCACGGTGCCTCAAAAGATGAGATAAAAGCCTATGCCGAGGGATTTTACGCACTTGATTTCACGATTGACGAAATCCACCCCGGCTATGGCTTCGACGTGACGTGTCAGGGCACGGTTCCTCAGGCGATTGAAGCGTTTTTGGAGTCTGAGAACTTTGAGGACGCAATCCGAAACGCCGTATCCATCGGCGGCGACAGCGACACCATCGCGGCGATAGCGGGAGGAATCGCCGGCGTGTATTACGGTGTTCCCAAAGACATCGCCGAAAATGCACTCAGGTGTCTTGATGAAAACGAAAAAGGCGATAATGTCGGAATTTGCCGAGAAATTTATGTAAAATTACATTGCTAACGGTAAAAACAGGCCTGTCTATGCGGAGGGCCTGTTTTTGTTATATCGGATACATAACGCGTGTCGTTGTGTGATGGTTTGGAGAGAGGGGAGGGGATGATTTGTGCCTTCAGCTGAATCTGCGCGGCGAATGGGGCTGATTTCCTGCGGCCGACATGGCTTCTGCCCGCCACCCACCCGCCCGCCACCCACCCGCCCGCCCCGCCCCATTCGCCGCGCCTTCGATGGGGGCTATGAGGAAAGCGCGGCGGAAAAAGCGGGGAAACACCGCGAAATTACGGGGGCGGGCGGGTGGGACGCAGACAGCAGCTTTTTCCGCCGCGCGGGGCTCTGCAGAAGCCGAAAGCCGGGACCCAGAAACCGTAAACCACCCAACCCTCCCCCCCCCCCCCCCCCCCCCCCCCTCTGCCATCAGATTTCAACAGTTTGTTTTCTGTTTAAACAGGCCACCCCCACCCAAATTCCCCACCAAAAAGCCGCCTCCCCCGGCGGCCTTTCACCCCCTATTTCCCTTCCCCCTTCTGCTCTCCGATGTGGAAAATTTTCCCGACCGGGTTGTTCGGGGTTCTCGCGCTGGTTTTGCCTTCGGGGGTGATTTCGCCGGCGGCAATCAGCGAACGCTTCGTCAGGGCGGGGCCGACGAGCTCATAGAACAGAACCGAGAGCAGCACGACGTTTCGCACGACGTGGCCGTCGCTCAGGCTTTCGGCGGTAAGAGCCATTCCGAGGGCGACGCCGGCCTGCGGCAGAAGCGTGATTCCAAGGTGCTTCCGGATGAGTTTTGAGCATTTCGTGGCGGCGCAGCTCAGATACGCGCCGAAATATTTTCCCAGAGAACGGAAAACTATATAAACTCCGCCGATGATTAGTACAAGCGGGTTTGAGAGGATTGCAAGGTCGAGCTCCGCGCCGGACAGCACGAAGAACAGCACAAACAGCGGAGCCGTCCAGCTGTCGATTCTCCCCATAAGCTCCTCCGAGAAGTCGCAGACGTTGCAGAAAAGCGTTCCGCACATCATGCATACCAAAAGCAGACTGAAGCCGAAATGTATTCCGCCAATCTCGAATTCGAGCATCGAAAGGCCGATGGTCAGGAAAACAAATGCTATCGAAATCGAGAGGCGTTTTGAGCGGGAATGGAAGAATTTTTCAATCCCGAAGAGGGCAAGCCCGACCGCCGACCCCAAGAGCACCGACAGAACAATCTCTATAATCGGCTCTAAAATTATGGTGACAAGGCTTATTTCACCGCTTTCGAGGACCTTTGCGATTCCGAACGACGCCGAAAAGAGCATCAGACCGACCGCGTCGTCTATCGCGACGACGAGCAGAAGCAGCTTTGTCATCGGGCCGTCGGCCTTGTACTGTCTTACGACCATGAGCGTGGCGGCGGGGGCTGTTGCGGCGGCAATCGCGCCGAGGGTTATTGCGGAGGAAACCGAAATCAGCTCAGGATTGATGAGGTGGAGTATGAGCAGAGCGGCGTCGACCATAAACGTCGTGAAAACGGCCTGTAAAATGCCGACGACGATGGCCTTCGCGCCCATCTGTTTAAGCTGTTCGATGCGGAACTCGTTTCCGATGGTGAACGCGATGAACCCGAGCGCGGCTTCGCTTATAAGGTCGAGCGAGGCTACGCCCTCAAGGCTACCGAAGCCTATTCCGAAGTCGGAAAGCCCGAGCGCGCCGATGCAAAACGGTCCCAAAAGCAATCCCGCGACAAGGTACGCGGTGACGGCGGGGAGGTTCAGGAGCTTCGCGATTCGCGACATCATCAGCCCGCCTATAAGACATATCGAAATCTGAATCAGTATCAGCATATGTATCCTCTTTTCTTTACTGCCGGCGGCTGAACGGCAAATTTTCGATACTGATTATACACCCCTTCGCGGAAATTTTCAAGTAAAAATGCACAAAATTTTCAATTATTTTTTGGACAAGGTGCGGACAGATGGGTGGAGGGCAGATGGCGGAAAATGGAGGGGGGATTTTGGGGGT
>CANPZQ010000015.1 GCA_947588775.1 uncultured Clostridia bacterium
CCTCGGCGGCGGAGCTGTTGCCGCTGCAGGCTCCATCCGCGCGCTCTACCGCTCTGAGATATTTGTTGTCGAGGCAGTGGCAGTATGAGGTCGTGGCGACCTTGTCTGAAAGCTCCTGCAAAATTCTCGAGCGCAGCTCGATCTGATAGGCGCATTTAACGCTGCCCGAGCCAATCCCGTTTCCGATATAGCTGACAAGCGCGTCGGATACAAAGCACCCGCCGATAAAGAACGCCGCCGTTAGAAACAGCTCCTGCGCGGTACTGTGGTTTTCAAGCCGCGAAAGTATCATCGGGGACATATAGAACCCGAAAACCGCGCTTGAAACGTTGAATAAAATCTGGAAAAACAGCAGCACTATCGTTTCGGGGCGGTATTTCGCGGCCCGCGAGAAGAAGTATTTCATGCATTTTAGAATACCGTACTGCGGCTTTTCGTTTTCCTTTTTCTTTGACATATATATTCAATCACTCCTTTCGTGTGACAGCAACAGCATAGCACAAAAATCCCCGAATTTTTCATTTCGGGGACGAATTGTATTAGTGAGGGGACGAAATGTAACATATTACTTCTCATTCTCCCGCACCGGAAGCAGGATTTCCGTGGTGAACGCGCCCTCCTCCGAGTTTCGGGAGATATATCCGCCGAGCCGCTTTACAACGTCGTCGATTCGCCCGAGGCCGAGGCCGTGTTCGCCGCCCTTGGTGCTTTTAAAGACGTTTCCGATTTTTTTAAGCTTACCGCCTGAGGTAAAATTAAGAAACGATATATAAAGCTGGTTCCCCTTTAAATCGATATATACGCGGATAACGCGGCTCTCCTCGGGAAGGCTGCCGCACGCCTCGATTGCGTTGTCGAAGAGGTTTCCGAGAATAGTGCATAAATCCACCGCCGAAACCGGGAGCAGCACCGGAATATGCGCGTCGGCCTCGACCTTGATTTTTCGGTCGTTAGCGAGCGCGATTTTTGAGTTTAAAATCGCGTCGGTCATCGGGTTTCCGGTTTTAATAACCGTGTCGACGGTGTAGAGGTCGCGCTCGAGCTCGTCGAGATACTCCGAAATCGCCGCGAGGTCGCCCTTGTCGGTATAGGACTTCAACACCTGTATGTGGTTCCGGTAGTCGTGCCGCCAGCCCCGCATTTTGCGGTACATGTTGTCGACCTCTAAAAAATGAGTTTTAAGAAGCTCGCTCTGATAAGCCTCAATCCGCCTGTTTGCGCGCTTTCCGAGCATAAATTCCACCTAACCTTTCATCGCGATAAGCGCGCGGTTGACCTTTTCATAGCCGCCGCGCGGCAGCGGAACCGTTTTCCCGCCCTTGAGGAAGATTTCCGACCGCGTGACCCGAACGATGTACCAAAGATTCACGATATACGACCGCCCGACCCTAAGAAATCTCCCGTCGAGCCCGGCCTCGATTTCCTTCAGCGGCTTTTTCAGGGTATAGTCCCTTTCGGCATGAACGGTAACGTAGTTTTTAATCACTTCGATAAACTTTATGTCGCATACCGGGACGAGCGCGGTTTCATCAGAAAGCTCTAAAACAAGCTTTTTGCCGTCGTCGGAAATCCTCTCGACCGCCCGCGAAAGCACCGAAAAAAGCTTTATGCGGTCGACCGGCTTCAAAAGGTAGTGCAACGCCGCGACGTCGTAGCCCTCGGCGATGTAGTCGGAGTAGGCAGTGATGAAAATAATCTGCAAGAGCCGGTTTCCGCCGCTTCTAAGGCGTTTTGCGAGCTCAACCCCCGAAAGCCCCGGCATCTCGATGTCGAGGAGCAAAATATCGGGCGGGCAGTCGGAATATGAAAACAAAAGTGCCTCGGCTGAGGGAAATTCGAGGACGCGCACGCCCTCGCCGGCCTCCTCCGACCATTCCGAAACGAGCTTTTTCAGATATTCGCGCTCCTTGGCGTTGTCATCGCAAAGCGACACGGTGAGCATTGCGCACCCCTCCTTTTTCATCATTATAGCACGCCGGAACGGGGATTGCAAGAAAAAACCGGTTGACTTTGCGCCGCCGGTATGGTAAAATATCTGATAATACGTTAAGATGATTATTTACGAAATGAGGAGATAAAACGGTTAAAGACGACGGACATATCACGAGCTGCACGATTACATGGGAGAGCCAAAAGGACCTTCTGAGCGTTGTTACGCGCGTCCTCCCGAAGGAAATTCAGGTGAGATTTCACAGCGGCCCCGACCTTATGTACGGAAAAATCCGGCTGCTTTCGGACATGCAGAAGAAAAATTTATTTGACATACTGTATAAATGCCTTGACGAATGGGACCGCGACGACTACTCCTCCGACGCCCCCGATGCCCCGAGATGGCAGCTCAAAATCTGCACGAAGTGGAGGTGTTTGAGGACTGTGACGGGAAGCGATGGGGCTCCGCCGTATGGGAGGGAGATTGGGGAGGCTTTAGGCGAGGTTGTGAGGGAGGGGGAGGTTTATTTTTGGGGGAGGGGAGAGAGCTGAATTACGGGAACATGTTATTAAATAAAACCCGGCATGATTTCAGCCATGCCGGGTTTTGATATGCATCAAATATTTTATGGTATATGACAAGACGCAGGATGTTTGTTTTTGTCCTTACAAAGCCTGCCCTTTCCACATCTCCACCCCATTCCTAAGCCTCTCCAGCCCGTCCTCCACGGTCGCCCTCGGGCATGCAACATTCATTCTCAGAAAACCTTCTCCGGCGGAGCCGTACTCGTTTCCGGGGCAGAGGTAGAGGCCGGTTTTTTCGCGGATAAACGCGCCGAGCTCCTCGGAGCCGCAGCCGAGGGCTGTGCAGTCGAGCCAGACGAGATATGTCGCGTCGCCCCGAACCGCCCTGATTCCGGGGACATTTTCGTCGATAAAGCTTTCGACGCGCCGCCTGTTTTCAAAGAGGTATTCGCGGAGCTCGTCGAGCCATTCGCCGCCTTTTGTGAATGCCGCGACCGTCGCGGCGACAGCGAATGAGTTCGGCTCGGCGACCTCGTCGGTATTGAGCGCGCGCCATACCTTATGGCGAAGCTGCGGGTTCGGAACGAGCACCGCAGCAGAGTTGATTCCGGGGATTCCGAAGCACTTGGTAGGGGAGAGGCAACTTACGGAAATTTCGCGGCACACTTCTGAAACCGAGGCGAACGGGACGTAGCCCTTGTCGGGCTCGGTGACGTCGCAGTGGATTTCGTCCGAAACGACGGTAACGCCGTATTTTTTGCAGAGCTCGCCGATTTTTTCAAGAACCTCGCGGCTCCAGATTTTGCCGACGGGGTTTTGCGGGTTGCATAAAATCATCAGCGTCGCCTGCGGGTCGGCGAGCTTTTTTTCGAGGTCGTCGAAGTCGACGGAATATTCGCTGTTTTCGTATTTAAGCGGATTTTCAAGGACGAAACGGCCGTTATTTATAATTGAGTTAAAGAATATATTGTATACCGGAGTTTGGATTACGACCTTTTCGGCGGGGGAGGTGAGTTTTCTGACGCAGCTCGATATTGCGGGTACGACGCCTGTGCAGAAAACAAGCTCGTCGGGGGAAATTTCGAGGCCGTGGCGGGATTTCCACCAGCCGGCGTAGCTTTCCGCCCAGCTGTCGGGGATTACGGAATATCCGAAAACGCCGTGACCCGCGCATCTGAAAATCGCGTCGCGAATGCAGGGCGCGGTTTTAAAATCCATGTCCGCGACCCACATCGGGAGCTCGTTATCCTTTACGTCCCATTTCAGTGAAGCGGTGCCGCGCCTTTGGACGGGGGTGTCGAAGCAAAAGCTTTTTTTGGAATCCATTTTAACTCCTTACTCGCCGCAGCACTTGCATTTGCACTTGCATTCCGGCGTTTCCTTGCAGATTATTTTCGTCTTTGATGGGTCGATTTTGTCCTTTTCGATAATCAGCTCGCCTATGCTTTCCGCGCGGATAGTTCCGCCAGACGGGTTAATTACGCTGTCGATGGGGCTGTCGATTTCCGCGTCGACGGTCGAATATTCAAAGGCGAGCGTTGTGTTAATGAGGTTGCAGCCGCGCATCACGAGGTTGTCTATGTAGCACATTCCCTGGAGGCTTTCAATCGTGCAGTTTATGAGCGTGAGATTTTTCGCGTTCCAGCCGAGGTATTCGCCCGAGATAAACGAGTCGTAAACCGTGACGTTTTCGCTGTTCCAGAACGCGTCTTTGGAAAGAAGCCGCGAGTTTCTCACCGTCACGTTTTTGACGCCGTCGAAGGAGTAGTTCCCGTAGAGCGTGAGGTTTGATACTTCCATATTTTCGGAGTTCATCGCGAAGTAGTCGCCCTTTGCCTCTACGTTTTCAAGAACCACTCCGTCGCAGCTCCAGAGCGTTTCGGAAGCCGAGGGGAATGAAACGTCTTTAATTTTTACCCCATGGCATCTTCTGAAGCCTTTTGGAGCCTCATAGGCGCATTTTTCCAAAGAAACGTCGTCGGTATACCATATTCCCGCGCGCGCCATTTCAAAGAAAACGCAGTCGCGGGCGGTTATGTGCTTTGAATACCACAGCGGGTATTTCCACTTGAACATCGAGTTTATCAGCTCGATGTTTCTGCTCTCCTTGAGAGGGGATTCGCCGTCGGTAAAAATAGTGTCGGATATTTTGAGGTTTTCGCCCTTAAACAGGGGTCGCTCCCCGGTATAAAACTGCCGCCTTATAAGCTGCTGCATACTATCCGTCCTTTCGTAATAAATCGTTCTATGGTATTTTACACCCTTTCGCGGAAAAAAGCAAGCCCCCGCAAAAAAGAATATGGCGGAAGCGAAGCGGCGGGGAAAGCTGGCTTCATCGTCCCACCCGCCCGCCCCCGTAATTTCGCTGTATCTTACCGCTTTCCCCGCCGCTTCTTACGGAGCTGGGCGTAAATAATTCTGTTTTGTGATGTTCGGGTTCTGGTTTTTGAGGCAGTCGCGGCGAATGGGGCGGGGTGGGCGGGCGGGTGGGGCGCAGAAAGCAGTGGCGGGCGCAGAAAGCAGTGGCGGGCGCAGAAATCAGCCCCATTCGCCGCGACGGTCCTTTGCGCAGACATTAGGCCTGAAGTCCCGCGCCCAAGCCTGAGCCTCACCCACCCCCGCTCCGCCTTCGGCTCCGGGGGGCGGGATTCGGCTCAGGCGGGCGCGGGGCCGTCGCTGCTTTCGTCGGTCCCACCCGCCCGCCCCCAACCCTCGCCTTCCTTTCCCCGCTCCGCCCCCGCGCCCGGTTGACAACGCCCCTGCAACGTGCTAAAATATTCTCATCACTTCCGAAGGAGAATCGACATGAAATACTACATTGGAATAGATTTGGGCGGAACGAACATCGCCGCCGGAGTTGTCAGCAGCGAGTATAAAATCCTCGCGAAGGCCTCCGTTCCCACAAAACGCCCCCGCAGCTGCCGCGAAATCTGCGGCGACATGGCTCGCCTTGCCCGCGGCGTCGCCTCAGAGGCAGGAATTACGCTTGATGACGTCGAATATATCGGCGTGGGAGCCCCCGGCATGATTGACAGCGAGAGGGGAGTGGCGGAATATTCCAACAACCTCGATTTTTACAACGAGCCGATTGCCGACTATATCCGCGAGGCGGTCAACCGCCCGGTTTACGTTGAAAACGACGCGAACGCGGCGGCTTTGGGGGAATTCGCCGCGGGCGCGGCAAAGGGCCGTTCGAGCGCGGTATGCATAACTCTCGGTACAGGGGTCGGCGGGGGAATCATCATCGACGGGAAAATCTATTCCGGCTTCAATTTTGCGGGAGCGGAGCTCGGCCACATGGTTATTGAGGTCGACGGCGCGCAATGCACCTGCGGAAGAAAGGGCTGTTTCGAGGCGTACAGCTCCGCGACGGGGCTTATCCGCATGACGAAGGAAGCTATGGACGCTCACCCCGAATCCAAAATGCATGAAATGGTCGGCGACCACGTTTCCGGAAGGCTCGCCTTTAACGCCATGCGCGCGGGCGACGCGGCCGCAAAGGGCGTTGTCGACAAATACATAAAGTATCTCGCCGCCGGAATCGCCAACGTTATAAATATTTTCCAGCCCGAGGTCTTATGCATAGGAGGCGGGGTCTGCAACGAGGGCGACGCGCTCATGCTGCCGCTTCGCGAGGCCGTCCGCGAGGAGGTCTATACAAAGCGTTCCCCGAAAAATACCGAAATCGTCCGCGCTCAGCTCGGCAACGAGGCCGGAATCATCGGCGCGGCTCTTTTAAAGGTTTGATTCGGGCAGATATTTTTAAACCGTAATTCGGAGGAATCACATGAAAAAATACGTTCCGCCGCTTGTAATGCTTATAATATTTGAAACGGCTGCGGTAACGCTTTGGCTGACGAAAGACAATATTTTCTATCTTTTCAACTTCAGCTATATCGGAATCTCGATTTCCCTCGGACTTTTCCTTTTCATAAAAAAATACCGCTATGCCCGCCGGGTAACGCAGCTCCTGGTCGGGCTTTATATGCTCGTCTATCTTGGATTTATTTCCGGGGAAAACATGCAGATTGAGGGCTTCTGGTACTATCTTTTCACCGGCGTTTTTGAAGCGGCGACGATTCACTATGCGGTTGCAAAGATATTCGGCCCGCTTATTTTCGGAAGAGGCTGGTGCGGATACGCCTGCTGGACGGCGATGGTTCTCGATTTTCTCCCCTATAAAGTCCCCGAAAAGCCGGGAAAAAAGCTCGGCTGGATAAGGTATATAACCTTCGCGGCTTCTTTTATATTTGTTTCGGCACTGTTTCTTGCCCATGTCGGAAATCTTGAAAAAATAATGTTCCGGGCGTTTATTGTGGGGAACGTCCTGTACTATGCCGTCGGGATAATTTTAGCGTTTGCGTTTAAGGACAACCGCGCGTTCTGCAAATATATCTGCCCCGTCACGGTATTTTTGAAGCCGATGAGCTGCTTCTCGCTGCTCCGGATAAAATGCGATAAGGCAAAGTGCGTTTCCTGCGGAAAATGCAAAAAGGTCTGCCCGATGGAGGTCGACGTAACGGACAATTCCCGCCGGCGCAAAAACGGCACGGAATGCATTCTCTGCTTTGAGTGCGTGAAAAACTGCCCGAAGGACGCGCTGTAAAACCGGGGCTTTCCGCAAAATCCCTTCCCCACGGCCTTGCAGACTGCCGCCGGCGGCGGGGAAAGCTGTTGCGTCAGTCCCACCCGCCCACCCCTCCCGCCTTCCCTTATCCCCCCGCTTTCCCCGCCGCCTCCCTTCCCCAAAATCCCCAAAAAAGGAGCCTCCTCCCCCATGCTAACAATCCGCCAGCGAATCTTCACCCTAACCGATTCCTACGAAATCCGCGACCATGCCGGCCGCCCGCGGTACACCGTATGGACGGAGTTTCTGACGCTCGGCCACCATATCCATGTCGACGACGCGCAAAGCGGCCGCGAGGTCGGCACGATTGACGAGCGGATTTTCACGCTTTTTCACCGCGCCGACGTCGACGCCGGCGGCAAAATTTTTGAAGTAAAGCGCGAAATCACCTTCTTCCGCCCGAAATATACCCTCTCGAACGGCTGGCGGATTAAGGGCGATTTCTTGGGCTGGGACTACGAGATTACCGACGCGGACGGCTCGGTCGTCGCGACGGTTTCAAAGGAGCTTTTTCACCTCGGCGATACCTATACGCTTGTAACCGAAAAGCCCGAAAACGAGCTTGCCGCGCTTTTGGCGGCGATAACGATTGATATGATGAACTGTTCAAACTGAGGGGGCGCCGATGTGAAAATTCTCGCGATTGACTACGGCGACAGCCGGACCGGGCTTGCGTACTGCGACAAATTCGAGTCGATAGCCGCGCCGCTTGAAACGATTTTTGAAAAGAGCCCGGAGAAGTGCCTGAAAAAAATCCTCGAAAAGGCTTCGGAGCTCGGAAGCGAGCTTATCGTCGTCGGCTGCCCGGTGAATATGGACGGCACAAAGGGCCCGAGAGCGCGGCTCTGCGAGGAGCTCGCAGGGCGAATCGAGCGCGAATCCGGAATAAAAACCGTCCTCTGGGACGAACGCGTAACCACCGTTCAGGCGATAGGAATCCTTAACGAAACGAACGTCCGCGGAAAAAAGCGCAAAGCCGTCGTCGACACCGTCGCCGCGACGCTTATTCTCGAAAGCTATCTCGAATACCGCAAAAAGCACGGCGAATAGGATATTTTGACATAAAAATGCCCGCCCGGGGCATTTTTTTGCGCCCGAGCGGGTAAAAATCATAAAAAATTCCGCCTTGCCGGTGTCTGCGGACATAAAACCCGCACGAAGCAGGTTGGGTAAAACGTCCCTTGTGTTTCTCGCTCCCAGCGTCCGCCATAGCGGGAGGTCTGCAATCCGCACCCGGAGAACGAATCCCTTTTATTATGTGTTGGATTTATAAAACCGCAGACTGTCGTACAAAGCAGAATGTTATTATTTTGCGCCCGATTTTTCGGGATATTCAGGATGGCTCGCCGCCCTCGTCATCGTCTTCCTCGTCGCTGTCGTAATAGTCCTCGAGGCGTTCAAGGAAGATATTTCCGATTCTCTCGTATTCCTCGTCGTCGTCGATTGTGACAAGCATTTCCTCGCCGTTGTCGTCCTCGGCCTTGAGAACAACAAGCTGCGCGTCGCCGGAAATCGAATCGCGCGGGTCGTCATAGACGGGAACCATCGCGTAGTAGAAATTTCCGCCGTCCTCGAGGGTATCGAGAAGCTCGAAGGTATGCTCCTTGCCGTTTTCGTCCGAGAGGGTATAAATATCGGGGTCGTAGTTGTGTTCCGCCATAAAATGCACCTCTTTTTTTGCGGATAAGCACCGCGGCTCATTGCCGCAACAGATACAGTATAACCGAAAACGCGCGTAAAGTCAAGTAGGTAATTGTAAACAAAATGTTAAATAAAATTTTTTGAAAATTTTTAAAAAAACTATTGACAATGACGAAAAAGTATGCTATATTATAGACACAGAAAAGAGATAAGAAACAAGAAGGCGGGTGCCTTCCGAGAAAACTCAGAAAAGGGGACGATTCCGATGAAGAGGTATCGCAAAGCTTAGGTCAAAATACCCGAGAAAGATGTGATGTCCTATGAAACTCGCAAGGTCATGGATTTGAAACCGAAATAAATGCAAAGGGGACGATTCCGGTGAAGAGGTATCGCAAAGCTTAGGTCAAAATACCCGAGAAAGACGTGATGCTCTATGAAACTCGCAAGGTCATGGATTTGAAACCGAAATAAATGTAAAGGGGACGATTCCGGTGAAGAGGTATCGCAAAGCTTAGGTCAAAATACCCGAGAAAGATGTGATGCTCTATGAAACTCGCAAGGTCATGGATTTGAAACCGAAATAAACGTAAAGGGGTGAGTCCCGCATACAGTTAAGCCCATACCGGATTTTTACACTTTAAAGGTTTAAGAATAATCCCTGCGGAGATGATTCCGATGAATGTAAATAAACACAAAATTCTTTAAATTTCCCGAAAGGCGTGAATCCGATGAACAGGTGTGAAACCGCATAGCGGACTAAGACCGAATAACTTTCATATATATATACTGGGGAGCGGCGTTTGTCTGCTCCCTTTTTCAAAAAAGAGGGATTTTATGGTAAAAAAATCGATATTGTACATTATGACTGCGGCCATGGTTGTACTTTGCGTTTTTTCTTTTGAAATCGGTCGCGCAACCGCCCCGAAAGCCGAGCTGCCGCGCGAAGAGCCGCCCGCCCAAACGGAGGAAGCCGTTCAAAGCACGGAACCCGTCGAAACCGAGCCGGTGAAAACAGAACCTGTGGAAACAAAACCGGTTGAAACGGAACCCGCTCCGGAGAAACCCGTTCATACCTACGTAGAATACCCCGACTTAAAAGGCTGGGGCAAGGTAGTTTCTATTAACGATAATTGGCTTATTGAAGTAGAAACTTTTGACGCATGCGAGATAAGCATCCGAAACAAACGTATCGGAATTTATATAACCGATGATACGCCGATTTTCCACGATGAAATACCGAAAGAAAAAGAAAAAATAGAAGTCGGAACAAAAATCAAATTTTATGGCCACTACATATACAATCCCGAGATTGCAGTCACATTACCCAAGGTCGAGGCTGTACAGATTGAAATTTATACATATTGAAATTTAAGCAGAAGGAAATTTATTGGCAAAAGGAGTGAATAAAATGAAAAATAACAATGATATGAATCGTATTGATCCAATTTTGGAAAGCGATTCCAAAAAATCAATTATAGGTGAAACGGACTGGACTTTAGTGCCCGACGCGGATAGGCTTGTTTTTCCTTATTTGGCAATTGCTTACCTTGGTATAGATTGGCCGTCGCCATATAAAAAATCGCCCGGAACAGGTTTTTTCATTTCAAAAAACTGTATATTGACAGCTGCCCATTGCATACATCAGAAAACCGATTTGGCAGGGTGGATTGATGCCCAAGGGATAGATGTAAGCGTTGGGAAATATACAAACGGTACAGATGTAGGTGGCAAGCTTATATTAAATAGAAGCAACGCGGAGTTTTATTATTGCCCACAATA
Source organism: uncultured Clostridia bacterium (assembly GCA_947588775.1). GTDB lineage: Bacteria > Bacillota > Clostridia > Oscillospirales > Ruminococcaceae > Faeciplasma. Next base: position 10,502 of record CANPZQ010000015.1, read on the forward strand.
TGTCAACCCCGATGGCAGTTCGAATTATGACTATGATTATGGTTATATTGCTCTTCGTGGAGGTAATGCGAGTTTTGACGGTCAGCCATTTAAAATAGCGGCTCCGGTTGATTACGCAATAACCAATTCTCCTCTGACTGTTACCGGATATAGACAAGAAGGCGATACTTATCCTATGTATACTTCAACAGGAATGTGTGAACATTTGTCTGCTCACGCAATTTATTACAAGATGGATACAGAAGCCGGAATGAGTGGAAGCCCTGTATATTCTTATAATAATTATGTTTTTGGAATACATGGTTATGGAACAAATCGAGATAAGGAACATGAAAATGGTTGTAATTCAGCTTGGCGAATATCTCAGGAATTTATTGACGAATTAACCCAAAAAGGATTATACCCGTGATAATTTTAAGCCCGGACTCCCTCCGAGCCTTATTTTTTTATAAAAATTTCCCCCTTGCAGGTCATTATCATGAGCCAAGCCGAATATATTCTAACTGAAGACAGCGGTCATAAGTCGGAGGACAAATTCTGACCTCTGACTTCCGACACTATTTTTAATACAGGAGGCAACATGGATTTCAAGCTTTCAAGGGAAAATTTCACCGTCCGCAAGGTTCTTTCGGACGCCGTGAACGAACAGGCGGTCGAGCTGGACTACGTTCTTCCCGACTACTGTCCCGAAATTTTTAAGGTTTTAAGCTGCCGGATATATCCCTCGGCGGCCCGCAGGACCCTGAACGGCTCTAAGCTCAGCTATGAGCTTTCGGTTCTCGTCAGGGTGGTTTATCTTTCGGAGAACGGCTCAATTTCCGCCTTCGAGCAGACGCTTTGCTACGATAAATCTTTGGACCTCGGCTTCAGCCCGAAGCTCCCGGCGGTATATATCGAGCCGTCGGTAAGCTCAAAAAGCTGCCGCGTCGTAAACAAACGCCGCGTCGACATCAGGGGCGTCGTTTCAGTCGGCGTAAAGGCAGTCTGCGACGACCAGCTTGCCGCGGTGACGTCGGCGAAGGGCGGGGGAATCCAGCTGAAATGCTCAAAAGTGACATACCCCGCCAAACGCCTTTTCATCACGAAGCGCGTAACCGTAATCGACGAGGTCGAGATAATGCCCTCAAAGCCGGCCGTCGGGGTAGTTCTTCGGGCGGACGCTTCGGTAGCTTCAGCCGAAAAAAAGGTCCTTTCGGGAAAGCTTCTGACAAAGGGCGAGGTTTCGGTTACGGTAATCTATATCCCCGAGGGCGGCGGCGAAATCGAACGCCTCAGCTTCGACCTTCCCTTTTCCCAGGTTTCGGATATTGAGGGCCTCGACGACAGGTTCGACGTATTTGTCGACGCATGCGCCTCAAGCTGCACCGTAACGCCGTCGCCGAAGAGCGAGCCCGCGAAGCTCGGCTGCGAAATCGGAATCGACCTCAACTGCCTCGCGTTAAGGTTTGAAACCGCGAGCCTCTGCGACGACGTGTTTTCGACGGAATTTGAGGCCGAGGCGGAAAAGACCGAATGCCCGGTCGAATGCCTCCCCGAGGCGATAAACGAATCCCACCGCGTAAAGGCGACGCTCACCTATTCCGAGGGCGAGATAAAGAGCGTGATGTGCGCCCTCGCCGACGCGGGCGGCGCGGTTAAGCTCTCCGAAAAGTCAAACGGCGACGCGGCCGTTTCCGGAAAAATCTGCTTCACTGTTTTCGCGAAAAACGAGAGCGACAAGCCGGTATGCCTCGAAAGCGAGATAACCTACGAGCACATCCCCGAAAAGGGAATTTCGGGCTGCGACGTTTCGGGAATCCGCCCGGCGGTCGGCGCGGTTACATATAACCTTGTGAGCTCAAACGCGATTGAAATTTCCGCCGAGGTAAAGCTTCGGGGATATGTCTGCGAGGTAAAAAATCAATGCTTCGTCAGCGACATTCGCTTAAATACCGAGAAGCCGGTTGAGCGCGACAAAGCGACCTCGCTTAAGTTATACTACGCGGAAGCGGGGGAAACCCCGTGGGAGATTGCGAAACGCTGCCGCGCGGGACTTGACGCAATTTTAGAGGAAAACGAGATAGAATCAGGGGCGATTGCCGAAAACACGATGCTCCTGATACCTATTGAATAGGAGGGGCATAAATGACGACAACAAGCATCTATAAGAGCATTTCCGAGAGAACGGGCGGCGACGTATACATAGGGGTCGTGGGGCCGGTAAGAAGCGGAAAATCAACCTTTATCCGCCGTTTTATGGAGGATTTGGTTATCCCGAATATTTCGGAGCCGTATATGCGCGAGCGCGCCGTCGACGAGCTTCCGCAGGCCTCCGCCGGAAGGACGATTATGACCACCGAGCCGAAATTTATCCCCGAGGAGGCGGTTTCGGTTTCCTTGGAGGACGGCGTTTCGGTCAATGTGAGAATGATTGACTGCGTAGGCTATATAATCCCTTCGGCAGTCGGATATATCGAAAACGACGCCCCGCGGATGGTCCGAACGCCCTGGTTCGATACCGAGGTCCCGTTCAACATGGCCGCAGAAATCGGCACCCAGAAGGTTATAACCGAGCATTCGACGGTCGGAATCGTCGTAACGACGGACGGTTCGGTGACGGGGCTTGAGCGCGACGAGTACGAGGAATGCGAGCAGAGGGTAATATCCGAGCTTTCCGAGCTCGGCAAGCCGTTCGTCGTTCTGATGAACACCGTCGACGAAGGCTCAGAGCGCACCGAGGCACTCTGCGAGAGCCTTCGCCAAAAATACGGCGTGGCGGTTCTCGCGGTAAACTGCCTTACGATGACGAAATCCGACATCGAAAAAATAATCACCTCGCTTCTCTACGCTTTTCCCGTCAAGGAAATAGGCGTGAGCATGCCGAAGTGGGTGAACGTCCTCTCAAAGGGGCATTGGCTGAAGGAAGAAATTTTCGGCGGAATCCGCCGCTCCGCCGAGAAGGTGAGGTATTTAAGGGATTTAAAGGGACTTTGCCGCGAAATCGCCGAATGCGACGACGTAGAAGCCTCCGAAATCTCAAAAATCGACCTCGGCACGGGGGCCTGCCGCATAAACGTAACCCTCGGCGGGGATTTGTTCTACAGGATTCTGAGCGAGGAATCGGGGCTCGAAATCTCGGGCGACGACGAGCTTATGCCGAAAATTTTGGAGCTTGTTCGCTTTAAACGAAGGTTTGAAAAGTTCTCGGAGGCACTGGAGCAGGTCGAGCGAATCGGCTACGGAATCGTAATGCCGGAGGAGGGGGAGCTTTCGCTCGACGAGCCGGAAATTATCCGTCAGGGCGGAAAATACGGCGTACGCCTGAAGGCAAACGCCCCGTCGATACACCTTATCCGCGCCGATATTTCCGCCGAGGTCGAGCCGATTGTCGGCTCGGAGAAGCAGTCCGAGGAGCTTATAAGCTACCTGATGAACGACTTCGACCGCGACCCCGAAAAAATCTGGGATACAAATATCTTCGGCAAGAGCCTCTCCGAGCTTGTAAGCGAAGGCCTGCATTCAAAACTCAGCCGCCTCCCCGAGGAGGCCCGCGAAAAGCTCCGCGAAGCCGTCGAGCGCATAATCAACGAAGGCTGCTCCGGCCTGATTTGCCTCCTGATATAGCGCGGCGAAGCCTCAAAATCCCGTCGCCGCAGGCGGCACCTCAACTAACTGCTAACAACTAATCGCTAAAAACTACTATTGCTTTTCTCCCGGTTTTGTGCTACTATAAGCTCATGCTTATGATTACAGTCAGAATCGGGAGGAAAATTTTATGCGACTGCTTATAATCCGTCACGGCGACCCCGACTATTCAATCGACAGTCTGACCGAAAAGGGCTGGCGCGAAGCGGAGCTTTTATCGGAGCGAATCTCAAAGCTCGACGTAAAGGCGTTTTACTGTTCGCCGCTCGGCAGGGCGCGGGACACCGCCAAGGCCACCCTTGAAAAGATGGGCCGCGAGGCGGAAATCTGCGAATGGCTCCGCGAATTTTATTATTGTCAGGTCAAGGTCCCGGGAGCCGACAAGCCGGACATCTGCTGGGACTTCATGCCGTCGTTTTACACGAAGGTTGACGAGATTTACGACGCAGAAAAATTCAAGGAGCTTGATTTTATGCGGGAGGGGAACTATCCCGAGCTCTTTAAAATCGTCTGCGACGGCATAGACGGCCTTCTTGAACGCCACGGCTACCGCCGCCGCGGCAGGTACTACGAGGCGATAAACCCGAACCGCGACACGGTGGTGCTATTTTGCCACTTCGGGCTTGAATGCCAGCTTTTGGGACATATTCTGGGTATAAGCCCGGTGATTCTGGCGCAAAACTTCTGCGCCGCGCCGACTTCCGTCACGACCCTCATAACCGAGGAGCGGGAGCAGGGGATAGCGGTATTTCGCTGCCAGAGCTTCGGCGACATATCCCACCTCTACGCCGCCGGCGAGGAACCGGCCTTCTCCGCCCGCTTCTGCGAACGGTATGTAGACTTCGACGAGCGGCACTGAATAACAAAAATCGCTCCGAAAGGCGGATTTGCCCTTCGGAGCGAAATTTTATCTTTATAGAATTTATTCGCCGATACCTGTGTCGTCCTTGATTTCCTCGACGGCGTCCTCTACCGCGTCGGCGACGTTTTCGGCTGCGCCCTCAACGGCTTCCTTTGCGTCCTTAGCGGCGTCCTCGACAAAGTCGCCGATGTCGTCAAGGTCGATGTCGGAGTCCTCGAAGTCGTATGCGTCGGTGCTTCTTTCGTTGAGCTTTTCGGCGGTATAGTCGGCAAAGCGGCCGGCAAGCTCCGAAATCTTATCCGAGGCGTATACTACGCCGCGCATAACGCCGTTCACGATGTTGTTGACGGATTCCTTAACGTCGATTTTCGGCTCATGGGTTTCCTCGCCGAAGATGTCATCGTCGTCGTCAGCGTCGGCCTCGTCGGATTCATCGGCGGGCTCGTCGTCCTCAATTCCGTCGGTTTCGTCGAAATCGGATTCCGAAGCGTCGGTGTTTTCGTCGTCAAAGCACTCGTCGCAGGTGCATTCCTCATCTTCTTCGCTGCTCTTTTTTGCAAGCGAAACAGCCAGTGCGGCAGCCGCGGCGGCGGCTCCCAGTCCGAGTACCAGTTTAAGAATATTTCCCATAATGTCAAGTCCTTTCGCTTAGATTTAACTAATTATAACACATTACTTTAAAATTTGCAAGACTTTTGTTAAATATTATCCGTCAAATTCATGATAATTGAGATGGCGGCAAGCGGCGCGGTTTCGCATCTTAAAATCCTGTCGCCGAGCCAAACCGGCGCGAGGCCGCGTTCAACGGCTTTTTCGGCCTCCGATGGCTCAAATCCGCCCTCCGGCCCGATGAGCAGCCCGATTGAGCCGCCCTTCGGAAAGCTTATTTCGCGAAGCCGCTTTCCGCCGCCCTCATAGCAAATCAGCCCGACGTCGAGCTTCGACATTTCATCAAGGCATTCTTCAAACGGTATTATCCCCGAAACGCCGGGTATAATTCCGCGCCCCGACTGTTTTGCGGCCTCGAGGGAAATTTTTCGGAGCCGTTCGAGCTTTTTTTCAAATTTTTGGCCGTCCGGCCGCGAAACGCAGCGTTTTGTCATAACCGGGACGACGGAAACCGCGCCGAGCTCCACCGACTTTTGGATTATGAATTCGAGCTTGTCGGTTTTCGGAAGAGCCTGATACAGCGTCAGCGAAACCGTAGGCTCACGCGACTGCTCCGAGGAAACAACGCTTAAAAATACGCTTTCAGGGGTGATTTTTTCGATTCGGCAGACGTAATCCGTCCCGCCGCAGCAGACCGTTACCGTTTCGCCGGCCGCCATTCTTAAGCTGTAGCCGATATGGCGCGCGTCGTCGCCCGTAATTATTATATTCCCGCCCGCCGGCGGTGTATCCGAAAAGAACCGAGGCATACTGAGCCCTCCAAAAAATATTTCTCGGGATAAATTTAGCATATTTTTCGGGAAATTGCAAGAGGGGTAGGGAGGGAGGGCGCGGGGACGGAGCGGGGGGGAGAGCGGAAGGGTGGGTGGGCGGGCGGGTGGGGCCAACCAAGCCAGCGCAGTCCCCGCGCCCGGCCAAGCTACGTTCTTCCGCCAAGGCGGCAAAGGGGCATAGGAGCCAAGCTCCGGCAAAAAACCAAACCTCCTGCAAAGGCCTGAGCCTCACCCACCCCCGCTCCGCCCCGCAAGGGGGCTCCGGGGGGCGGGATTCGCCTCAGGCTGGGATTTGGGTGCGCGCGTACCGTAAGCTTCGCGTACCCCGCGCGGCGGGAAAAGCTCCTGCGTCGGTCCCACCCACCCGCCCCTCCCCCCTTCGTGCACCGCTCCCGCTTTTCCCGCCGCGCTCCCCTCAAATCATCTGCCACTTTCCTACTTGCAAATCTCCCGATTTTGTGCTATCATATTCATAACAACAACCGGGGAGGTCATAAAAATGGAAAGACGCGACAAAATCAACTACTATCTCGACATCGCCGACACCGTTTCGGCGCGCTCGACATGCTTAAGGAGGCGTTACGGTGCGGTAATCGTAAACCACGACCAGATTGTGTCGACGGGATATGTCGGCGCGCCGCGCGGCCGCGAAAACTGCTGCGACATCGGAACCTGCGTCCGCGAAAGCCTTAAAATTCCGCGCGGCGAGAGATACGAGCTCTGCCGCTCGGTCCACGCCGAGATGAACGCCGTAATAAGCGCGTCCCGCGACCAGATGATCGGCGCGACGCTCTACCTTGTCGGAAGAGAGGTTTCAACGGGGGAATATGTCAAAAACTCCGTTTCCTGCTCTCTCTGCAAGAGGGTTATAATCAACAGCGGCATCGAGCGCGTCATAATCCGCGACACCGATACCGATTTCCGCGTAATCGAGGTCATGGACTGGATTATGAACGACGAATCGGTGAGCGGCGAGAGGGGATATTGATGCAAAGGAGCTTCACCACCGAATCGGAGGAGGAAACGGTTGAGCTCGGAAGGCGAATCGGCTCGCTTTTGCATAAGGGGGATACCGTCGCCTATCGGGGCGGCCTCGGCGCGGGAAAAACAACAATGACCCGCGGAATCGCCCTCGGAATGGGCGTCAGCGGCGACGTAAGCTCGCCGACCTTCGCGCTTGTGAACGAATACCCCGGCGACCCGCCGCTGATTCACTTCGACATGTACCGCGTGAGCGGCGGGCTCGACCTCGAATCGACCGGCTTTTTCGACTATGCCTCGGACGACTGCGTTTTAGCGGTCGAATGGAGCGAAAACATCGCGGACGAGCTTCCCGACAACGCCGTTATAATTGATATATCATCGCCCGCGGGGAACGGCGGCCGCCGCGAAATCACAATAACCGGAGATGATAGATTTGCAAATCTCTGACCTCACTGTTCTCGGGCTCGATACCTCCGGGAAAATCGCCTCCTGCGCGATAATGCGGGGCGATACCCTTTTGGGGGAATCAACCTTTTTAACCCGCCTTACGCATTCGCAGATTATCCTTCCGACGCTTGAAAGAACCCTTGCGGACTGCTCTCTTACGCTTTCGGACATTGATTTATTCGCAGTTTCCGCCGGCCCCGGAAGCTACACCGGCCTCAGAATCGGAATCGCCGCCGTAAAGGGAATCTGCGCGACGGGAAAGCCCTGCGCCGGGGTTTCAACGCTCGAAGCCCTCGCTTTCGGCTGCCTTCCCGCTAAGGGGCTTATAATTCCCGCACTCTATGCCCGCGCAGGGGTTGTATACTTCGGCGGCTATCTCTCGGACGGCTCGAAGCTCAGCGTTCTTCTGCCCGACAGGGTTGGGGATGAGGCTGAGCTCAAAGCCCTCGCAGAGGCCTCCGGCTGTGAGGTAATTCTGACAGGCGACTGCGCGGTGCTTTTAAAGGAAAAATATTTCGGCGAATGCGATAACGTCCGCCTCGCGCCGGCATGCTGCCGCTTACAGTCCGCTTCGGGGGTATGCATGGCCGCTCTCGCGCATCCCGAGGCGGTTGTTTCGGCCGACGGCCTCGCCGCGCTCTATCTTCAGAACACGATGGCGGAAAAGCTCCGCGACAGGGGGCAAAAATGAAGCGAAAACGCCTTGACCGCGACCTCGGCTGGGGATTTCAGGGCTTTCCCTACTATCAATTCAGACTCGACTGCTCCGATTTTCGAGGCCTCGTTTCCATGATTGATATTCTATCCGGCGAGCCGCATTTCTGGGATTTTGAAAAAGCCGGCAAAGCCCCGGTTTCCGGCGCGGGAATGAAGTGGCTCCAGCTCGTCCCCGACGGCAAAAGCCGTCTTATAACCGCGATGTATAAGCCCGACGGCAGGCTTTCGGTATGCTACATCGATGTAATCGAGCGGCTCGAATTCGATTCAGACGGCGTTGCGGCGTATGTCGACAAATACCTCGACGTCGTTTTTACTCCGGAGGGCGATTCGGGAATCCTCGACCGCGACGAGCTTAACGATGCCCTTTCAAACGGCGATATAACCGAGAAGCAGCACTCGGAAGCGGTCAAAGAGGGAAACGAAATATACGCCCGAATGTGCCGCCGCATTCCCGAAACGGAGAAGCGGCTCGGAAGGATTTATGAAAAAGTGTTAAAAATGGCGCGAAACGGCGAAATCACGCCGCTGCGCACAAAATACAAGTAAAACGAAAGGGGAAATTTTTAAATGATAGGAATCGGCAACGACCACGCGGCCGTGGAGCTCAAACAGGCCATCTGCGAGCATCTTAGGGAGCGCGGGACGGAATTTATCGACTACGGAATCGCGGCGGGGGAGAAAATCGACTACCCCGACATGGCGGAGCGCGTCTGCCGCGACGTAGTCAGCGGAAAGCTTGAGAAGGCGATACTTCTCTGCGGAACCGGAATCGGAATCTCGATTTCGGCGAACAAAATCAAGGGAATACGCGCCTGCGCATGCTCCGAAACCTTCTCTGCGAAGTACACAAGGCTCCACAACGACGCGAACGTTATCTGCATGGGCGGCAGGGTCGTCGGCCCGGGGCTTGCCTGCGAGATTGTGGACTTGTTCCTCGACACCGAATTTGAGGGCGGCCGCCACCAACGCCGCATCGACAAAATCACCGCGCTCGAAGGATAATCCGTCAACCGGCCGACCTTTCGGAAAGCCGGTTTTTTCTTTAATAGAAAATGTCCGCGAAAAATTGTTGAATATACCGGTTGCGTTTTTGTTAAAAATCCGCTATAATAAAAATGTTATCCGCGCCCGCTTTCGGGAGCGTTGAATAAGAAGCGACTGCTTAATCAAACTGCAAATTATATTGCGGAAAGGAAATTTTATGCGCCATTCGATTTTGAGGCGCGCCGCCGCCTGCGTTTTAGCAGCGGTTATGGCCGCCGCAGCATTAACCGTCGGGGTATCCGCCGTCACTCCGGCGAGCCACACCGTTTTCACGGGCGAACGCCTTCTGGAGGGCTGGTACCCGTCCTTCATCACGCAGTATCAGCAGCCCGACGCGATGGACAGCTTTATTACGGCAATCAAAAACGACGGCGCGGCGATTGAGGTCGAATACACCGGAAACGCCGAAATCGGGCTTCTTTTGCAGAGCTACCCCGTCAAGGACGGCTCGCAGAACTATCCTCACGCCTCAATCGGCGGCGGAAAGGTCACGGAAAAGAACGGCCATAAGCTTGCGACCTTCGAGGCGGCGAAGCTGATTGAAAAATACACCTCTACAAAGCACCCCGACGACGGCTCGAACCTGAGCCTGTCAAACGTCCTCAATTTCGGCGTCGGCGGGAGCGGCGACACGGTTTATTCGATTGTTGTAAGGTGGGAATACCCCGGCGACCCGTCGCTTGACATAAGCCTTGACAAGGAATTTCAGACGATAACCGGCTGGGGAGCGTCCTATACATGGTACGGCGACTGGGTCGAACAGAACAACAGCCGCGAGCAGGTTTTCGACTGGATTTTCAACGACTGCGGCTTCAATATTCTTCGATTCCGGGATTTGCAGATGGTTCGGGCCTACGGCGGCGACTGGGAATCCACCGACTACGCGAACCGCGCCTATAAGCTCTACTATGACGCGGCTAAGAAGAGGGGAATCGACCCGATAGTCGTTGTTACGAGCTGGGGCGAATATAAGGAAGCCGACTGGTGCACCCTCTCGAAGGACGCCGACGGCAACGAGTTCTATACCCTGAAAAAGGACTCGAACGGAAATTACCGCTACGAGGATTTGGCGCAGTTTTATGTTAAATCGGTTCAGCAGTTTAAGGACGCGGGAATCCCGATTGACTACTACAGCATCTCAAACGAGGTCGAGCTTCAGCAATTCCGCGTCGACGAGCAGGGCAACGCCCGCAGCGACGGCGGCTTCTTCTTAGGCCCCGAGGAAACGCAGTATTACTGCTCCTACGCGAAGGCGTACATCGCGACATATAAGGCGTTCCAAAAGGCGTTCGGCAGCTCCGCGCCGAAGCTCCTTGCCGCCGAAACGATGGCCGCGAATCCCGAGCTTTTAAAGAGATACATCGACCCGATTATAAGAGAATGCCCCGAGAGCGTGACGGACGTGGCGCACCACCTCTACGGCAGCAACCTCACGGCTGAAAACTTCTCGAAGATAGCGGACGAATACTACGGAAAATACGGCCTCTGGCAGACCGAGTGGTACAACAACGACTTCTTCGGCCACGCCTCTGTGATGATTAACGAGCTTATAAACGAAAACCTGAATGCATACCTCTACTGGAACGGCTTCTGGATTCCCGACGACGCGAAATGTCTGATTGAGGTCGGCGACTGGGCTCCGAGTTCCTATGTTTCAAGAAGGGGCAACCACTACATAATGATGCACTTCTCCCGCTTCATAAAGGCGGGCTATAAGCGGGTCGGCTCCTCGGTCAGGTATGCGAACACCAAGGCTGCGGCGTTTAAATCGCCCGACGGCGAAAAGCTTGTAATCGTCGCCCTTAACGACAGCGAAACCGACGAAACCCTGAATATAAACCTCGGCGCGAAGGTCGAAGGCCAGGAAATCTGGCGCACCACCCGCCGCACCAAGGACGTTTCCAAGGAAATCGCGGAGAACGTCTATATGCAGAAAACCGACGAAAAGGCGATAACCGACGGCGGAACGCTGAAAATCCCCGCGAACACCCTTACGACCTATGTTCTCGACATAAGCGCGGGCGACCCGGTTTACGGGCAGATGGGCGACCTAAACGGGGACGGCTACCTTAACGTAAGCGACGGAATAATTATGCAGAAAATCCTCGCGAGGGTTGAGAGCGGCAAAAAATATCCCGGTGCGGACCTCGACGGCGACGGCATGTTTACCGTCGCGGACGGAATCGCGATGCAAAAGCTTCTTGCCGGATTTAAAATCTGATTTTTACGCAAAAAAACGGAGCAGATGAGATTTCTGCTCCGTTTTTTGTATTTGTTTTTCGGGAAAATCATTCTACCCCGAAGAATTTCGCCGCGTTTTTATAGCAGATTCCCTCGACGATGTCGCGAAGTGCCTCCTCGTCGGCAGGATATTCGCCCGCCTCGACCCACTCGCCAATCAGGTTGCATAAAATTCTTCTGAAATACTCGTGGCGGGTGTAGCTTAAAAGGCTCCGAGAATCGGTGAGCATACCGACAAAACCGCCGAGCGGCAGGAGGTTCGCATAGCTCCTGAGCTGGGCCTCCATGCCCGATTTTGTGTCGTTGAACCACCACGCCGCGCCGTGCTGAATCTTCTGGAAGCCGTCCTCTCCCGCGAAGGAGCCGGCGACGGTGTCCAAAAGTTCGTTGTCGGCGGGGTTGAGCGAATAGAGAATCGTCTTTGGAAGCTCGCGGGTTTTGTCCAAGGCGTCGAGGAATTTTGTAAGAGCCTCGCCGCCGTCGCGCGTGCGTATGCAGTCAAAGCCGGTGTCCGGCCCGAGCATCGCGGTGTAGCGCGAGTTCACGGTTCTCTGGCAGTTATAGTGAAGCTGCATAACTATTCCGAGCCGCGCGTACTCCCGCCCGCAGTGGAGAAGTATCGCGGTTTTATAGGCTTCGGCGTCTTTTTCTGAAACGGGTTTTCCCTCCATTGCCGCCTCAAACGCGTTTTCGACGACTTCGGGCGAAGCCTCCTCGAAAACGGGGTAGTCGAGCCCGTGGTCGGCGGCGCGGCAGCCGTGCGCGGCGAAGAATTCAAGCCTCTCGGTGAGGACCTTTTTGACGTCCTCAACCGAGCGGATTTCAAACCCGGCGGCGTTCCCGAGAACCTTCATGTAGTCCGCAAAGCCGGGCTTGTCGATATTAACGGCCTTGTCGGGGCGGAAGGAGGGCAGCACGAGGGTTTCAAAGGACTTGTCGGCGGCGATTTTTTCGTGCCATTCAAGAGAATCGGCGGGGTCGTCGGTCGTGCCAATCATTCTGACCCCGGAGCGGGAGATAATACCCCTCGCGGACATATCCGGTCTTGCGAGGACGGCGTTGCAGAGGCCGTAAATTTTTTCGGCGGTCGCGGGTGAGAGAATATCGTCGCAGCCGAAGTAACGCTTAAGTTCGAGGTGCGTCCAGTGGAACATCGGGTTGCCGATGGCCTTTGGGAGGGCTTCGGCGAAGCGTCTGAACTTTACAAACGGCTCGCAGTCGCCGGTAATTTCGCTCTCCGGCGCGCCGGTCATGCGTATAAGCCGCCACTTATAGTGGTCGCCGCCGAGCCAGATTTCGGTTATGTCCGAAAAACGCTTGTCCTCGGCGATTTCGCGGGGCGGAATGTGGCAGTGGTAGTCGATAATCGGCATCTTTTCGGCATAGCGGTGATAGAGCCGCTTTGCTGTTTCGTTTTTCAGAAGAAAATCTTCGTTGATGAATGACATGGTGAACCTCCTGATGTTTTATGATTAAATTTTTGGGTGATTGAATGGGGGAGGCGCGGCGGAAAAGCGGGGAGGAGGAGGGAAGGTGCGG
>CANPZQ010000016.1 GCA_947588775.1 uncultured Clostridia bacterium
CGAGCACAGCGAGTTTTATAGAAAAGGCAGGTGCCGCTATAATGTATGCAGTAATCGAAACGGGCGGAAAGCAGTATCAGGTCAAAGAGGGCGATATTCTCTTTGTCGAGAAGCTTCCCGTTGAGGCTGACGAAAACGTTACCTTCGACAAGGTAGTCGTTCTTTCCGACGGCGAAAAGACCACCGTCGGCGCACCCTACGTTGCGGGCGCGGCCGTTGAGGCAAAGGTCCTCAAGAACGGCAAGTCGAAGAAAATCACCGTTTTCACCTACAAGCCCAAGAAGGGCTCGACCCACCGCAAGATGGGCCACAGACAGCCCTATACACAGGTACGCGTAGAGTCCATCAAAGCCTGAAATCTATGATTAAGGCTGAGTTTTTCCGCTTCGGGGGAGCCTTTCGGGGCTTTTCGGTGAGCGGGCATTCGGGATATTCCGACGCTGGCAGCGATATAGTCTGCGCAAGCGTTTCCTCCGCGGTAATGCTGACCTGCAACGCCATAACCGAGGTTTTCGGCATAGACGCCGACGTTTCCTCCGAGGGCGGCAGGGTAAAATGCGAAATCGGCGAAAGCCGCGACGGCTCAAGGCTTATTTCGGCACTGGAGCTCCATTTAAGCGGGCTTTCGGAGGACTATCCCGAGAACATATCTGTAAAAATTTCGGAGGTGTGATAAATGTTAAGAATCAGTATGCAGTTCTTCGCCCACAAAAAGGGCGTTAGCTCGACCAAGAACGGCCGTGAGTCCGAATCCAAGAGGCTCGGCGCGAAGAGAGCCGACGGCCAGACGGTTCTTGCCGGCAACATTCTTTACCGCCAGCGCGGAACCCACATTCATCCCGGCGAAAACGTCGGAATCGGCTCTGACGACACTCTTTTCGCCAAGGTCGACGGAGTTGTCCGCTTCGAGAGATACGGCCGCGACCGCAAAAAGGTCAGCGTTTATCCTGCGGAGTAATTTATCGACAGCAAATCCCGGACTGCGGTTCGGGATTTTACTTTAATCAAAGGAGAAAACCATGTTTGACGGTTTTGTAGACGAAGTTAATATAACGGTCGAGGCGGGCGACGGCGGCGACGGCGCGGTCTCCTTTCACCGTGAAAAATACGTCGCGGCGGGCGGCCCTGACGGCGGCGACGGCGGCAAGGGCGGGGACATAGTCTTTCTCGCCGACGATAACCTCAACACCCTCGTGGATTTTCGTTACAAGCGAAAATTCAAGGCTCAGAACGGTGAAAACGGCCAAGGGGCGAGAAAATACGGGAAATCCGCCGACGACCTTGTAATCAGGGTTCCGCGCGGAACGGTCGTAAGCGACCGCGAATCCGGCAGAATCCTCGCCGACATGTCCGGTTCCGAGCCGGTAGTTATCGCCAAGGGCGGCAGGGGAGGCCGCGGCAACGCTCATTTCGCGACTCCGACCCGCCAGATTCCGCACTTTGCGAAGCCGGGATTTAAGGGGCAGAAGCTCGATTTGCACCTCGAACTGAAGCTTTTGGCGGACGTGGGGCTTGTCGGCTTCCCGAACGTCGGAAAATCGACGCTTATTTCGGTTGTTTCCGCCGCGAAGCCGAAGATAGCGAACTACCACTTTACCACGCTTACCCCGAATCTCGGCGTTGTTAAGATTTCGGAGGGCAGCTCCTTTGTGATGGCGGATATTCCGGGGCTTATTGAGGGCGCGTCGGAGGGCGTTGGCCTCGGACATGAGTTTTTGAGGCATGTCGAACGCTGCCGGCTTATACTTCACATAATAGACGTTTCGGCGAGCGAGGGCCGCGATCCGATTTCCGACTATGAAATAATAAACCGCGAGCTTCGCAGCTTCAGCGAGGAGCTTGCCAACGCCCCGCAGATTGTCGCCGCGAATAAGTGCGACATGGCCTCGCCGGAGCAGATTGCCGCCCTTCGGGAGTATGTCGAGGGGCAGGGGCTGCCGTTCTTTGAGATTTCCGCCGCGACTACCGCAGGGACCCGGGAGCTTGTCGAGTTCACCTATAACCGCCTTCGCGACCTTCCGCCGCTCAAGGTTTTCGAGGTCGACCCTCAGCCCCTCTGGGAAGCGGCTTCCGCAAAGGAAAGCGGCTTTAAAGTCACGGTCGAGGAGGGGATTTACTTCGTCGAGGCCGAATGGCTCGAGGGAATCCTGCGCATGGCGGACATGGACGACTACGAGAGCCTCCACCACTTCCAGCTTGTCCTTAAATCGAGCGGTATAATCGACGAGCTCGAACGCCTCGGGATAAACGAGGGCGACACGGTTTCGGTATGCGGCTTCGAGTTTGACTATGTGAGGTAAAGATGACGAAACAGGAAGCAAACCAATACGGCACGGCCGCGCTCGCCTTTTTGGGGGACGCGGTCTATGAAAAGCTCGTCCGGGAAATGATAGTTTTGCACGCGAACATGCCCGCGTCGCGGCTTCACAACGAGGCGGTGAAGTATGTCTGCTGCGAATTTCAGTCGCAGGCGGTCGAAAAAATCTTCGACAGCCTTACCGAGGAGGAGCAGTCGGTATATAAGCGCGGCCGCAACTCGGACGGCGTTACCCCGCCGAAGCACTCAACCGCGCAGGACTATCGCCGCGCGACCGGGCTTGAATGCCTTTTCGGGTATCTGAGCCTTCTCGGAGAGGACGAGCGGATTCGCGGGATTTTCGGAATGATTTTCGGGGAAATCAGCTAAGCGGTTCAAATGCGGAATCAGGCTTGACCTTCCCGAAAGAGTGTGCTATAATTATATAGTAATAATCAAATTTTGATAGGAGCAGTTTTTATGTCCGGACATTCAAAATGGAATAATATCAAACGCAAGAAAGAGGCCGCCGACGGCGCGAAGGCCAAGGTATTCACAAGAATCGGCCGCGAAATCACCGTCTGCGTAAAAGAGGGCGGACCCGACCCCAACAGCAACTCCAAGCTCCGCGACCTCATTTCAAAGGCGAAAGCCAACAACGTCCCCAACGACAACATCGACCGCGTAATTAAAAAGGCTGCGGGCGATACCGACAAGAACAGCTATGAATCCATGACCTACGAGGGCTACGGCCCGGGCGGCGTCGCGGTAATAGTCGAGTGCCTGACCGACAACAAGCAGCGCACCGTCAGCGATGTAAGGCACTATTTCGACAAGTTCGGCGGAAATATGGGTACAACCGGCTGCGTTTCGTTCATGTTCACCCGAAAGGGCGTTATCGTCCTTGAAAACAACGGTGCGGACGAGGATAAGCTGATGGAGGACTGTTTCGAGGCGGGAGCCACCGACTTCAACATCGAGGAGGATTCCGTCGAGATTACCGCCGAGCCGAACGACGTGTTCAAGGTCGCGGAAGCCCTCAAGGCGATGGGCTATTCGGTGATTTCGGCGGAGGACGCGATGGTGCCTTCG
Organism: uncultured Clostridia bacterium; assembly: GCA_947588775.1. Taxonomy (GTDB): domain Bacteria; phylum Bacillota; class Clostridia; order Oscillospirales; family Ruminococcaceae; genus Faeciplasma. The sequence continues at coordinate 3,389 of CANPZQ010000016.1, forward strand.
ACCTATACCACCCTCAGCGATCCCGACCAGATTCGGCTTATGAACCTTCTCTTGGAGGCTCTTGACGACAACGACGACGTTCAGGAGGTCTACCATAACTGGGAGGCTCCCGACGAGCCCGGGGAGGACTAAACCTATGGCTGTGCGCGCCTGACGAAGCTTTCGGCGCGGGGACTACGCTCCTTTCCAGCGTCCCACCCGCCCACCCCTCCCCCTATCCACAACACCCCCCGCTCCGTCCCCGCGCCTCCCGACATTCTACCCTTTGCACAACCGAATACATAAAAAATCCCCGTATTTTTGTGCAACATTTTTCAACTGCAAACTCCTTTATTTTTACTGAGATTCATAATTATGCAAAATTGCCGTAACGACCCGGAAAATTTCGGGCGCGTGCGGCGATTTTGCATAAAAGTAAAATTTTTCAAGCGTTTTTCCTGCGGTTTGCAATTCCGAAATTTCGGGAGTATAATTTGTCGCAGAATCCCAAAGGAGGAATTGAACATGAAAAATAAAAAGCTTGCGACGATAGTTGCCGTCGGCCTGATGGCCGCGCTTGTTTTCGTCGGAAATTATCTTCAAATCAAGATACCGAACGGCGTGCTGATTACCCGAATCCACTTCGGGAATACACTCTGCCTTTTGGCAGGGCTTCTCTTCGGCGGAGTAACCGGCGGCCTTGCCTCGGGAATAGGCGCGGGACTTTACGACCTTCTCGACCCGGTGTATATTATTTCCGCGCCGTTCACGTTTTTGTCGAAGTTCGCGATGGGCTTTGTCTGCGGCTATCTCGCTAAGGGCGAAAAACGCCTTGGAAACGAAACCTCGCACATTTTATTCAGCGCGATTCTCGGACAGCTGACTTACATCGTTCTCTATGTCGGGAAAACCTACGTTTCCCAGCGCATTCTCGGCTATGAGGTCGGGACCGCGCTTACCGCCGCCGCGACGAATCTGCTGACGTCGTCGGTAAACGCCGTAATCGCAGTAGCCGTATCGGTTCCGCTCTATATGATGCTCAAAAAGCCCCTTCAGGCGACATACTTCCGCGACCTCGTCGACGCCCGCCGCTCAAATTCCGAGGACAGGCGGACAAAGGCTCTTGTGGTCGTCGCATTTGTCGGCCTCGCGGTTTTGGCGGTGCTCGTGAACGTGCTGCTGAAAAAATAATTTCGTTTGCTTATATCGGCTTTGGCTTTGGTAAGGCGGAGTTCCCGGCGCGGGGACTCCGCTGTTTTTCTGCGTTCTCCCGCCCCCCCTCCGCCCTTCCACTATGTTCCCCGCTCCGTCCCCGCGCCTGCCTCGCGCGCCTCCAAAAGCAACTGCTAACCCCTCATTTGCAACATTTTCCCTGTAAGCCGCCATCTCTGCGCAGCCCCCGGCGCGGGGCCGGAGCTGTTTTCCCGCGTCCCACCCGCCCACCCCTCCGCCTATCTTCTAATTTCCCCGCTCCGTCCCCGCGCCTTGTAAAAAAATTTTTTTCAAAAAATCCCCCCGCCCCCTTGACAACTCATGAACATTTGAGTATAATATCATATGAGCACTTGCGCATATGTAGAAAGGAGTCTTACCAATGCCCGAACAAAAACCCGTCGCCTGCGCCGAATGCCCGAACCACGCCGAGTGCGGAGGCAAAAACGTTGAGCTCGTACACCGCCTCGCCGAAAAAATGATTACCGAGGAGGAGGCGTATTACGTCGCCGAGCTTTTTAAGTCGCTCTCGGACATGACCCGCGTGCGAATCCTCTTCGCGCTTTTGGGCGGGGAGATGGCGGTCTGCGACATTCAGGAGCTTGTCGGCGTTACCCAATCCGCCGTCAGCCATCAGCTCAGAACGCTCAAGCAGGCGGGGCTTGTAAAATACCGCCGCGACGGAAAGTCGCTATACTACTCGATTTCCGACAGCCATGTGTCGACGATGCTGGCGACCGGACTTGAGCATATTTCGGAATAAATTTTCAGGGGGAAATACCATGTCGGAAGAAATTCTTTCCTGCGCCCATTGCCACGGCGCGGAGGACGCGCAGGAGTGCTGCAAATGCTGTGAGCATAAGCTTCACGGCGAAGAGGAGGAGGGCGAAACCCGCGCCGAGCTTATAAAAATACTGATTGCGGGCGCGCTTTTCGCGGGTTCGTTTTTCGCGCCCGTTTTTTGGGTAAAAACGGCGATGCTCGCGGCCGCATATCTCGCGGTCGGCGCGAATGTAATCGTTGACGCGGTAAAGGAGCTTGTAACCGAGCATTCAATAGACGAGGAGTTTTTGATGACCGTTGCGACAGTCGGCGCGATAGCGATAGGCGAAACGACCGAGGCAGTCGCGGTAATGCTGTTTTATTCAATCGGCGAGCTTTTGGAGGATATAGCCTGCGAACGCTCCCGGAAGTCGATAACCGCCCTTTTGGAGCTCCGTCCCGACGTTATTACGTTAAAGCGGGACGGCAAGCTCTCGGAGGTTCCCCTTGAGGAGGCTTCCGTCGGCGACATCGCCGTTTTCACGGCGGGCGAGAGGATTTCCTTAGACGGAATAATTGTTTCCGGCTCCACCGAGGTTGATAATTCCGCGCTGACCGGCGAATCGCTCCCGATACCGAGTGCGGCCGGCGACCCTGTCTACGGGGGCGGGATAAATCTTTCGGGAACCGTTGAGGTAGAGGTGACGAAGCCCTACGCCGAATCGAGCGCGGCGAGAATTTTGGAGCTTGTCGAGAACGCCCAGGAAAAAAAGGCGAAAACCGAACGCTTTATCACCCGTTTTGCGAGAAAATATACAGTCGCGGTCGTCCTTCTGGCACTTGTAATCGCCTTTGTATGCCCGATTTTCACGGGCTACGCCGCGACGTTCACAAAATGGTTCTACCGCGGGCTTACGCTTTTGGTTGTAAGCTGTCCCTGCGCGTTTGTGATTTCGGTTCCGCTGAGCTTTTTTGCGGGAATCGGCTGCGCCTCCCGAAACGGAATCCTTATAAAGGGTACGTCCTCGATTGAAACGGTTTCAAAGCTCGGGGCGATGGCTTTTGACAAAACGGGAACCCTGACGAAGGGAAAGCTCGCCGTTTCGTCGGTCGAGGGGGACAGCGAGGCGTTGACGCTCGCCGCCCACGCCGAGAGCACCTCGACACACCCGATTGCAAAGGCAATCGTCGCCGAATACGGCAAAAAAATCGACCCCGGAGCCGTCGCGGATATTCGCGAGGAGGCGGGCAGGGGAGTTACGGCGCATGTAAACGGCGAAGAAGTATTTGTCGGACGAGGCGAAGGCGGCGTTGAGGTTCGCAGGAACGGCGAAATCATCGGGAAAATCCGACTTCGCGACGAGCTTAAGCCCGGCGCGGCAGAGGCGGTTGCCTCCCTCAAAGAATTGGGAATGAAGCGCATGGCGGTGGTTTCGGGCGACGCAAAGGCCGCCGTAGAAGCTGTCGCCGAAGAGGCGGGAATTTCCGAGGCAAACTCCGAACTCACCCCCGAGCAGAAATGCGAGGCCCTCGAAAGCCTCAAAGAGGCCGGAAAAGCCGCGTTTGTCGGCGACGGAATCAACGACGCGCCGGTTCTCGCGCTTGCAGACGTAGGAATCGCAATGGGCGGGCTCGGCTCCGACGCGGCGATTGAAACCGCCGACGTTGTAATCCTCGACGACAGCCTTTCGCGGCTGCCCGCGGCTGTAAAAATCTGCCGCCGAACGATGTCGATAGTCTATCAGTGCATGGCGTTCGCTTTTGCGGCGAAGCTTGCGGTAATCGTTTTGGAGCTTTTCGGCCTTGCGGGAATGTGGGCGGCGGTTTTCGCCGACGTCGGAGTGACGGTTCTCTGTATCCTCAATTCGCTTCGCGCGCTCAATTATAAGGCAAAATAACGCGCATATGCTATCCGCCCGGAGCCAAAGCGGTTTCGGGCGGTTTTCATGTCTTTCGGGCAGCCGACCGGCGCGGCGGGGAAAGCTCCTGCGCCGGTCCCACCCACCCGCCCCCGCCGTTTCGCACAATCCCCCCGCTTTCCCCGCCGCGCCTCCCTCCCATACCCGTTCACAAAATATTTACATTTCCCGAGATTGACGGGCGGGCGGGTATGTGCTAAACTGTTTAAAAGGGGGAATGCAAATGAACGAATACCGCGAAATAAAAATCTATGTATCGCACGGCGCGATGGACGCGCTCACCGACAACCTGATAATGGCCGGTATAACCGGAATAGTCATCAACGACCCAGAGGACATCAAATCCTTCGCCGCCGAAAAGAGCGACAGCTGGGACTATATCGACGACGAGCTTTTAAAGCAGGCCGCATCCGGCGAACCTTACGTCACCGTCTATCTTTCGGAGGGCGAGGATGGCGCGCGGGACGCGGAATCGGTAAAAATCGCGCTCGACCGCCTGACGCAGCTCGGAATCGAATACCGCGTCGAACAGGAAAACGTTCGCGAGGAGGACTGGGCGAACGAGTGGAAAAAGTACTTTACGCCGCTTGAAGTCGGCGAAAAAATTCTTATCAAGCCCTCGTGGGAAAATGTCGCGGACCCGAAAGGCCGCGCAGTGGTCGAGCTCGACCCCGAATCCACGTTCGGCACCGGCCGCCACTACACCACTCAGCTCTGCCTTGAGCTAACCGAAAAATACGTCCGCGAGGGGGACAAGGTTCTGGACCTCGGCTGCGGAAGCGGGATAGTGTTTATTTCCGCGATGAAGCTCGGCGCGGCGCACGCTCAGGCGACGGATATTTCACCCGACGCCGTGAAAATTTCCCGCCGAAACGCCGAAAACAACGGAATCTCCTCGGACGACGTCGAGGTTTATCTCGGCGACGCCGCGAATGACGACAATGTCCGAAAAAATATCTGTCAAGGCCATGAGCTTGTCATGGCCAACATCGTCGCCGACGTTTTATTGAGCCTTGCCGACGTTTTCACAGAAACCGTAAAACCGCATGGCAGGCTGATTTTGTCGGGAATCATTGACGGGCGCGACGGGGAGGTAATCGAGGCTGTAAAGTCGCGAGGCTTTACGGTTTTGGAACATCGCCACGCCGACATCTGGAACGCATACGCGCTTGAAAGGCTTTGAAAAAACTGAAAGGAGTATAAAAAATGTCCGAAAAAACACCGCTTCGCTCCGAAATTCCGGAGCAGTTCAAATGGAGGCTCGAGGACGTATTCGAGAGCGACGAGGAATGGCTTAAAGCCCTCGAAAACGCCGAGCAGCTTATCACCCGAGGCGAGGCCTTCAAGGGCCGCCTTGGCGAGAGCGCGAAAACGCTCCTCGAATTTATGCGCTACGACGACGAATGCACAATCGCGCTCTACGCGATTTCCGGCTATGCAAGCCAGCGCGGCGACGAGGACACCGATAACCCGAAGTATCAGGACTACGGGCTTAGGGTTCAGTCCTATTTCGTCAGGTATTCCTCCGCGCTCGCCTTTGTAAGGCCGGAGCTTACGGCGATTGACGACGAAAAAATCGAGAGATTCTATAAGGAGGAGCCGGAGCTCGAGCTTTACCGCCTCGCCCTCGACAGAATCCGCCGCGAACGCGAGCATACCCTCGGCGAGAGCGAGGAAACGATTATGGCCGCCGCTTCTCCGCTTATGAGCGCGGCCGAAAACGCCTATTCGCTCTTTGAAAGCGCGGACATCAAATTTCCGCCCGCGAAGGGGAGCGACGGGGCCGAACACGAGCTTACAAACTCGACCTACGGCGTTCTTATTAAGGACGGCGACCGCGAGCTCAGGCGTTCGGCGTTCATGAACACCTACAACACCTATTCCGGCTTCAAAAACACCGTCGCCGCGCTCTACGACGCCGAGGTGAAGGGGAGAATCTTCAACGCGACCTGCCGCAAGTATCCCTCCTGCCTCGAAGCCTCGCTTTCGCGAAACGAGGTGCCTGTTTCGGTATACAAGAACCTCGTCGACACGGTTCGCGCGAATCTTGGATATATGCATAAATACGTTAAGCTTCGCAAGGAGCTTATGCATCTTGACGAGCTGCACATGTACGATTTATACACGTCGCTCGTTCCCGACGCGGACAGAAAGATTGACTTTGAGGAAGCTAAGGCTACGGTTCTTGACGCGCTTTCGGTCATGGGCAAGGACTACACCGACATGCTCCGAGAGGGCTTTGAGAACCGCTGGATAGACGTTTACGAGAATGTCGGAAAGCGTTCGGGGGCCTATTCCTCCGGCATGAGGCCGCACCCATATGTTCTTCTGAACCACAAGGACACCCTCGACTGCATGTTCACGCTCGCTCATGAGATGGGCCACGCGCTGCACTCCTATCTTTCCCTGAAGAACCAGCCGACCGTCTACAGCGACTATGTTATATTTGTCGCGGAGGTCGCCTCGACCTGCAACGAAGCCCTTTTGATGCAGCATCTTCTTTCAAAGACCGAGGACAGAAAAGAGCGGGCGTATCTGATTAACTACTTCCTGGAGCAGTTCCGCACGACCCTTTACCGCCAGACTATGTTCGCGGAATTTGAGATGCTGACTGCGGAGATGGCGGAGCGGGGCGAAAGCCTTACGGCGGAGTCGCTTTCATCGCTTTACCACAGGCTGAACAAGGAATACTACGGAGATGACGTCGTTTCCGACCCGGAAATCGCCTACGAGTGGGAGCGAATTCCGCACTTCTACTACAATTTCTATGTTTTCCAGTACGCCACCGGCTTCAGCGCGGCAATCGCGCTTTCCTCGAGGATTCTCAAAGAGGGCGCGCCGGCGGTTGCGGACTACAAAAAATTCCTCTCGGGAGGCTGTTCCGCCGACCCGATTACGCTCCTGAAAATCGCCGGGGTCGACATGAACACCCCCGAGCCGATAGAGAGCGCGCTGAAGCAGTTCGACGAGCTGATTGACGAGATGGAAGAGCTTATGAAATGACGAAAACGGGCAGGCCGAGCGGCGGCCGGCAACGGAGGATTTATGTTTGATTTTCTGAATAACATACGAAATGCCGAAAATAAAATTCCCCTTACCGGACAGATAATAAGCACCGCTGCCATAGCACTTTTCGGAATCGCGTCGGGAACGTTTTCAAAGTTTCTCGACACCGTCCCCGTCAGCAGCCTGCCCGCTCTGTTCCGGTACTTGGACGTGACGAATTTCCTTGGACGTTTCGCCATATGGGTTTTCCTCGCCGTATGCATTTCGGTTTACAGTTTTTCGCCGATAAGAGCGGCAATCAACGTGTTCACGTTCTTTTCTGGCATGGTGCTCAGCTACTATCTGTATTCGTCGTTTGTTGCGGGCTTTTTTCCAAAAAGTTATGCGATGATTTGGGCTGCCTTTACCGTTGCTTCGCCGTTTCTCGCCTTTATTTGCTGGTATGCGAAAGGCGAGAGCAGAATATCGCTGATTCTTTCCGCGGGGATTATAGCCGTTCTTTTTGACATGTCGTTTGCGTACGGAATCGGATATTTTAAAGGCCGCTCTCTTTTGGAGGTACTGACATTTTTATGCGGGTGCGTTGTCCTGAAACGCAAGTCTTTGGCGGAAAACGCGATTATGATGGCGGCAGGGGTTGTGATTGCGGTGGGGATTGATGTTGTTATGCCGTTTTCTTTGTGATGAGTAGGGAGCGGGTGCTGTAGAGTGGGGGTATATGTGAACTTATATATGAAAAAAGGCAGGCGGGTTTTCGCCTGCTTTTTGCCTTTTTATGCCCAAATTCGCTTTTTTCTCACATGACCCTTTCGTATACCCCCGCCGCGCGGACGGAGCTGGCTGAGTGGGCCCCACCCGCCCGCCCCCGCACCCTATCCTCCTGTCCCCGCTCCGTCCGCGCGGCTTGCTTGTTTGAATAAGAACAAAAATAGCTTTCGCGCTCTGCGGGCTTCGACGGTGCCGCTGCCCCCTGCCCCTGCAATTCATTTCCAAAAGTTCTGAGCAAGCCCGCCCTAATATTCAATTTCCCCCACCGCGGCGCGTTTGCGGTATTCCGTCGGGGTGAGGCCGGTTTTCAGCTTGAATTGGCGCATGAAGCTGTAGCAGCAGTTGTAGCCGCACTTTTCCGCGATTTCGCTGACCAGAGAATTTGTCGATAAAAGCAGCCGCTTCGCGTAGACCATCCGCGAATTTATCATGTCGTTGATGACGCTTGTCCCGAACGCCTTTTTATAGAGGTGCTCAAGCCCAGAAATGCTCACGCCGAGCTCGTCCGCCAGAACCGCGACCGTCGGCAGGCTCCCCGGCTCCAGATAAATCCTCGAACGCAGGCCGACAAGGCTTGCGCGGCGTTCCGTGGCGGGGCTCGCCTCGTGGGTGGATTTTCGGGTGACGGCGCGGGAAATTCTTTTAAAAAGAATGTCGGTATATGCATGAACGATTTCCTCGTGGAAGCTCTCGGAGCTGTAAAATTCCACCGTCATCTCGTAAATCAGGGCGGACAGCCCCTCCACAGACCCAAGAAAAACGGGCTTATTGATTGAAATTCCCATATTTTTGAGAATGTCAACGTCGCTGTCGGTCATGTTGAAATAAAACCAGTCGTCGACATAGTCCTGCCCGTCCGAGCCGTAGCAGCAGGGGATTTTCGGCTCTAAGATGAAAACGGTTCCGGCGCGCACGGCAAAATTCTCGCCGTCAATCATCATCGCGGCCGGCGATTTCATCAGCAAAAAGAGCCATGCGCCGGGGCCTTCGGGGCAGTCGAGCTTAAACTCGCTGCCGTGGGTGTGGTTGTATCCGATGGAACCGATTTTAATCATGCGGCATTCTCCTTTGCGGGTCTTTTTTTGAGTATAGCACAAAATTCGGGGGAATGCAAGGGCTGGGGGAGGGAAGCGCGGCGAAAAAGCGGGGGAGATTGTGCGAAATGGGGGTGGGCGGGCGGGTGGGCGCAGGAAAGCAGCTTTTTCGCCGCGCGGGGTTTTGCGCAGAAGCGAAGCAAACAGCCCGGCCCAAAAGCCTGCCCCTCACCCGCCCCCACTCCGCCTCCGGCTCCGGGGGACGGGATTCGGCGCAGGCCGGGGAGGGGCGCGCGGCCCTTTTCGGGCTTCCTGCTTGCCCGGCGCGGCGGGGAAAGCTGGCTTCGTCGGCCCACCCGCCCGCCCCCGTCATTTCCTGCCATTTTGACCGCTTCCCCCGCCGCGCCTCCCCCCTTCATTCGTCACTTTCACCAACTCCCGCCCCCAAAATCTATGCACCCCGCCAAACTTTCCCCCGCCCCCTTGACACTTCCCCAAGGTAAGAGCGTACAATTTCCCCGAAAACAGCGGGCGCGACGCCCGAAAAGGAGGAAACCGATGAAGCTTGTTAAATTTTTTGCGATGGCTGCCGCGGCGGTGGTTATGTTCAGTTCATGTGGGGAAAAGGCGGCGGAGGAGGGGCGCGGCGGCGCATTGAATCCCTTCGCCCCGACCGGCGAAAAGGTCGAAAGCGCGATTTTCGGCCAGCGCGCGGCGTTTGACGGCTTTACCCCGGCCGACGGAATCGCCCTGCCGGTCGACGCGTCAGAAATCGTCGACATGCTTGAAATAGATAAGTCGCTTTACTTTTTGACAAACGGCGCGGTGCATTCTTTGAACCTTGAAACCGGCGAGGCGCGGCTGCTTATAGAAACCGATGCAAAAATGTTTGCGACCGACGGCGGAAGTATCTTCACATACGCCCCGCAAACCGGCCAGCTATGCGCCTTTGCGCCGACAGGGGAGGGGATTTCCGAGCGCGAAATAATGCTCGAAAGTGACAATCTCGAGGTCGAAAAGCTCTACGTCACTGACAGCTTTTTCAGCTTCCTCTGCCGCGAAAAATCCACCGGAATCGCCCGCTTCGAGCACCGTGTTTTCGACCGCGAAACACTTGAATTTGTAAACAAGGTTAGCGAAAACGGCAGCCTCGGCGGCACCTCGCCAAACCTCGCTTTCGCGCGTTACAAGGGCGACAGCCTCCTGAAAATCGAGGAAGGCACCTTCGACAGCCGCCTTGCTGAAGTATGCGAAATCGACCTAAAAGGCGGAAAATCGACCCGCCTCTGCACCGTCGAGATAAACGCCGCGGGCTCGGAAACCGCGCTTTTCTTCCGCGAAAAAACCGGCACCCTGCTTATTTTTGCCGCTCCATCTTCGAGGATAACTCCGAGCCCCGACTTCGCGCCGTTTCTGACGGAATGCTCGCTCACCGACCCGGATAACGTAGTATTGAAGCGGTTTTACATCGATTCGCCCTGCGACAGGGTTTTCCTCGCCGCCAGCGAAAACATCGTTTCCGTGGTAACATCAGTTAATAATGAATATAGCTTCTTTGACTATCTTAATCCGCCGGAAGCGATAACGCTCGCCTGCGATTTTTCCGAAAAATTCGATAAAATAATTTACGGCTTTGAAAAGGAAACCGGGTTAATGGTCCGGACGGTGAGCTACGGCCTCGACTTCGACCGCCTCGGCCTTAAATTGATGGCTGGCGATACCGATTTTGACCTTTTCTCACCTGTTTATTACATGAGCCAGCGAAAATATTTCCTTTCGGGCGCGTTCGAGGATTTGGCGAAGTACGACGGCCTTAAATCGCGCCTCGACGGCAGCTCCGCGGGCTTCGTCGCGCTGCTTGACGGCAAATATGTCGGCATGCCGACCCATGTCGGAGGCTTTTTCGCCGACAACTACGAGCCCGAGCCTGTCGAGCTTGCGCGGCTCGGCTATCTTGCGGAAAATGTTGATATTACAAAGGGAATTTACCGCGACCCGGACGGCGACAAGCTATATAAGCTTCTTAAATTTATCGCAGACGGAGGCGGCAAAAATCCGCCCTTCGGCAGGGATTTGAACGTCGTTTCAAACGATTTTATCGTGATGAATCCCGCGAGCGAAAATAAAGCGAATGCCGTTAAATTTTTGGAATATCTTTTCGACGTTTGCAGCGGCGCGAAAGGCGAAAACGCGCAGCAGTACGCCGAAATCTCCGACCCCGACAGCTGCGCCGTTATGTGGCACTTTTTCGCCGCCGACTACGTCCAGCCGGTTTTCGACGCATGCACTAAAGCTTCCCGCGGCGATATGAAATCCTCCGAACTGAAAGCCCTCGCCCGCGAGGCCGCCGAACAGGTAAGAATGAGGGTGGGGGAGTAGCGAAAATTTGCAGATTCTGTTACCTCATTCCGTGAAATAATTCATTGACGAAACCGCAGAAATGTTCTATCATAAAATTATCGGGCTTTTATATTATTTAAGGAGGCTTTTTATGAAAAGAATAATCGCGGTTTTGATGGCGGCTCTGATACTTGTCGCGCTCGTCGGGTGCGGCAGCCGAAAGCGTCAGGTTATTCAGCTCACGCTTTCCACCGAGGATTCCGAGGCGATTCTGCGCGCGGCGGGAATTACTCTTCCCGACGTCGCCGAGGCTCCCGCCGCCGGAACTACAATCAAGTGGATTAACTTCCACGACCCCTTCCACAACTACAAGGATACTGAAAAGGTCAACACCGGCTACTGGACCTTCAAGGAAAAATACGGCTGTGAAATTGAGTGGATTGAAACGACGTGGGAAAACAACGCCGAAACCCTCGCAAACCTCGTCGTTGCGGGTAATTCTCCCGACTTCACTCAGGCGGGAGAGGGGATTTTCCCGAGCGGCGCGCTCAGGGGAATGTATCAGCCCGTCGATACCTACATCGACTACGACGACCCGCTTTGGGCGGACATGAAGCGGTTCGCATACGACTATTACAGCCTCGACGGCAGGCCGTATTTCATTATAAACGACATGTCGTTTAATAAAGTCGTTATCTATAACCGCCGCGTAATCGACGAATACGGCTACGACGACCCGGCGGAGCTCTACGCCAACGACGAGTGGTTCTGGTCGACGTTTTACGACATGTGCCTTGACTTTTCAGACCCCGACCAGAACCGCTATGCCCTCGCCGGCTGGTTCTTCCCCGCCGGAATCATGCATTCCTCGGGAAGCGTAATCGTCAGCTATGACCCCGAGCAGCAGAAGTTTGTTTCAAACGCCGACGACCCGCGCCTTGAACGCGCCGAGGATTTGCTATATAATCTAAACAAAAACGACTGCACCTTCCCGATTTCAAACAACGGCTGGACGGTTCGCGACGGCGTTGAGGGGAAGGGCCTTAAGGAAGGGGACATGCTCTTCTACATCGCGGGAACATACGCCTTTACCGGGCCGGTCGAGGACGTTTCCGCGCTGATGGGGGACATGGAGAGCCACGAGGTTATGCTCGTGCCGCTTCCGCGCGATGAAAACGGCGACGGCAAGTACTATATCGAGAGCGAGCCTGTGGGATATGTGATGATTAAGGGCGCGTCAAACCCCGAGGGAGTCGCGCTGTTCAGCGCGTGCGAACGCTTTAAGGTCATCGACCCGACCGTCGATTCAATCGAGGTCAAGCAGCTTCGGGAGATATATCTCTGGACCGATGAAATGCTTAATATGTATGACGAATGCTACCGCATAGCGAGCGAGCTTGCCGAAAACGGCGAAGCAATCGTGCTTTACGGCGACGGCCTCGGGAACGTGAACAGCTACGCGAGCCAGTTTGAAACTCAGGGCTTCGTCGCCGGCGGCGCGCAGACATGGGCGCAGCTCAAGGAGCAGAATCAGGAAACGCTGAACTACTACCTCGACGACCTTAACACGCAGATTTCGGAGTTCACCTATTCGGAATCGTAGCGGATTAAAATATCGGGTTAATAAACCAACCGCCGCCTGCGGATTTGCAGGCGGCGGGTTTTGTATACTAAAGTCCCGCGCCAACTGGGGGGTTAAGATACAATAAAGGTGTCGCAGCATTTTGGAAAAGAAAATACTCCACGAAAAAATATCGCTTTAAAGCTTGAAATTAAGCCGCGCTTATGATATAATAAGCCAGAATTGTAAGCGTGGGTGATTTATAAGGCAGACTATATGAAATCACCTATCCCCCGCTTCCCCCGCCGCACCCTTACGCCAAACCAAGGCGCGGGGATGGAGCGGCCGGAAGCGGGAAATTATGGGGGCGGGCGGGTGGGGCGCGCGAAACGAGCTCCGTCCCCGCGCCGGTCCGAACCCGCGAACCAGAAAGGAGGCGTCCCATGCCCGCAATCTATATCCACGTCCCGTTTTGCCGCCGCCGCTGCGCCTACTGCGACTTCTGCTCGTCGGTCGCCGCGCCGGAAACGATTTCGGCATACGCCGACGCGCTTATCCGCAACATTCGCGCCTGCGCGCCGCTCAATCTGACGGCGGAAACGGTGTATTTCGGCGGGGGAACGCCCTCGCTCGTTTCGGCCGCCGATATGAATAAAATCATGTCCGCCGTTCGCGAAAGCTTCGCGCTCCCGCCGTCGGCGGAGGTGAGCGCGGAGGCGAACCCCGATTCCGCAGACTACGAAAAGCTCGCCGCTTGGCGCGATGCGGGAATCAACCGGCTTTCCCTCGGCGTTCAGAGCTGTAAAGACAACGAGCTTTACAGGCTCGGTCGGCTCCACAATTTTTCTCAGGCCGAAAACGCCGTGAAAAATGCCCGAAAAGCCGGCTTTGAAAATATTTCCTGCGATTTGATGCTCGGGATTCCGGAGCAGACCCCCGAAACGGCATTAGAATCCGTCAATCGCATATGCGACATGGGCGTATGCCACGTTTCGGCGTATATGCTCAAAATCGAGGAGGGAACCCCGTTCGACTGCGACGAAATAAGGTCGTCGCTCATGTCTGACGACGAGCTTTCGGACATGTATCTGATGGCCGCGGAAGCCCTTGAAAAGCGGGGCTTAGCGCAATATGAAATATCTAATTTTTCAAGGGAGGGCTGTCAGTCCCGCCACAATTTAACCTACTGGACGCTCGGCGAATACCTCGGCTTCGGGCCGTCGGCGCATTCGCTTTTTCGGGGAAAGCGGTTTTTCGTCCCGCACGACATCTCGGGATTTATCAATTCCGAATTTCAGCGTATCGAAATCGAGGACGAGCACCCCGATTTTTTGCAGGAGTACGTCATGCTCGGGCTTCGCCTATGTAAAGGCATTGAGCTTGACGGGCTCGGCGAAAAGGCGGAGAAAATTTTGCCCGCGCTCGAGCCGCTAAAACGCGCAAATCTCGTCAAAACCGGCGGCGGAAGGCTCCGGCTGACCCGCAGGGGGTTCCTTGTGTCGAACGGAATCATCGCGAGGCTCCTCGAAATTTTAGAAAAATGAAACAAATTTCAAAAAAGGTATTGCGTTTTTTTCGGATTTATGCTAAAATTTTTTAGATAGAAGTATCTTCGCTTCACCCACAATTTTGGAGGTATAACCGTGAAAAAATTTTTCTGCATACTGGCCGCGGCGGCGGTCACGGCGACAATGCTTGTTTCCTGCGGCGAGGAGTCCGTCGAGGACAACGTCCGCATTCCGATAAGAACCGGCAACGTAATTAACTATGAAACCGCCCATGCGACGGTCGGCACCCTTAAAGAGGAAGTCACCCTTCACGGAAGCGTGACGATGCCCTATACGATGGATTTGAGCTTTACCCGCATCGGCGGAACCCTTGAATCCGTAAACGTCCGCCGCGACCAGGAGGTAACGGAAGGGGAGGTCCTTGCCGTCCTCAAGGACGAGGATCTGGAGGAGCAAATCACCGTCCAGAAGATAAAGCTCGACTCCGCGCAGTCGCTCTATGAGAACCTTCAGGCGCAGCACGCGAACGCCGACGACATTGAGTTTGCGCGAATCGACTATGAAATCGAGAAGAGCGAGTACGACGCGCTCGTCGAAAACCGCGAATACCTGACGCTGAGGGCTCCCTTCGACGGAAGAATCACGGCCGTCAGCGACAATGCGAGGGCCGGCGGCCATGTCAACGTAAACTCACGCATCTGTACGATTTCCGATTCCTCACGCTATAGGCTCACCGTCACCGACAGGGACGCGCAGCTGACAAATGTTTCCTTCGGAACGAAGGTCGACATCGTTCAGGGTGCGATTGTTTCGACGACCGGCAAGGTTATCGACACGGTTACGACCACGATTATTCCCGACGGCTGGGGCTGGGGGGACGACATGCCCATGCGGACGGAGGCGACGAGTTACATCATTCAGACCGACGACGACGTTCAGTTCTCCGACCTCGGCGCGGTCGACGTTACGTTCACGACCTTCCGCCGCGACGACGCGGTAATAGTGCCGTCTGAGGCCGTTTTCGAGTCAACCGACGCGGGCGGCACGGTGAGCAACTACGTCAACGTCCTTATGAACGGAATCAAGGTCCAGACCCCCGTAACCGTCGGCGTAACCACCGTCGACAAAACCGAAATTCTCAACGGCCTCGAGGGTACGGAAACGCTGATATTGAGATAAAAAACTCCGCCGGCTGAAATGGTCGGCGGTTTTTTGTGACATGGGGCAGGGGAGCGGGATTAAAACGTTATTCAAGGAGAGAAAATGATAGGCGATATAGTCACTGTCACGGTCGACAGGCTCCTCGGGAGCCGCCACCCTGTGTATAAGGATATGGTTTACCCCGTAAATTACGGTTATGTCAAGGGCGTTATCGCTCCCGACGGAGAAGAGCAGGACGCATATATTCTCGGCGTTGACGAGGCGGTCAGGGAGTTCACCGGAAAAATAATCGCGGTAGTTCACAGGCTTGACGACGTTGAAGAAAAATGGGTCGTCTGCCCGGAAAACCTTACGTTCACAAGGGAGGAGATTTCCGGGAAGATTTGGTTTGCAGAGCGGTATTTTCAGTCTGAGATTGTGGTGTGAATTGAGGGGTGGTTGGGGGTGTGTATGTAAAAAAGCAGACGGGTTTCCGCCTGCCTTTGCCGTTTTATGCGGGGGCTTTTAGAGAATAGGGGTTAGAGGGATAGAGGATAGAGGATGCCTAATCGGGTTTCGCAAAAAATCGCGATTGGTTGCTAAGGCCTGACACTCACCCCCCGCTACGCCTCCGGCTCCGGGGGCGGGATTCGGCTCAGGCAGGGGATTGGGTGCGCTTGCTTTGGGGCTCCTGTGTAAGCCCGGCGCGGCGGAGAAAGCTGCCTCCATCGTCCCACCCGCCCGCCCCCATAGTTTCGTGCCATTTTCCCGCTTTCTCCGCCGCGCCTGCATAATGGCCGCACCCATGCACTTGCAAAACCGAATAGCATGTGTTATAATTCATTTATAACCAAGCATTTCAATCGCCCGATAAATGTTTTTGCAAACCAAATATAGTTAAGATATATTTAAATACAGAAAGGAATGCAAAAAATGACAATTTACGAGAGGATAAAATCGGATATATCGCAGCAGTATTATGCCGACAATTTTTGCAATGACGGCCAGAGATTCATAGCGTGGTATCTTCGCAATATCCACAATCTCGATTCCGTTGAGGCGAAGAGCTGCATTACCGACGGACCCGGCGATAAGCAGATTGACGCCGTATATGTGGATAATCAGACCGAAACCGTATATATAATTCAAGGTAAATATTACAGCGGTGCTTCCGTGGACGCGGGACCTCTTCGGGAGGTGTTGGCGTCATGGGCGCAGATTCAGAATTTAAGCCGTTTGCAGGAATCCGCCAACGACAGACTGCGTTCAAAAATCGCGGATATTTCCGACGTTATTGCCGAGGGCTATGAGATTTCCTTTGAATTGATTACGACGGCCGCGATGTCCGAGGCGGCGGCCGGCGATTTGGAGCTGTTCCAGCAAACTTTATCGTCAAGCGAGGCTCTTAACGCAAACATGGTTGTTATAGATGAGGAAACCCTGCAGTCGAGGCTGGACGAGGCCATGAACAAAAATCGGCCCTATATAAACCACGTATTTGAGGTGGACCCTTCCAAGTGTCTTGAGATGACCTTAGCCGGAACAAAGGTTATAATTGCCGCGCTTCCTTTGAAAGAATGCATAAGAATCCCCGGTATAAAAGACGGAATGCTTTTCCGAAAGAATGTGCGCCAGTCGCTCGGCTCATCGAATAAAGTCAACAAGGGGATTGCAAAAACAATCCGGAAAAATGCCGATGAATTTTTCTTTTTGCATAACGGAATAACCGCCATCTGCTCTTCTATGTCCCTGAACGGCGGAGTTCTGAGCGTTAAGGAGCTCAACGTCGTGAACGGCTGTCAGTCGCTGAGCACAATCTACAGCTGCAGCGAATCCGCAAAAAACGCAGAGGACGCGTTTGTGATGTTCCGCTTTTATGAAATAAGCGACAGCAACCGAGCCGATGACATCAGCACGTCGACCAACTCGCAAAGTGCGGTTAAAGCGCGCGACCTCAGAAGCAACGACAAATATGTGATTGCAATGAAAAAGGCATATATGCAGATGTTTCCTGACGGATATTTCATTACCAAACGCGGCGAAAAAGCCGATTCGGCAAAGTATAATACCAATCACATAATTGATTTGACGCTGCTCGGCAAATGGCTGATAGCATGGCATTCTCAGAGGCCGACAATGTCCTACAGCGAAAATAAAGTTTTCGACGTGTATTTCAACCAGTTGTTCCAGCACGATTACGCGCCGGAAGATATTCAGGCGTTAAATGAAATATACAGGGCGGTCGTTCCGTGCTGGGGAAGCGGTAATCCCTGCGGAATCAACGAGGCTCTCCTTGCGATAAAGGCATACGGGACGTTTCATCATATGTATGCCGTATCGGTGGTGCTTTGCGAGCTGAATAAGATGCAGGACCTCGTTCCGAAGCCGTCCGTAGCAGTGGAGAAACTGAAGGCGGGCCGGCTTATGGACACGGTTGTTGATATGTCGGCGCAGTGCCTGAATATTGCCTTTGAAACCGCATATGAAGAGGCTACGTCGAGCGGAAAGGTGTTCTCGGCGCAGAACTGGAGCAAGTCAAAGACCTCGCTTAAAGATACAAGGAGCCAGGTAAAGCAATATCTGACCGCCATGCGGCTGCTGCCGGCAAACAAAGAGATTCTTGACGCTCTTACAAAATCGCTTCAAATGCCTAAAGAAGCTTTTGAGAGCCGGTGGAGTGCGGATTAAAGGCCGAATCCGAAAGCGGGGAAATATTTCGGAACGGTTCGTCGGAAGCGTCAATCATGCCGGCAGAACGGTGCGGGGGCAAATCGCCGGCTGCCGTCGTTGGGGGCGTTTGAGCATGAGCGAGAAGGCGGGATGATGCTTGCAGCAAAAAATTCATATGGTCTGCGTTCCCTGAAAATCCCGCTTCTTCTGAAATGCTGCTAACCGCACCAAATTTTTAATGTCACCCCGCGCGTGCGGTTTGCGACTAATATTATAGAAGCGTCCGAAAGGAGTGAGGAGCATGGAGGACAGCGAAATTATCGCGCTGTATCATCGCCGCGACGAGGCGGCAATCGCGGAAACGGAGCTAAAGCACGGGCCGTTTTGCCGGCGCGTTGCGATGAACATTCTTTCAAACAGGCAGGACGCCGAGGAGTGCGTAAACGACGCGTGGCTTGCCGCGTGGAACAGAATGCCGCCGGACCGGCCGGCGTCGCTGAGGGCGTTTTTGGGGCGAATCACGCGGAATCTCTCAATCAGCCGTTTTCGCAAAAACCGCGCGCAGAAGCGGTATTCGGGGATTGAAACCATGCTCTCGGAGCTTTCGGAATGCGTTCCCGCGGGGCGGGAGGATGACGAAATCGAGCGGCGCGAGCTTTCAGGGACGATTTCGGAATGGCTCTGCGGGCTCGACGCGGACGACCGCACGCTTTTTGTGCGGCGGTACTGGTATGGCGACGGCGTTGCGGAGCTTGCACGCGAGCGGGGAGTTCCGCCGGCGAGGCTTTCAAAGCGGCTTCAAAGGCTGCGGGAGGGTCTGAGGGAGGTTTTGGAGAGGGAGGGGTTTTGATTGGAGGGCGCGGCGGAGAAAGCGGGGGATAGGGCACGGAACTATGGGGGCGGGTGGGTGGGACCGACGCAGCAGCTTTCTCCGCCGCGCCAGGGTTGCGCAGGAAACTTCGGCGAATCGCGCGCCCGACCCCGGCCTGAGCCGAATCCCGTCCCCCGGAGCCCCCTTGCGGGGCGGAGCGGGGACGGGTGAGGGTCAGGCTTCAGCAGGAGGCCGGTGTTTTTTTGCCGAAGCAGGATACTTGCGCCCCTATCCATTTAATGCGCACCGAGCTGCGGCTCTACCGTTCTGTTTTCTGACTTCTGACATTTGCGGCTCTGTCCGGATTCGTTCCTCACCCATCCCCGCTCCGCCCTTCGGGCTCCGGGTGGCGGGTTCGTCGCGAATGGGCTTTCGCCCAAAAGGAACTCGCTTACGCTCGTACTATC
>CANPZQ010000017.1 GCA_947588775.1 uncultured Clostridia bacterium
GGAGACATCTGCGGAAGGCTTGAATGCGGCGGAAACTATACCGTTGCAGGCAGCGGCGACGTTTCGGGCGACGTAGTCTGCGCCGGGAACATAGAAATTCGCGGTTCGGGGGACGTCGGCGGCTTTGTCGAGTGCCGAAATCTCACGATTAGCGGCTCCGGGGACATCGCTAAGGACTGCAAATGCAGCGGAAAAGCGGTGCTTGCAGGCTCCGGCAGCATAGGCGGGAATCTTGAAGCATACAGCTTCGAGCTTAAAGGCTCCAGCGACGTCGGAGGGAGCGTCAGAGCCGAGAATGTAGACATAAGCGGATGCGGCGGCGTAAACGGCGACGTGAGCTGTGAAAACGCCGTT
Organism: uncultured Clostridia bacterium; assembly: GCA_947588775.1. Taxonomy (GTDB): domain Bacteria; phylum Bacillota; class Clostridia; order Oscillospirales; family Ruminococcaceae; genus Faeciplasma. Next base: position 355 of record CANPZQ010000017.1, read on the forward strand.
ATCTCGGGAGGGACGTTTATCGGCGGGCTTCTGAATGCCGAAAATATCACAATTTTCCTTAAGCTTAAGAAAGATTGCAAGATTAACGAAATCGGCTGCGCCAGACTTGAAGTTAAGGAGGCGGCAAACAGTGGTGTGGTTTTGGTATGCCCGATAATTGAGGGCGACGAAGTGACGCTTATTCACACCACCTCAAAGGTAGTAAGAGGCAAAAATGTTAGAATCGGGTGCAACTGCGTTATCGACAGGGTAGAATACAGCGAAAGCCTCGACGTTGACGAATCCGCCACTGTCGGCGAAAGGGTTAAAATATGATTGAGTTTTTCGAGATAAAGCCGGAAACGGCCGCGGATTTTCTGGAATTTTTCGACAACTGTGCATTCTCGGAGGACGATGAGTGGGCGGGGTGCTACTGCCTTGAAGGACACTGCGACAGGCACTTTGAAATATCCTTCACCAACCGTAAAAGGCGGAGAAAAATCGCCGAGGGGCTTGTTGAAAAGGGGAAGCTTCGGGGCTATCTTCTTCGGGAAAACGGAAAAAACGTCGGCTGGGTAAAGCTCGGCGACAAGTGTGATTTTGAGGCGTTCAAGGATTGGCCGCACGGAGATTTTCCCGAAAAAAGAGGGGAAACTATGGTGCTTTACTGCATCGACCTGATACCCGAGTACCGAGGAAGGGGAGTGGCGAAACAGGTTCTCGGCTTCGCGCTTAAAACCGCGAAGGAAAAGGGCTATGCATTCTTGGAGGCGTATCCCGACACCGATTTGTCGGCGCGAAGAAACTATCGCGGGCATATGGGAATGTATGAGGAGGCCGGCTTTGAAACCGTCGGCTTCGGCGAGGACTTCGCGGTTGTGAGAAAGCGGCTTGATAACGACTGAGCGGGCATGTCCCGCTCTTTTTTCGGCTTGGGCGGATTCCGCCGCGGCGAAGAAAGCTGCTTTCCTGCGCCCACCCGCCCGCCCCTCCCCCTTTCCCGCATCGCCCCCCGCTTTCTTCGCCGCTCGCTTCCGAATCCTTCAAAAAATTTTTATAACATATTGCCTTTTTACGCGGGTTATGTTACAATATTTATAATGACTTACGGGCGGTGAGGCGAATGGCTGAGGCGAAAAAGAAAATCGGCAGGCCGTCAAGGCTTGTCTACTCGCTCGCGTTTTTGCTTTTGCGCGGGTATCTGAGAATTTTCGCCGGCACAAGGTTCAAATTCGACCGCTCGGGGCTTGCGGATTTAAAAGAAGGCCCCGCGCTGGTTATCTCGCCGCATATATCGGGAATCGACCATATTTCGGTCGGCGTGGCGTGCAAAAAGTATCGCCCGACCTTTGTTTTAAGCGAGCATCTCTTTTCAAAGCCGCTTCTCAGGTTTATACTGACAAATTTTGCCCATGCTATTCCGAAAAGAATGTTTTGCGCCGACGCGGGGACGGTTATGGGAATTATGCGCGCGAAAAAAGAGGGGAACGTCATTATCCTGTTCCCCGAGGGGCGCATGAACGCCGTCGCGCACACTTTGCCGATTACCCCCGGGACGGCGGAGCTTGTTAAGAGGCTTGGGATTCCGGTTTACTGCGTAACGGCTGACGGCGCAGCACTTGCCGACCCGAAGTGGTACAAGGGCTTCCGGAAGGGGCTTGTCGATGTCAAAACGTCGAAGGTTTTCGGCGCGGAGGAAATAGCCTCGCTTTCGGTGGAGGAAATTTCAAAAAGGCTCGACAAAGTTATTTTCCACGACGACGAGAAGGCTGCCGCCGGAAGGCGTTTTCCCGCAAGGGACACCGTTAAGGGCCTCGACGGGATTTTGTATAAATGCCCGGAGTGCGGCGGGGAGTATACTATTTCAGCGAAAAACTGCGTCGTGAGGTGCTCCGCCTGCGGGTTTGAAACACGGCTCACCGACGACTACCGCTTCACCGAAGGGAAGATGAAAAGCGTAAACGAGTGGTTTTATTGGCAGATTGACATGCTCGACCTCGACGAGGCTATGGAGGACGACATAAAAATCGGCGCGGTAGGCCGCGATTCAAATATGGATATGTCGGCAGGGGAGGGACATATCAGGCTCGACAGGCAAAGGCTAACCCTCACCGGGCAGGTTTTCGGCGAAGGGGTTGAGTATTCTTCGGAGCTCACAGCTTTGGGGGGAACGCCCTATACGCCGAAGCGGGAATTTGACATTTACTGGCAAAAACGGCTTTTGTATTTACAGCCGTCAAACCCGTATTCCGTTGTGAAATGGGCGACGTTTATCGACAAGGCCGTCGCCGAGGCTCGCGGAATAAGGCTATATTAGTTGATTTGCGCGAAAGCGCGTCAAAATATATTTATAAAGTGAGGAAAATAAAATGCTTAATCTGGATTATTTTATTCAGCTCGCGACAACCGTCGGACTTAAGCTTATCGGCGCGGTCGCAATCATCGTAATCGGCTTCATAGTAGCCGGCTGCCTTTCAAAATTCATTCTCAAGAGGGAGAAGATGGACGTAAGCGTCCGCAGCTTCCTCGCAAGCTTTGTCGCGCTCGCCGTAAAGGTTCTCGCGGTGATTTCCGCGCTCTTCGCGCTCGGCGTTCCGGCGGCGTCCTTCGTTACGGTTCTCGGCTCCGTAGGTCTTGCCGTCGGCCTTGCCATGCAGGGCGCGCTCGCTAACTTTGCGGGCGGAATTTTGCTGGTAGTTTTCAGGCCCTTCAAGGTCGGCGACCATGTAACTTTAAGCGGCAACAGCGGCGTTGTAAAGGAAATTTCCATCTTCTACACCACGCTTCTTGCCGACGACAACACCGTCGTCACGCTTCCGAACGGAACCCTCACCAACGCGGCGATTGTCAATACCACCGTCGAGGATACCCGCAGGCTCAGCCTTGAATACACTCTGCCGTTTGACAGCGACGTTGAAACCGCAAGAAAGGCGATTCTCTCCGCGGCTTCCTCGAACGCGCTCGTTCTTTCGGCAATTGAGCCGCCGGTTGCGACCGTTTCTTCACATGTTGCCGACAAGGCGACCGTAAAGCTCACCGTCTGGACCCGCGGCGCGGACTACGCGAAGCTTTCCGACGAGCTTGCAAAGGAAACCGCCGCTGCTCTCGACAAGGCGGGAATCAAGCACGAGTAATATTTTTCGGAGGCAAAAAGCCATAATGAAAAAAATTGCAGGTTATCTGATGTTTTTCGGCCTCGCCGTTTTATGTGCGCTGTCCTACCAGCTGTTCATCTTCCCGAACAGCTTCGCTCCGGCGGGCTTCAACGGCATAGCGACGATGATTCAGCACCTATTCAACATCAACGTCGGCTATCTTTCGCTTGTGTTCAACGTCCCGCTTATAATCGCGGTATTTTTCCTTGTGAATAAGGATTTCGCGGTTAATACGCTTGTTTATATTCTCACGTTCTCCGGCTCCTTAATCATCTTTGAGCATGTAGATTTCAGCGCGTTCGTATATCAGACGGACAACGGGACAAGCTCGATTTTGGGGCCGCTGGTTGCGGGAATAATCAACGGCGGAATACTCGGGATTGCGTTTATGATGAACTGCTGCTCGGGCGGAACGGAGCTCGTCGCCGCGCTTATTCATAAATACAGGCCGTCCTATGACTTCGTCTGGATTACTTTTATTCTCAATTCGGCGGTCGCGGTGCTTTCGTACTTTGTATTCGGGTTCAAGTTTGAACCTGTAATTCTCTGTGTGCTCTACTGCTATGCGCAGAGCGTTGTAAGCGACAAAATGCTTAAGGGAAACAAGGAAGCGGTTCGCTTTGAGATTATTACCGACAGCCCGGAGGAAATCGCCGACGAGGTAATCGAAAAGCTCGGGCATTCCGCCACTCTCATCAATGCCGAGGGGTGCTATACGCATAACAAGAAAAACCTTCTTATCTGCGTCGTAAACAAGCACCAAATCGTGCCGTTCAAGCAGATTCTTGCGAAATATCCCGGGACCTTTGCCTGCGTTTCAACCGTAAGCTATACGATAGGCGCGTTCAGATACCCGCGCGAAACAAATTCAACCATCAGCTGATAACTATACGGCCGCCGGCAGGGGTGTTGGCGGCTTTGCTTTGCGGTAATAGGGCAGGGGAGTAAGGTTCACTCCTCACCCACCCCCGCTCGCCGCCGCCGGCGGCTTCGGGGGGCGGGATTCGGAGCGAACGGGCGCGGGCGGTCGCTGTTTTGGTGCGTCCCACCCGCCCGCCCCTCCCGCCTCGCTCAAATCCCCCCGCTTCCGCCCCGCGCCCCTCAATGTATAATCCCAGAAAGGACTAACAATGAAAACACTCAATCTCACTCTAAACGAATCCCGAAACGTCAGCCTCACATGCTATCTCCAGCCCGTCGGCGGCGAATTTTGGGGAATGACCAAACGCCCCGCGATTATAATCCTTCCGGGCGGCGGTTATCAGTATTGCTCCGCGCGCGAAGCCGATCCCGTCGCTTTTCCCTATCTTCAGGCGGGGTATCAGGTTTTCATACTCTTCTACTCGTTAAACGACGACGCGGTCTGGGATAATCCGCTAAAGGACTATGAGCAGGCCGTTTCGGAAATCACAAAGAACGCCGATGAATGGAATGTCGACGTCGAAAGAATCGCCGTAATCGGCTTTTCCGCCGGGGGACACCTTGCCGCATGCGCGGCGGCGATGGCCAATCCTCGCCCGAGAGCGGCGATTTTGGGCTATCCCGTAATCTCGTCGGTCAAGGTATGGAACGACCGAAAGGCTCCCGACCCCGCCGACGCCGTGGACGGCTCGACCTGCCCGTGCTTTGTATTTGCCTCGCGAAACGACGGAACCGTTCCGATTCGCGACAGCCTAAACTTTTTATGCGCGCTTGAAAGGGCGGGCGTGCCGTTTGAAACGCACATCTATTCATACGCAAACCACGGTTTTTCGACCTGCGAGCCGCAGCTAAACAACCGCGACTGGTGCTGCAACCGCACCGCCGACTGGGTTCGCGACAGCATTGAATGGCTCCGCGAAACGGTAGGGGACTTCACCGACGGGGTGCTGGGGGATAAGAAGCGGTGGTAGATTGGTGATTGATTGAAGGCGCGGCGAAGAAAGCGGGGGGTGTTTGGGGGAAGGGGGAGGGGTGGGCGGGTGGGGCGCAGGAAAGCAGCTTTCTTCGCCGCGCCGGGATTTTCGGCGATGCCTTATACGGGGCAGCTCAGCCCCTTACCGCCCCTCGCTGAAATATTCCTCTGAAATTATGTAGTCCTCCGCCGCGTCCTTAAGGTGGACGGGCGAAACGCGGTTCCTTTCACAGAGCCGCAAAAATCGAAGTGCTGCCTCATAAGTCGGGGTAATGTCGCAGACGACAGCTTTTGGTTCGTCGTTTTCGTCAAATACCGCAACACCGTATGAGATGTAATCTTTTTCTTCTGTGCTTCTGAGTTCTCGTATAATCTGGTAGTACATGATAGCCTCCTGCAAGATTGTTAAAACCGGCCGGTGTGCTGTATTTAATACAATAGTATGTATTTTTAAAGCTGTCAGTCGCAAATTGTCGAAAACGAAAAATTTTTTGCAATTTAAATTTTAAAAACTCTTGACAATTCTTTGCGATAATGCTATAATATGTTTCGCGCTCAATTGAGGAGCGGTGTGCGGGTGTAGTTCAATGGTAGAACTCCAGCCTTCCAAGCTGGTCGCGTGGGTTCGATTCCCATCACCCGCTCCATTTGCGTCTTTAGCTCAGTTGGATAGAGCAACTGCCTTCTAAGCAGTAGGCCACAGGTTCGAGTCCCGTAAGACGCGCCAGATGACTCCCGTTTTTTGGGGGTCTTTTATTTTTTTCTGTAAGATTTTCTTTCAAGGATAGTCATATAAACGAAAGGCGGTGATTGAGCGTTGGATATTGAGCAGATTTATACCGAATACTTCGGCGACGTGTACCGCTATATCCTGAGAATGTCGGGCGACGTCCATACCGCCGAGGACGTTACCTGCGACGCGTTTTTCAGAGCCATGCGCTCAATCGACAGCTTTCGGGGCGACTGCGACGTAAGGGTATGGCTGTGCCAGATTGCGAAAAACCTCTATTTCAGCCACCTGAAAAAGCAAAAGCGAACGGTTCCGATTGACGAGGCGGCGGAAATTTCCGATAACGACGCGTTGGAGGATAAAATTTCCGGAGCCTGCGAGGCGGAACGTATAAAAGCCGTTCTCCACGGTATTCCCGAGCCGTATAAGGAGGTTTTTATGTGGCGGGTCTACGCGGAGCTGAGCTTTAAGCAGATAGCGCAGATTTTCGGAAAAACCGACAACTGGGCATGCGTGACATACCACCGAGCAAGAAACATGATAAGAGAACGTTTGGAGGGATACGAAAATGAAAAATGAATGCTTCGTCGTTCGCGACCTTTTGCCGCTTTACGCGGAAAAAATGCTAAGCTGCGAAACCTCTGAATTTGTCGAAGAGCATATATCCTGCTGCGCGGACTGCGCCGCTGAGTTTGAAAAGCTTGAAGCCGACGTGCCTCAGCCGCTGCCGGCAGGGGAGGAGATGGACAAAATGGCCGTAAAATCCGCCCTCAAAAAAATAAGGGGCCGTATGCAGATACTCACGGCGATGATTATAATCTTCGGCGCGGTCCTCGGCGTAGGGCTTACAAATCACGGCTCGATTTTTTACAATATCGTGATAATGCCGATAATCGGCGTTCTCGGATATGCGATAATGCGCTGGCGCGCGCTCTACAATATCCCGATAATACTCTTTTTGTCGTCGATGCTTGAAATGTTCTTCGGGCTTTTAAACGGTGAAAGCGTATACCCCGTCGATTACTTCGGAATGCTCATATATTATATTCCCTGCGCGTTTTTGGGAATAATCATCGCCGCGCTCTACGCCTTTGCGTTCAGGAAGGAGGATAAAAGATGAAAAATACAAAGAGTATAAAACTCTTGAAAATCGGCGCGTTCTGCCTTGCAACCGCGATAACACTCGCGCTGATAATTTTCGCGAACCTTTTTCTCGGAAACCCCGCGTCGCGGCTCCTCGCATATAACGCCGGGAAAAAATACATCTCCCAAAGCCTCCCGGATGCCGACTACCGAATCGAAGCGGTTAATTACAACTGGAAGGCAGGCGGCGGCTACATCGTGTCGCTTATATCCGACAGTCAGATTGACGGTGACTTTAAACTCAGCACCGATATGCTCGGGCGGATAACATACGACTACCGGTATCTGGTAACGAATAAATCCAACACCGCTTACCGCGTTGAAAACGAATACGACAGCGCGGTGAACTATGTCGCGAGCCATACCGAGCTGCCGTTCAAGCCCTATGCCGTCTGGGGAAGGCTGATGTTTCGCGAGGAAATCCCCGCAGACGGGCATTCAAAAGGGATAACGGAGGATATTTCCGTAAACGAGCTCGAGGTAAACAAGCTCTATAACGTTTCGGATTTCGGCGAGAAAATCGGCGCGGTGACGATTTATCTTGAAACCGGCGGCGACGGTATAACATACGACGAAGCCGCGGAATTTCTTCTCAGATTCCGGGAAGCCTGCGACGATTTCGGCGTAAAATTCCGCTCAATCGGCTTTACCGGCGAAATAAGCTTTGAAGGCATCAAGTACGAGGACATCTGCGCCGACGGCCTTACGGAGCGCATAAAAGAAGCGGAAAAATCGCTGAACGAATACTATTCGGCCATAGAGAAGTGAAAATATAAAAAGGACTTGCTTAAACCGGCAAGTCCTGATTTGTTTTATGACATATTTTTCGGCACTTTATTTGCTCCGGGATTTGCCCGCGGTACCGTTATTCCTCGTTTTCCCCGCCGGAATCGGTGTCATCGCGCTTTTGCACTTTAAAGTCCGCGAGAGGGGAGTTCTCAGCGGCTTTTCTGCGGTCCGCGTCGGAGAGGTGAGTGTAAATCTGGGTCGTCGCGACGCTTTTATGTCCCAAAACGTCCTTTAAAACCATCGGGTCGACGCCTCCGTATTCATACATCAGCGTGGCGGCGGTGTGGCGCAATTTATGGGTGGAAATCCCGAGGTTCCCGAGGCCCGCGCGGTTGAGCTGGTCCTCGACAATCCGCTGAACGCGGCGGTTCGACAGCCGCTTGATATTGTTCGCATGGCTCGATAAAAACATCGCGTCGGGGTCGGTAACGGACTTCGGCCGAACCTTTAAATAGTCGTTGATGGCCGCGATGCATGCGTCGTTTATGTAGACAATCCGCTCCTTCTGGCCCTTGCCGAAGATTCGCAGGGTCCGCGCGGATTCGCTGTAGTCGCTGATATTCAGCCCGACGAGCTCGGACAGCCGCATCCCGCAATTTAAAAATAACATAATTATACAAAAATCGCGCTTTTGGTTGTTGCTGTCAATATTTGACAAAAGCTGCTGACTTTGCTCAAGCTCCAGAAATTTCGGGAGCTTCTGCACCGCCTTGGGATGCTCGAGCTGCTCAATCGGGTTCCGCTGAATGAGCATGGCTTTGGAGGCGAGGTATTCGTAGAATTGGCGCAGGGACGATGTTTTTCTTGAACGCGCGTCATTGGAATTCCCGCGCTTGTCCATAAGAAAATTCATATACTCATATGCGCCTGTAAGAGAGAAATTTTCAAGATAAGACAGCGGAACGTCCTTAATGGTAATTTGCTCAAAATCCGCGTCCTCGGGAACGTCGCCGTTATAAACCTTCAGATACCTGAGAAAGGTTCTGAGGTCGATATAATATTGTTCCTCGGTAAGCGCGGTGTGGTTTCGCACGACCCGCACATATGTGAGATAGTCGCGCAGGTACGGCGGACAATCCTTTTTGTATTCTTCCTTCATCTGAACTCCTTACGGCTAAAATCGGGGCAATCAGGGTATCTCCCCGTTTTCCTGTCCCCTAATGTGCGCAAAATTTTTATTTTGCGCACATTGTCATATTTCCATTTCGGCTGTCCTGTATATCTTTCTTATGACAGTCCCCTGTGCGTTTACTGCTATTTCAACTCAATCACAGTCACTCCGTCCTCGCCCTCGCCGTATACGCCTTTGCGGGACGACAGCACTGCCGGGTGCTTTCGCAGATGATTTCGGACGGCCGTTTTCAGCGCGCCGGTGCCTTTGCCGTGGATTATCGTGACGACCTTGTTGCCGTTCATAAGCGCGCGGTCGATGAACGAATCCACCTCATAAAGCCCTTCGTCGACCGTGTATCCGCGAATATCAAGCTCCAGCTCGACCTTGCGCGTGGCGCGGCTCTCAACCTTCTGAGAAACGCCCTTCTGCGGGATTTTTTTGTTGTTGAAGGTAACTTCCTTCTCAATAAGCCTGAGCTTTGAAACGTGAACCTTTGTTTTCATGATTCCGGCCTGAACCATCACGTTCCCGGCCGAATCCGGCGGCGAAATCACAATCCCGTGCTTGTTTCCGTCGACAATCGTCACGTCGTCGCCCTTTTTAAGCGGCCTCGGCAGGACATACTCCTCCCGCTGTTCGCTGAGCTTCGCGGCCTCGTCGTAGAGCCCGTTAATCTGCCGCTTATACTGCATTTTCTGCTCCGAAACGCGTTTGGAAAAATCTTCCTTGTCCTTTGCCTTTCTGATTTCCTCGAGCTCGTCCATAAGCTGCGCAGACTGGCGGCTCACGCGCTCGATTATCGACCTCGCCTCGCGTTTTGCAGCCTCAACCTCTTTGTCTTTGGTTTCGGTCAGCTTTCGGTGTTCTTCGGCGATTTCGTTGCGGAGCTTTTCCGTTTCGCGGCGATATTCCTCGGCGAGCTTCGTGTTTATTTCAAGCTGCTGGCGGGTGGCTTCGAGGTTGTCGAGAATCTTCTCAAACCGGCGCGACTCCCCTGTCAGCATCTCCTCGGCGGATTTTATGATGTCCTCCCCAAGCCCGAGCCGCGCGGAAATCGCGAAGGCGTTGGACTTTCCCGGGGAGCCGATTATAAGCCTGTATGTCGGCTGAAGTGTTTTGACGTCGAATTCGCAGGAGGCGTTTTCCACGCCGTCGGTTTCGAGGGCGTACATTTTAAGCTCCTGATAGTGCGTAGTCGTTACAAGCTTCGCACCGAGGGCTTTTATTTTTTCGATTATTGCAACCGCAAGGGCCGCGCCCTCAACCGGGTCGGTGCCGGAGCCGAGCTCGTCTATTAGAACCAGCGAGCGGTCGTCGACGGTGTCAAGGATTTCCACGACCTTGTTCATATGCGACGAAAACGTCGAGAGGCTCTGCTCAATCGACTGCTGGTCGCCAATATCGACTAAAATTTTCTGGAAAACCGTCACGCGGCTGCCGTCCGAAACCGGAATCATCAGCCCGCACATCGTCATAAGCGTCAAAAGCCCGACGGTTTTAAGTATAACCGTCTTGCCGCCTGTGTTCGGGCCGGTGATAATCATGCTGTCGTAGTCGCGGCCGAGGACAAAATCCACCGGAACGACCCTGTTTTTGTCGATGAGCGGGTGGCGGGCCTTGTTCAGGATTATAACGCCGTCGTCGCCGATTTCGGGAACCGTCGCCGCCATCTTCGCGCCGAGGTTAGCCTTCGCGAAATAGACGTTGAGCTGAACGCAGGCGGTAAAGTCAGAAACAAGCTGCTCCGAAAAGGCGGCGCAGTCCTCCGACAAATCCCTGATTATTCGCTCGATTTCCTCCTGCTCCTTGCCCTTGAGGATAGTTATTTCGTTGTTTGCTTCGACCACCGCCATCGGCTCGATGAAGTATGTCTGGCCGCTCGCCGAGGTGTCGTGTACAAGCCCGGCGACGGCGTTTTTATGCTCCGATTTTACCGGAAGAACGTATCTTCCGTCGCGGATTGTCACAAGGGATTCCTGCAAATAGTCCTTTGAGTCGGAGGATTTTATGATTCTGTCGAGGCTGTCGCGGATTTTCGCGCCGGCGTTTGCGATTTTTCGGCGAATTGCGGCAAGCTCGGGGCTTGCGTTGTCGCTTATTTCCTCCTCGCTGACTACGGCGTTTGTGATTTTGTCGTTTAAGTGCTTGTTGTCGAAGAGGCACTCAAAGAGATAGTCGAGCTTAAGCTCCCCTTCTATCTGCCTGCGCCATGAAATCAGGGCTTTGGTCTGGGTGAGCATTTTCGACACGTCCAAAAGCTCGCGGAGGCTGAGCTGCGCGCCGCTTTGGGCGCGGTTCGCAATAGAAGCGACGTCCGCGAACGCAAAAAACATCGGACTTCCGATTTTTGCGGAGGCGTTATAGGCGTCGAAGGTTTTTTTGTTCTCAAGCCGCACAAGCTCTACGTCGGTGCAGGGCTCGATTTCCTGAGCGAGCCGCCGGGAAGCGTCATTAGAGCACTCCCCTACCAGCATTTCAAGTATTTTATGTAATTCAAGAGTTAAATAATGTTCGTTCATAAGCTGTTTCCGTTCTGAAGCGATTTATAAAAATCGAGGGTCGGAAAATGCCTGCCGAGCTGAATTTCGGCATAGCTTTCCGTTATGTTTGAAAGGTGCGGAAGATAGTCCCTGTCCGCACGGAGGTTAAAGAGCTTTTGCATATCCGTCAGCGCGAGAAAGCGGATATAGTGCAGAAGCTTTTCGGGAAGCATCTCGACACCGTGTAGGTCGCGGTTCCCGAAGCAGTTTTCGCAGTAAAGCCTTCCGCCTTTAAGGTCGAAGAGCATCTGCACGTCGGTGTAGCGGAGGCATTCGCAGCAGCCGATCAGATTCGGCACAAGGCCGATTTCCGAAAGAAGCCGCATTTCAAAGGTTGCCTTCAGAAGAAGATTCGGCCGCGTTCCAGCGCAGAGAAAATGCAGGCTGTTGAGAATAAGCCTCAAAACCTCGCTGTTTGAGCGTTCCTGAGTGGCGACGTAAAGCGTCATCTCGCAAAAATAGCTTGCGAGCGCGAATTTTTCAATATCCGAGCTGACTGTGAAAAATGTTCTTATCGGCTCCGCGCTGTTGAGATAAAACCTTCCGCCGCTCTCCGATAGGCAGAATTCCGCATAGGAAAGGGCCTGCGCTACGGAGGCATTTTTGGAATTGTTCTTTTTTACGCCCTTTGCGGCAACCTCGATAAGCCCCGCGCCGTCGGTGAGAATATCCAGAAATTTATCGTTCTCGCCGAAGCTTCGTTCCCTCAGAACGAGCCCTTTTAATGTCGTCATCGCCCTCACCGTTCTGTTTTGTCCTGATATATTTAAGATAGTCGGAAATTTTCCCCGACTCGGTAAATTTCTCCCAAAGCTTGTCCATCGTAATCCGAATCCTGCCTTAAAAATTATTTGTCACAGCCTTAGGTTTTGCCGATTCGGAAAAAATATGAATGGTAAAATCAGTCGTTTGACAGCCCGAAGTTCTTGATAAGCCCCTCGCGGTTGCGCCAGCCCTCCTTGACCTTGACCCAGAGCTTAAGGTTGGTTTTAATCATGAAAAAGCGTTCCATGTCCTGCCTCGCAAGCTGCCCTACGCGTTTGAGCATCGCGCCGCCCTTGCCGATTATGATTCCCTTGTGGGATTCCTTTTCGCAGTAAATCACCGCCGAAACGTCCATAACTCCCTCGCCTTCGCGGTTGTCATGCTCGCTTAAGGTTTCGATGTCGACCGCGACTCCGTGTGGAACCTCGTCGTCCAAGAGCTCCAAAAGCTTTTCGCGGATAATCTCCGCGACAATGACGCGCTCGGGCTGGTCGGTGAATTTTCCGTCCGGAAAATAGTGCGGCGACTCGACTGCGCAGTCCTTCAAAAGTCGCTTTATAATGTCGATTCCGTCGTTTTCAAGCGCGGAAACCGGCACAATCGCCGAAAAATCCGCAAGTGAGGAATACTCCGCGATTATCGGAATCAAATCCTCCTTGTTTTTAAAGAGGTCGATTTTATTCACGGCGAGAATTACCGGAGTTTTCGGCGAGAGCTTCTTTAAAAGGGCTTTTTCCTGCTCCCCTGCCCTCTTTTCTGCGTCGACAACCAAAAGCGCGGCGTCGACGGAGCCGACGGAACTGTCTATCGCCTTTAACATGTGCGAGGCGAGCCTGTCCTTTTCCTTTAAAATGCCGGGGGTGTCGATAAAAACAAGCTGAGTTTCGCCCTCGGTTATAATCCCCGTGATTTTCGTGCGGGTGGTCTGGGGCTTCGAGCTTACCGCGGCGATTTTTTCCCCGACAAGCGCGTTCAAAAGCGAGGATTTACCCGCGTTCGGCCGCCCGAGAATGGTTACAAAAGCTGATTTCGTCATAATCCGTCACCTTTTCAGTCCGAGTTTTTTGAGAATGACCTTTTCATGCGCCCTCATCTCGTCGCCCTCGGCCTCGTCGATGTGGTCGTATCCCAAAAGATGGAGCATCGAATGCACCGTCAGAAACCCGACCTCCCGTTCGTAGCTGTGTCCGTATTCGCGGGCCTGCTCGGCGGCCTTTTCAAGCGAAATCACTATATCCCCCAAAAGCACGTCGCCGCTGTCTGGGTCGGTATAAAATTCCTCCTCGCCGAGCGGAAAAGACAGCACGTCGGTTTCGCGGTCGACGTTTCGGTATTGCTTATTATAGTCGCGGATTTTTCTGTTGCTGACAAAAGTCACGTCGACCGCCGCAGGCTCCGAAAATTCTTCGCACAAAAGCGAGGCCGCCACGCATTCCTCAACGAGGGTCTTAAGCGCGGGAGTTACCGTCAGCTTTCGCTGCTTGTTATAAAGATTCACAACGGGCTTCATTTTCGACGGCTCCTTTCGCTGTTATACTGCTCGTAGGCTTTTACGATGTCCTGGACAAGCTTGTGGCGCACTACGTCCTTCTCGGAAAAATGGTTGATTCCGATGTCCTTGACGTTCTTTAAAACCTTTATCGCCTCGACAAGCCCCGATTTTCTCGGGTCGGCAAGGTCAATCTGCGTTACGTCGCCGGTTATCACCATCTTTGAATTGAACCCGAGGCGCGTCAGGAACATTTTCATCTGCTCGGGTGAAGTGTTCTGCGCCTCGTCAAGGATTATAAAGCTGTCGTCGAGAGTTCGCCCCCTCATGTACGCGAGAGGCGCGACCTCGATTGAGCCGCGCTCCTGAAGCCTTGCAAAGGTTTCCGCCCCGAGCATCTCATAAAGCGCGTCATAGAGCGGCCGCAGGTACGGGTCGACCTTGTTCTGCAAATCCCCCGGCAAAAATCCGAGCTTTTCGCCCGCCTCGACAGCGGGACGCGTGAGAATAATCTTGCTGACGGTATGCGCCTTGAACGCTCTTACCGCCATCGACACCGCCAAAAATGTCTTTCCGGTGCCGGCGGGGCCGATTCCGAAGGAAACGGTATTGTTTGAAATAGAGTCGATGTATTTTTTCTGGCCGAGGGTTTTCGGCTTGATGATTTTTCCGCTCGCGGTTACACAGATTCCGCCGTCAGAGAGCCCCGCAATTTCGTCGGGGTCGCCCTCGCCCGCCATTGAGATAAAATATCTGACCTGCTGGGCGGAAACGCTCTCTCCCCTCTCGGCGATTTTCAAAAGCCCGCTGAGGCAAGTAAACGCCTTTTCAACGCTTCTGTCCGGGCCGGTAATGCGAATGTCGCCGCCGCGGCTTAAAATATCCACCCCAAGCTCGCTCTGGATGATTTTTATGTTCTCGTCATAGCTGCCGAAAAGGTTGAGCATGGCGTCCATATTTGTTACAACGATTGACTTCTCGGACATTCAGAATTCCCCTTCCGCAAAAAAGCGTTTATGAGAATATTATAACAGATTTGTCCGAGGATTTCAACCCTTTAATCGATATAAATCTCCGATACTTCGCCGATTTGCCCCTCTAAAACGTAATCCGCCGAAAGGGTAACGCCGTCGCCGTCCCGAACCTCGGAAACCTCCCTTGAAATGATCTTCTGCCCCGAAAGAAAGTTCTTTTCGTAAAGCTCAAGCCGCCGGTACAGGCTTTTTAACGCCTCCGCGTCTGAATAGTCCTTTTCGTCCTCAATCAGCTCGGTATAGGCGGCCGTTTCGATTGAAAACGGCAATGTAATGCCAAAAAGCTTTACAGGTATGCTTTCGGTTACAATTTCATAGTTTGCCCCGTCTTTGAGAAGTCCCGACGGCAGCGGGATTTCAAGCTCGAAAAATTTCAGAGAGCGGCGGTAAACCGTTTCGCCGTGAATCTGCGATATTTCGCGGTATTTCTGGGAAAATTCGGCGCGCTGCTCATACCTTCCGACGATATTTGCGCGGGAGTGAAAATACCTTGCCGGCCCGGTTTCATACTCGACAAGCCCGCTGACAAGCAGTTGGCCTTTACAAACCGCGTCGCCGACGAGGACTTTAAGCTGTCCCGTCATAACATCGGCTTTAACAATTACAGCGTCCCTGTCCGAAACGATATTTGAGGGAATACGCGTGTTTTCGGCGGGAAGCCTGTTGGTAGCCATGCTGACGTTGACATAAACCACCGAGCCGACGTTCCCGATTGAAGCCCACGCTACGCTGTCCGACTGCGCGACAAGGCCGGCGGAAAGCTTCAAAAAGTTCACCGACGGGATATATGTCCCCGCGCGAACGCCCTCCGCAGAAAGAATCTGGCGGATTTCCGCCTTTTGCGCGTCGTCCGCCGGGCCGACAATCTCAACCTTCATGACGGTGTTCGAGAGATAAAATATAAGCGCGCTGGCGGCCAACGCCCCCGTCAAAAAGCCGAACCGCCTGAAATATTTTTTAAGCCTGAAAAACACGCCGCGCGTTTTTATGACTTCAAAAACGCAGTCGCTTTGGCTGCAAAGGCTTTCGGCTTTACGAAGCTGCGAGCCCGGAATTGTCGCAAACAGCGAATCTCCGCTTTCGTAAAGAGAAATAACTTTACACTGCTTATACAGCTCTTCCGATAAAAGATTAACGTCGAAGCCGTCGATTTTAAGCGTAACCGAACCGAAAATAACCGAGTCAATCATCAATCATCAATCCTCCGCCGCCCGCCTTTCGGAAAGCTCTATTGAGCTGATTTTTCCCGAAATTTTTACAACGCCCTCGCGAAAGCTCGACATCTCAAGCTCCTCGCCCCAGACGGTCACGTCGCCGTCCCGCGTTTTCACCCTCGACATAATCTCGTTGCACTCGTAGACGTGCGTGACGTTCTCAATCAGGGCCTCCCGCCCGGCGTTCACAGTCACGCAGGAGTCCATGAACGCGGCGGCGAGGGCTTTTTTTCGCATTTTTTCAAAGAAATCCGACATTCTGTGCCTCCCAAAAAATTGCCTGATAAATTATACTCGCCCGCGGTCAGGCATAGAATTATCAGACAAACTTTTCGGAGGGACGCAAAATGAAGGCAAAAATCGGGGATATTTTAACGCTCTTCGCGCTTTTGGGAACAATCGCCGCGATGATAATTTTTGAGGGCGAGGTTTCGGAGGCGGTTCGGCAGTCGCTCGAGGCGTGCGCATATTCAATCGTCCCGTCGCTCTTTGCGGTGATGGTCCTTTCGACCGCAATTTCAAAAAGCGGTGCGGTCGGGCGGATTTTTTCGGGAAAACGGCTTAACGCCGACGTTTTCACGGCCTTTTTTCTCGGAAACATCGGCGGTTACCCCGTCGGCGCGAAGCTTCTCTCCGAGGCCGTTTCTGACGGGCGGCTGACAAAAGATGAGGCCGCCAAGGCCTCGGGATTTTGCTATGGCGCGGGGCCGGCTTTTGCAGCGGGAATCGCCGGGACGGCGGTTTTCGGGGACGCTCGCTTCGGGCTTTTCGCGCTTTTGGCGAATATTCTGGCAAACGTCACGCTCTACGGCGTTTATCTTCTCAAAAACAAGGTGACAACAAAAAAATCCTACGAAACGCGCGGCGGATTTTCGTCGTCGGTAATGGTTGAAAGCGTAGCCTCCGCGACATCGGCGATGATAACCGTCTGCTCAATGATAGTCTTTTTCGCGGCAATCAGGGCGGTTCTTCAAATGCTCTTTCCCTCGCTTTTAAGTAATGAATTTTTCCCCGCGCTGCTTGAAATATCAAATATATCCCGCCTCGGCAGCTGTAAAGGCATTTCGCTTGCCATTGTCGCTATGCTCCTTTCTTTCGGCGGTTTATGCGTGAATTTGCAGGTCGTTTCGATTATCGGCGGGCGGTTCAGTGTAAAGCAATTTTTCTTTACACGCATATTTGCGATACTTTTAAGCGGAATTTACGCCCTCGGAATCGAAAGGCTGACGACGGCGATGGGCTGGGTACGTGAGGCTTCGACAAAAATAAGGCTGAGCCGAAGCCCGAGCCTTATTCCGATTATCTGCGTTGCGGCGATGGTTTTCATCACCTTAAGCTACAGCCGCAAAGAGCGGTTTTAGCCCCTTTCGGCGAGCTTTTTGAGGATTATCTCCTTCATCGCGCCGGGGTTTGCCTTGCCCTTCGAGGCTTTCATGCATTGACCGACGAGGTAGCCGAGCGCGTTTGTCTTTCCGCCGAGATAGTCGGCGACGGATTTTTCGTTTGCCGCCAAAACCTCGTCGGCAATCGCCTCGAGAGCCGATTCGTCCGAAACCTGCGCGAGGCCCTTTTCCTCGATAATGGCCTTAATATCCGCCTTTTCGCGGACAATTATATCGAAAACCGTTTTTCCGGCGGCGGTGGAAATTTTCCCGTCGGCGATGTAGTTGACAAGCTCCGCCATGCTTTCCGGCGTAAGGCAGGTATCCTCAATCGCGGTCCCCTCGTTCATAAATTTGGAAATTTCGCCCAAAACCCAGTTCGCCAGAAGCTTCGGCGAGCGGCAGCCCGCGTCTATGCAGCTTTCAAAGAACGCCGATTTTTCCACTACGTCGACAATCATAGCCGCGTCGTAGTGGCTGAGGCCGAAGCTCTCGACATAGCGGACAATTTTCGCGTTCGGAAGCTCTGGAAGGGTTTCTTTGAGCTCCCTGACCTTCTCTTCGGGAACGACGATTGTCAAAAGGTCCGGCTCGGGGAAGTAGCGGTAGTCCTGCGCGTCCTCCTTTGTTCTCATCGAAACGCTTACGCCCTTCTGGTCGTCCCAACGGCGGGTTTCCTGCGTGACGACGCCTCCCGCCTCCAGAATTTCTATCTGGCGGTTGGCCTCATAGTCGATTCCCCTGACCGCCGCCGAGAAGCTGTTCACGTTTTTCATTTCGCAGCGCGTGCCGAAGGGCGTGCCGGGCTTATGAACCGAAACGTTTACGTCGCAGCGAATCGAGCCCTCCTGCATCTTGCAGTCGGAGATGTCGATGTACTTCAAAATCGAGCGGACGGTTTCAAGGTAGGCTTTCGCCTCGTCGGAGCCGCGCATGTCCGGCTTTGAAACGATTTCAATAAGCGGAACGCCGCAGCGGTTGAAATCTACCAGCGAGCCGTCGAATTTGTCGGAATGAAGGAGCTTTCCCGCGTCCTCCTCGATGTGTATTCTCTCAATTCCGATTCTTTTTACCTCGCCGCCGTCCATGATTACGTCCAAATAGCCGTTCTGGCAGAGCGGAATATCCGCCTGAGAAATCTGGTAGGACTTCGGAAGGTCGGGGTAGAAGTAGTTCTTTCTGTCCTGCTTGCAGATTCTGTTTATGGAGCAGTTCAGCGCGTGGCCCATTTTAATCGCGTATTCCACGACTTTTTCGTTCAATGTCGGGAGCGTTCCCGGCATACCGAGGCAAATCGGGCAAACCTGAGTGTTGACCTCAAGCCCGAAGGAGTTGCGGCAATTGCAGTAAATTTTCGTCTTTGTGTTAAGCTCGGCGTGGACCTCAAGTCCGACGACGACTTCATAGCCCTTAATCATCTCAATCGCCCTCCTTTTAAAGCTTCGGCCGCCTGAACCCGCCGAACGCGTTTTCATGCGCATACGCGAGGTTCAGAATGGTCTGCTCGTCGAATTTTCTTCCGATAATCTGCATTCCGTAGGGAAGCCCTGCCGCCGAATATCCGCAGGGAACGCTCACTGCCGGAAGCCCCGCTATGTTTACGGTAACGGTGCATATGTCGGCGGCGTACATAGCGAGCGGGTCGGAGATTCTGTCGCCGATTTTAAACGCTTCGGACGGCGAAGTCGGGGTTACGATAACGTCGACCGATTTAAACGCGTCGGTGAATTCCTGCCTTATTCTCTTTTGCAGGAGCTTCGCTTTTTTGTAGTATGCGTCGAAGTAACCGGAGCTTAAAACGAAGGTTCCGAGCATTATGCGGCGTTTAACCTCTCGTCCGAAGCCCTCGCTGCGGGTTTTTTCGTACATGTCGATAAGCCCGTCGCAGTCCTTTGCGCGATAGCCGTACTTTACGCCGTCAAAGCGGGCGAGGTTCGATGAAGCCTCCGCGCAGGCGATGATGTAATATGCCGAAAGCGCGTATCCCGTCGACGGAAGCGAAACGGCGACGGCCTTCGCTCCCCTCTTTTCAAGCTCGCGAACGCTGTTCATTACGGCTTCGGCGACCTCGGGCTTTACGCCCTTTCCGAAATATTCCTTTGGAACGCCGATTTTTAAGCCGTCGACGTCGTCCGAAAGCCCGTCGTAGAGCGACGAATAGGTTCTGTTTGCGCTTGTGGCGTCCATCGGGTCGTGACCCTGAATTTCGTCCTGCAAGAGAGCTACATCCTTGACGCAGCGGCCGAAGGGGCCTATTTGGTCGAGGGAGCTCGCAAAAGCTACAAGCCCGTAGCGCGAAACGCTGCCGTATGTGGGCTTAAGCCCGACAACGCCGCAGAGCGACGCGGGCTGTCTTATCGAACCGCCGGTATCGGAGCCGAGCGCGACCACCGCTTCGCAGGATGAAACCGCCGCCGCCGAGCCCCCCGACGAGCCGCCCGGAACGCAGGTGAGGTCGAAGGGGTTTTTCGTTGTGACAAAATATGAATTTTCGGTGGAGGAGCCCATCGCGAACTCGTCCATATTGAGCTTTCCGGAAATAACGCAGCCGGCGCGGGAGAGCCTGTCCATAACCGTCGCGTTAAAGACGGGGACGTAGTTTTCAAGCATTTTCGAGGCGCAGGTTGTAGCGATTCCCTTGGTGGAAATATTGTCCTTGATTCCGACGGGAATTCCGGCAAGGCGGGATTTAGCCTCGCTCGAGGCGATTAGCCTGTCCGCCTCCTCCGCCATTTTTATTGAAGCCTCGCCGTCGGTAAAGAGGTACGCGTTGATTTTGCCGTCGATTTCCTCCTTGCGCTCCAAAACGGATTTTGTGAGCTCGACCGAGGAAATTTTTCTTTCGGAAAGCATTTCGGAAAGCTCGTATGCGTTATATTCACAGAGTTTTTTCATTTTAAACGCCTCCTCAGTCAACGGTCTTAGGCACGACTACGCAGCCGGCGACGGTTTTCGGCGCGTTTTTCAAAATTTCGTCGCGCGAAAAACATTTTTCCCCGAGCTCGTCCGCCCTCAGCGTCATAGCCTCGGCGGGGTCGACCGTAAGCTCGTCCTCGATGTCGGGCATCGCCTCGACCATGGCGATTATATCCGCCATTTCCTTTTCGTATCCCGCAAGCTCGCTGTCGTCGATTCTGAGGCGGGAGAGCTTTGCGATGTGTCTGATGTCAATATCCATAACTGTCCTCCGAATTCAAGATTTATTTCCTATTATACTCAGAAGCCCGGCTTCGTCAATAACCTCGATTCCGAGTTCTCTGGCTTTTGTAAGCTTCGAGCCCGCGTCGTCGCCCGCAAGCAGGTAATCCGTCTTTTTTGAAACGCTCGATTTGACGGTTCCGCCGTTTTTCTCGATTAAAGCCTGCGCCTCGTCGCGCTTCATTCCGGGGAGAGTCCCCGTGATTACAAAGGATTTTCCCGCGAAGATGTCCGAAACCGCCGTCCGCTCGTATTTCATGTTTACCCCGAACTCCCGGAGCTCCTCGATTGTTTTTTGCATGTGCGGCTCCGCGAGGGATTCCGCGACAGCCTGCGCGGTAAGCGTTCCGAAGCCGTCTATGGCCTCGATTTGCTCCGCCGTCGCCGCCATGATGCTCTGCATATCCCCGAGCCTGTCGCAAAGAAGCTTTGCCGAGGCCGAACCGATATTTCTTATTCCGAGGCCGCAAAGAAGCCTGTCGAGCGAATTTTCCTTTGATGCGGCGATTGCGTTTATGAGATTTTCCGCCGATTTTTGCTTGTAGCCCTCGAGGGAAAGCAGGTCGTCGATTTTTAGTCGGTAGATGTCCGAAATCGAGGTAATCAGCCCCTTATCGTAGAGTGCCTTCGCCTTTTCGGGGCCGAGCCCGTCGATGTTCATAGCGGGCTTTGAGGCGAAGTAGATGATTCTGCGTAAAACCTGCGCGGGGCAGTCGATATTTGAGCACCTAAGCGCGCTTTCGCCCTCGTCCCTTACGGCCTTCGCGCCGCAGACGGGACAGATTTCGGGGAGCTTAAAGGGCTCGCCCTCGCCGCACGGCTTCGCAACGCCCAAAACCTCGGGGATAATGTCCCCTGCCTTTCTTACGGTTATTTCGTCGCCGACGCGGATTCCTCGCTCGTCTATGAAGTCCTGATTATGGAGCGTCGCCCTTGAAACGCTTGTCCCGGCAAGAAGTACGGTGTCGAAAACCGCGACCGGGGTAATCGCGCCGGTTCTTCCGACGTTGACTTCAATCGCTTTGAGCTTTGTAACCTTCTCTTCCGGCGGGAATTTATACGCAACCGCCCAGCGCGGAGTTTTCGCGGTCGAGCCGATTTGCTCGCGCTCCCGAAGATTGTCAAGCTTTACAACCACGCCGTCGATGTCATACGGCAGCTCGAAGCGGTTTTCGCCGATTTCCTTTATGCACGCTTCGATTTCCTCAAAGGTTTTAACGAGGGTATATTTCGGTATAACCTTGAAGCCCTGCGATTTAAGGTAGTCGAGGGTTTCCTTGTGCGATTCAAAGCTTTTGCCCTCGACGCGCTGAATGTTGAAGCAAAAGATGTCGAGCCTTCGCTTTGCTGCGATTTTTGAATCCTTTTGGCGAAGCGAGCCTGCGGCGGCGTTTCGCGGGTTTTTGAAGGGCTTTTGCTCTCTTTCCTCGCAGAGGCGGTTCAAATTCTCAAACGATTTTTGGGGCATATAGACTTCGCCCCTGACTTCGAGATAGGGCAGGGGATCTTTTATGACGAGGGGGATAGAGAAAATCATTTTCAGATTTTCCGTAACATCCTCGCCGACGTCCCCGTCGCCTCGGGTGG
>CANPZQ010000018.1 GCA_947588775.1 uncultured Clostridia bacterium
CTTTCAAAGAAGGAAAACATGTCGGCGACCTGATTCGAGAGCTCACGCCCGTCGCGGTAGCCGAGGGGGCTTTTTTCGCTTTTCGGGGTTTTGTCAAGAAGCGGAAGAAGCGGCGAAAGCGCGAATACCGCCCCGAAGAGCCGAATAAGGCTGTCGGGCGACGAAAGAAGCGAGAGGCTTAAAAGCTCTGGCAGCAGATAAAACGAAAACGGGTTCATTGCGGCGCGGTCGGATGCGTCGGCGGTCGTCCATTCCAAAAGCCTGCGGCGGGTAATAAGGCGCGTTAAAGCAGCCGCAATCGCGAAAAGGGATTTGACCGCGAGAACGGGAAGCGTCATCACGCTGTAGACGACGTAGCGAAGGCTTTGCGCCGAAGAGGAAACGATTCCCGAGTAAAACCGCCGCCCATGCGCGCGGTCGCGGACGGCCGCCGAGAGCGTTCCCCAAACCGACGGCCATAGCCACATCAGCATCGCCGCCGAGGCAATTATTCCGCCCGAAACGGGGCCGAGCAGAAATCCCGCAAAAAAGGCGGTGAATACAATCGGCGGAATTGCCGCGCGGCGAAGATTGTCAAGGAGCTTTAATTTCGAGAGCGGGGAGAATTTTTTCGAGAAAATTTCGGGGATATTCTGGAAATCGCCGCGAATCCACCTGTCGAGGCGGCGGTAGTAGCTCTGCGGCGTTTTCGGGAAGCCCTCGGTGAAGCATATATCGCCCGCGTAGGCGGTTTTCAGGAGCTCGCCTTCGAGAATGTCATGCGACAAAATCCGCTCGCCCTCAAGCCCCGAGGCGCATTCGCAGAGCGCGCGGACGTTTATAAGGCCCTTGCCGCAAAACGTCCCGAGGCCGAAAACGTCCATGTAAAGGTTTGCGGCCTCCTCGTCGTAGCTCGAGCGGGAGCCTACGCCGCCGAGGCTTTTCGAGAAGCCGGAGCGCAGGGAATCCTTAAGTCGCGTAACCATTCTCGGCGCGACGACGCCGTATCCGCGAACCACCCGTCCGCCGCGTATTTCAACGCGGTTCGCGGGGTGGACGGCGACGGAAAGAAGCTCCGTCACCGAATCCATCTGCGGCTCGGTATCTGCGTCGACGGCGCAGATATATTCGATTCCCCGAAGTGCCTCGAAATTTCCCGCCGCCGCATAAAAATCCTCCTCGCCGCAAAGCGCGTATCTCGCAAGCTCTGCGAGCGCGCCGCGTTTGCGCTCTTTTCCCATATATTCGCCCTGCGTTTCGGAATAGGTCCTTCGGCGGACAACGCAGGAAAACTTTCCGCGCGCGGTTTTGTTGAGGCGGGAAATAACGTCGGAAAGCGCGTCGATAACGGCCTTGTCCTCCGAGGTTATCGGAACCTCCTCGGCGGCGAGGTCGACGAGGGCGCAGACGTGGATATTTTCGGCGGGGTCAAGGCAGTGGAGCTTTAAAAGCCTCGGGTAAAGCTCCGCCGCGCTGTCGGGGTCGGGGATTTGCGCCGATAAAACTATCGCCGCGCGGGTCGATTTGACCCTTTCGCTGTCGGGCGAAAGCCTCATCAGCCGGGCGGGGGAGCGGTCCGAGCGAAGAATCCTGTCAAAAAGCGGCCTTACCGCCTCCGTCGCCGGCAAAACAAGCAGCAACGCCGCCCACGGTGCTTCCGCCAAAAAAGAAATTCCCAGAGAGAGCGCGAGAGCCGCCGCTGCTATTCCAAAAGCCGAAATAACGGCCGCCGATTCGGTTCTTGTATTCCCGCGAACCGAGCGGAGCGTCGAGATGTCGAGGTCGCGGCCCCGGCATTTTTCCAAAAGCCCGTCGCAGAGGCGCAGCTCGTCAATATCCGCCCTCAGCGCGCTATGCATAATCGCCTCTCGGTATTCAAGGCGGGTCCCGGGGCTGCTTTCGCGGTATGCGCTGTCGGCGGAAAGCCGCAGGGCGACGGGGTTCAGAAGGTCGTTGATTCTGACGGTATCGAGCCCGCGAAGTTCGCTTAAAAGGGTCATGTAGCGGATAATCGCGGGGTCGAAGCTTTCGGCGCAGTACGCGATTTTTTCGATAAGCGTGTAGACGAGCGAGAAGTGCAGGTATTCGACCTCAGAGGCGTAAATCCGCCGCTTCGAGCATGCCGCGCGGAGGGCCATTATCAGCGCGTCGCCCTCCGAAAGGTGTTCGCCGGAGGCTTCTATTACGGCTTCGGCGAGCAAAAAGCTGCCGTCGAAGCGGATTTTTCGGCCGCCGCGCTTTATTTTGGGGCAGGAGGCGGCTATCACGGAATGGAAATTATCGGCAAAAAACGAGGCGGCCTCGCCCTCCGCGCCGCCCGAGAGGAGGGAGGAGTATATCCGCGAAAGCCTTCGGACACGCCGGGCGGTGCGCCTTGAAAGCTTTGTCAGCGCGACGAAATCGCCGTAAATCTCACTTTTGGACATAAAGACACCCTTTCGGCTTTTTTGGATAGTGTTGCCGGAGTTGGTGAATTTATGCGCAAAAAAATAAAGCCCCGGGGCGGGCTTTCGGGGATATATCGGTGGGTTTGGGTGCCTCTTACCGGGGCTGAGCCCTGTCGGGCGCGTCCGCGCCCGACGCCCCCGCGCCTGCGGCGCGGGGGCCGCCGCCCTCCGGGCGGCGGGGGCTCCGCCCCGAGCCTCGGCTCACGCACCTCACCCCTTCGCACCCTTTGCCCCCTTCGCCCCGCCGAGCTTTATGCCCGAAAGCACGTTTGTGTCGAACGCGTAGGTGATTTTTTCCGCCTCCCGCGAACGCTCAAGCGCGAGAGAAATCAGCTCGTCTAAAAGCTCCGGGTATTTAAGCCCCGCCGCCTCCCAGAGATAGAAGCTGAGGGAGCCCGGAATTGAATTTATCTCGTTTAAATAAATTTCCCCGCTGTCGCCGTCAATCATAAAGTCGATTCTCGCGACCCCCGAGCAGCCGAGGGCCTTGAACGCCCTTACAGCGTATTCGCGGATTTTCTCGGTCGTCGCTTCGTCGATGTCCGCGGGAATGATTCTCTTTGTAGAGGCCATGCCTTTAGAGGACTTCCCGCCGCCGATGTATTTGTCCTCATAGCTTAAAATTTCGTCGCTTCCGACCGGCCTTTCGCAGACGGAGGCGCGGGCCTTTTTTGAGTTTCCGAGAACGGAGCAGTTAATTTCCTTAAGGTTTACGACGGCGCGTTCAATCAGCGCGCGTTCGGCGTATAAGAACGCCTCGTCGAGGGCTTCCGAAAGGCCCTTTCGGTCGTGGGCGACGGAAATTCCGACGCTCGAGCCGAGGTTCACTGGCTTCACAATCATCGGATAGCCGATTTTTTCTTCGGCTTCTTTAATTATTTTTTCGTCGTCCCCGGAATACTCCCCGCCGTCGGCGACAACGCAGTCGAGCACCGGAATCCCCCAATCGCGGAAGATTACCTTCATCGCGTATTTGTCCATAGAAAGCGCGGCGGAAAGCACGTCGCAGCCGACAAACGGCACCCCGAGCATGTTCAGATACCCCGCCGCGGTGCCGTCCTCGACGTTTGTACCGTGAACGACGGGAAGGGCGACGTCGACATAGCTTACAAGCGGCTTCTCAAAGAGCTTTGTTTCGGTTTTTAAGACGGCAACCCGCCCGTTTATTCTTGCGAACGCAACGCCGAAGCTTTCCGAAACAAGCTTTTTAACGTCCTTATACGCCTCGATGTCGCCGACGCGCTCGCCGCAGTACATTTCGCCGGTTTTGGCTATGTAGACGGGGATAACGTCGTATTTTTCGCGGTCAAGGCTCTGGGCGGCCTGGAGGGCGGAAATAATCGAGATTTCATGCTCGACCGACTTTCCGCCGAAAAGAAGCGCGACCTTTATTTTCATAAAATCATCTCCAAAAAATTCAGTAATTGTCGGGCAAATCGTTTTCAAGAAGTATTATCTTATTTTTTTCGCCTGTTGTCAAGGAGTAAATTTTTTTCATGGCTTCATCGAGGCTTTCCGCGGCGAAGATATTTTCCTCCGCCATTCCGCCCTTTAAAAGCCCCTCGCGGATTGCCTGTGAGTTGGTTTTTCCGACGGTTACGGCGAAGTCGCATCTTTTTGCGGCGTATTCGCCGAAATCGCGGTTTAATTCCTCCTGCCTGTCGCCGAGCTCAATCATTCCGGGCGTGCAGAGAATCCTGTACCCGTCCATCATCTCAAGAGCGTCGAGCGCGGCCCTCGCGCCGGAGGGATTCGAGTTATACGCGTCGTCGATTACCGTGAGGCCGCCGCGCTTTGTGAGCTCGAGCCTGTGCGGAACGCCCGAAAGCCGCCGGACGGCCTGCCTTAGCTCCGAAAGCCCGATACCCATAGTGTTCGCGCAGGCTATCGCCCCGCAGATGTTGACAACGTTATGGCGGCCGATTAGCTTTGTTTTAAAGCGGCAGCGTTCGCCCGAGGGGGAAACGACGTCGAATTCCGAGCCTGCCTCCGAAACGCTTATGTTTTCGGCGTAATAGCCCTCCCGCGAGTTTATTCCGTAGGCGACAAAATCCCGACCCGCCGACATTTCTCGGACGTTTTCGTCGTCGAGGTTGAGGTAGAGCTTACCGCCCTTCGGAAGCGCGTCGGCAAGCTCGAATTTCGTCTTTTTTACGTTGTCGAGGGTGCCGAAGCTTTCAAGGTGCATCGGCCCGACGGAGGTTATAATCCCGTCGCGGGGGTGGACGATGTCGCAGATTTCCTTTATATCCCCGACGTTTTTCGCACCCATCTCGCAGAGAAATACGTCGTGAGTCGCCCTTAAATCGCCGCGAATCGTTTTCACAACGCCGAGCGGGGTGTTGAAGTTGCCCGGCGTTTTCAGGACGTTGAATTTGACGCTCAGAAGCTCGTCAAGGAAGTATTTTACCGAGGTTTTCCCGAAGCTCCCGGTTATGCCGATGATTCTGAGGTTCGGGCATTCGCCGAGAATCCGCTTCGCGTCGTTTATATAGTGCCGGTTGATGGCCTGTTCGACGGGGCGGTTAATAAGGTTCGCAAGAAGAATCAGAAACGGCGCGGCAATATGCATGGCGGCGTAAACCGTTCCGATGACGGCGGGAGCAATTGACGAAAAACAAAGCAGCGTCGGCAGCAGGTAAATTATCGCCGAGGTCGCCAAAAGCCGTTTAACCCTCGCGGTGTATTTGAGTGGGATTTTGTAGCTTTTTTTCGGAAAATGCGCATAGACCGTATAGGCGAACATCGCAAGCAGGACGGTATAAACGCAGAGCGAGCGGTGAAGCCCCAAATTTGCGGGATTTTGGAACGCCGCAAAGCATAGCAAAAGCACGGCTGCGGGAAATACAAGCCAGAAGTGGTTGTTTGTTTTAAGCCATTTCAGCTGAACCTTCGGCTTGTAGGAATTGAGCTGGAACATGTGGATATAGTGCCGGACGGGGAACCACGCGGCAAAAAGATACAAAACCGTCATAACTATTTTTATCATACTCACGCGCCCTCCCGGATATTCAGAAACGATGCGGCCACCCGCGCGACGTAGCCGGGGGCCTCCAAAAAGCTGTAATGCCCCGCGCCCTCTATTTTGACAAGCCCCGCGTCGGGAATCAGCTTTTCCATAAGCTCCGCGTCGGAAAGGGGAGTTGCGGTATCGGCCGTCCCCCAAATCAGAAGCGTCGGGGCCTTTACGCCGGGGAGCGTATGGCGCAAATCCTCGTTTACGACGTTTACAAGCGTTTTGCGCATCGTTTCGGAGGCGGCGTTGTAGTCCGCCGAGCCGCGCTTTTTGCGCATTTTCTCCACCGCGTCCGGGAAGAGCCGTTTAAGCGGCGGAAGGCTCATTATCCGTCTGCCGCACTTGTAAAGAATAAGGCTTGCGCGCTGTCTGAGAGATTTTTTCGGCTTTATTCCCGCAGAATCTATGAGGATAATTTTTGAAATTTCAAAGGGCAGCTCCCGCTCGGTGAGCTTTAATATCACCCGCCCGCCGAAGGAATGTCCGACAAGGATAACCCGCTTCGGGGAATACGGCCCAAGCATTTCAAGTACAAAATCCGCGTAGCGGCCTACGTCCCATGGCTCCGGGGGCTCGGGGGTATCGCCGAAGCCGGGCATATCCGGCGCGAGAACGCGGTATTTTTTCGCCGCAAGCTCAATAAGCCCCGAAAAGAGCTCCGCCCTGCTCCCCCAGCCGTGCAGGAAAACAATCGGTTCGCCCGAAGCGTCGCCGCTTTCAATAAGGTTTGTCATAATCCCGCCGATGTCGATTTTTTTAACCATACGTTCACTTCCGCACAAATATTCATTATACATTATAGCACCGAAGCCGGAAAATTTCCACTGTTTTTTTCAGGTTTGCCGAAATTATTTTTTTGTGTCAATATAATGCCGTCATTTTGCCTATTGAAATCCTGAGAAAAATGTGTTATTATAGCTTTAATTTGGATTTATCGATCCGCTAAGTAAGGAGGATTATTATGGCAGCTGTACCGTCCGCACCTCCCATGGGGCTGGTAATCGCGATGGGCCTCGGCACCGTTTTCGTCGGGCTCATCTGCATAATACTTATCTGCACCGTCATGGGAAAAATTATCAGGCTCTTTGAAAAGCCCACTCCCGCGCCCGCCGTCCGGCCCGCGCCCGAGGCTTCGGCCCCCGCCGCGGAGAGCATGACCGACAAGGGCGAGCTTCTCGCAGTTATTTCCGCGGTAATCGCGGAGGAGATGGGCGAAAGCGTCGAGGCAATCCGCATATGCTCTGTTAAAAAAATATCCTGAAAAAATTTTTGGAGGTAAACTATGAGAAACTACCGTGTAAACGTAAACGGAACCGAATACGAGGTCGCCGTTGAGGAAATTTCCGCTTCCGAGGTAAAGTCGGCTCCGAAGGCCGCCGAAGCCCCCAAGGCCGCCGCTCCCGCCGGCGCGGGTGAAAAAGTCACCGCCCCGATGCCCGGAAACATTCTTTCGGTAAACGTCGCCGCCGGCCAGACCGTTAAGTCGGGCGACGTGCTGATGATTCTTGAGGCGATGAAGATGGAAAACGAGATTATGGCTCCCAAGGCGGGCAAGGTTACTTCGGTAACGGTCGCCAAGGGCGCGACGGTCGCCACCGGCGACGTTCTCTGCACCATTGAGTAATCGAGAGGTGCAAGATGGAACCGATTATTGAATTTTTGAAATCGACGGGCTTCGCCCTCATCGGCGGCGACCCCCGCGTGCTCATAATGCTTGCGATTTCCTGCGTGCTTATGTACCTCGCAATCGTCAAGAAGTTTGAGCCGCTTCTGCTTCTGCCGATTGCGTTCGGCATGCTTCTGACGAACCTTCCCGGCGCGGAGATGTTCCACGAGCTTCTCTTCGCGGGGGGCCACGTCCACTGGGACATCTTCGGCGGCGCGGCGATAACTCAGGAGATGGTCGACGAATTCGCGGCCTCCGGAGTTGCGCAGAATATCCTGGACGAGATGACCGCGCTCATCGGCCAGACCGTAACCCCCGGGCTTTTGGACGTTTTATATCTCGGCGTTAAGCTCGGCGTTTATCCCTGCCTTATATTCATAGGCGTGGGCGCGATGACCGACTTCGGTCCGCTTATTGCTAACCCGAAGTCAATGCTCCTCGGAGCCGCCGCGCAGCTCGGAATCTTTGTAACGTATATCGCCGCGAACCTTATGGGCTTTACGCCTCAGCAGGCGGGCTCCATAGGAATCATCGGCGGCGCGGACGGCCCGACCGCCATCTATACGACGATGATTTTAGCGGCGGAGCTTTTGGGGCCGATTGCCGTCGCGGCATACTCCTACATGGCCCTCATCGGGGTAATCCAGCCGCCGATTATGAAGGCTCTCACCACCAAAAAAGAGCGTACGATAGTAATGAAGCAGCTTCGCCCCGTTTCTAAAACCGAGAAGATTATCTTCCCGATTGTCGTCACAGTTTTCGTGACGCTCTTAGTTCCGTCGGCGGGTCCGCTTATCGGCTCGCTGATGCTCGGCAACCTTATTAAGGAATGCGGCGTCTGCGACAGGCTTTCAAAGACCGCGCAGAACGAGCTTATGAACATTGTCACCATTTTCCTCGGCGTTTCGGTCGGAGCAACCGCCACCGCCTCGACGTTCTTAACATGGCGCACCCTCGGAATCATTGCGATGGGCATAGTCGCGTTCGCGATGGGAACCGCCGGAGGATTGCTGCTCGCGAAGTTCATGAACCTGTTCCTGAAGGAAAAAATCAACCCGCTCATCGGTTCCGCCGGCGTTTCGGCTGTACCTATGGCAGCGCGCGTTTCCCAGAAGGTCGGCCAGGAGGCCAACCCCGGAAACTTCCTTCTCATGCACGCCATGGGGCCCAACGTCGCCGGAGTTATCGGCTCGGCGATTGCCGCCGGCGTTCTGATTTCGCTGTTGGGTTAATTATAGGAGGATATAGATTATATGGCTAAGAATCCTTTGAAGATTACGGATACGATTCTGCGCGACGCGCACCAGTCGCAGGCCGCGACGAGAATGCGCCTCGAGGATATGCTTCCCGCCTGCGAGAGGCTCGACAAAATCGGCTACTGGTCGCTCGAATGCTGGGGCGGCGCGACCTTCGACTCCTGCATGCGCTTTCTCGGCGAGGACCCGTGGGAACGCCTAAGAGCCCTTAAAAAGGCGATGCCGAACACAAAGCTCCAGATGCTCTTCCGCGGACAGAACATTTTAGGCTATAAGCACTACGCCGACGACGTCGTCGACGCGTTCGTCAAAAAATCCATCGAAAACGGAATCGACGTAATCCGCATTTTCGACGCTTTGAACGACACCAGAAACCTCAGAGCCGCCATCACCGCGACCAAAAAGTACGGCGGAATCTGCGAGGCCGCCCTGAGCTATACGACAAGCCCCGTCCACAACGAGGAGTACTTTGTAAAGCTCGCCAAGGAGCTTGAAGAAATGGGCGCGGACACCATCTGCATCAAGGACATGGCGAACCTGCTTCTGCCTTACGACGCGGCGTCATTGGTCAAAAAGCTGAAAGCTGCGGTGAAAATCCCAATTCACCTTCACACCCATAACACCACCGGCACCGGCGACATGGTTTACCTGAAGGCCGCCGAGGCGGGGGTAGACATCGTCGATACCGCGCTTTCGCCGCTTGCGAACGGCACCAGCCAACCGGCCACGGAATCGCTTGTCGCGACCGTCGCGGGAACCGACCGCGATACCGGCCTCGATTTGGCCGCACTTTCCGACGTCGCCGCGCATTTCAGAAACGTCGCTAATAAGCTTAAGGCCGAGGGAATCCTCGACCCGAAGGTTTTAAACGTCGACACCAAGACGCTTATGTATCAGGTTCCGGGCGGAATGCTCTCGAACCTCATCAGCCAGCTTAAGCAGGCCAACGCCGAGGATAAATACTACGAGGTTTTGGCGGAAGTCCCGAACGTCCGCCGCGACTTCGGCTATCCGCCGCTCGTAACCCCCACCAGCCAGATTGTCGGCTCGCAGGCGGTTCTCAACGTCCTCTCGGGCGAACGCTACAAGGTGTTCACCAAGGAATCGAAGGCCCTTCTGCGCGGCGAATACGGCCGTCTGCCGGGCGAGGTAAACGAGGAAGTCCGTAAAAAGGCCATCGGCGACGAGGAGGTTATCACCTGCCGCCCCGCCGACCTTTTGGAGCCCGAGCTTGAAAAGTACCGCGAGGAATGCAAGAACGTCCCCGGGTTCAACGGCTCGGAGGAGGACGTTTTAAGCTACGCGCTCTTCCCGCAGGTCGCACAGAAATTCTTTGCCTCCCGCCTCGCTCCCAAGGAGGAGCCGAAGCCCGCAAAGAAGGATGGCCCCCGCACTCTCTACGTCGACGCGAGCGCGGTAATGTAAAATTTCCGGGAGGCTGCGCCTAACGCGCGGCCTTCCTTTTTTGGGGTGGAATATGTATATAGCCGAAATCAACGGAATAACGCTTGAAATCGAGGCTCCGCCGGGGCTTTTTTCGCCGTCCGCGCCCGACGCGGGAACGCTTTTGATGCTCTCGGAAACGGAAATTTTCCCCGGCGATAAAGTTCTGGACCTCGGCTGCGGCTGCGGGATAGTGGGAATTTACGCCGCAAAGCTGATTGGCGGAAAAAACGTCGCGATGTGCGACATAGACCCCGAGGCGGTTAAAACGGCGAATCAAAACGCCGCCCGAAACGGCGTTCCTGAGGCGGCGGCATATCTGAGCGACACGCTTAGCGGCCTTCCCGACGGGGAATTTTCGCTGATACTCTCAAACCCGCCCTATCATACCGATTTTTCGGTCGCGAAGCAGTTTATCTCGGAGGGGTATTCGCGTCTTTCGCCCGGCGGTAGAATGGTGATGGTGACAAAGCGGCTCGATTGGTACAAAAACCGCCTTAAAGCCGTTTTCGGCGGGGTCAGGGTCGCGGAGCGCGGCGGATATTTCATCTTCACCGCACAAAAGCGGGACCGAGCCTTGCCCAAAGAGAAGAAGCGGAAAAAACCGATGTCGAAAAAGCTGATGCGAAAATATAAAATAACGCCCGACTGAAATTTAATCAGCCGGGCGGTTTTTTTATCACAAATCGTTGTGGTAGTGCGCGCTGATTGCGCTTGCGGATTTATGCATGTCTGCCGGTAGGGGAGCGACGCCCTCGTCAATCATTTCAAGCATATGCGGGACGATTTTTGAATCGAGCTGGGTGCCGCTGACGCGTTTAAGCTCGTTGATTATGTATTCCTCGGTGAGAGCGGGGCGGTAGCAGCGGTTCGAGGACATAGCGTCGTAGGTGTCCGCAACGCCGATAATTCTTGCTATAACCGGGATTTCATCGCCCTTGAGGCCGGCGTTGTAGCCCTTGCCGTCGATACGTTCGTGATGATATTTCGCGCCGTCGGCGATTCCGTCAATCGCGGTGAATTCCTTCAAAATTTCTCCGCCGATGAGCGGGTGCCGCCTAATCATCGCAAGCTCCTCGTCGGTGAGCTTGCCGGGCTTGTTGAGGATTGAATCGGGGATGCCGATTTTCCCTATGTCGTGCAAAAGCGCGATATAGTAGACGTTTTCGCACTCGTGCTCCGACATTCCGAGCCGCTTCGCAAGCTCCCTCGAATACTCTGCGACGCGCAGAGAATGGCCGTTTGTGTATCTGTCCTTCGCGTCGATTGCCCTCGCGAAGGTTTGAAGCGACTGCTCGATTATGCTGCGGTATTCGCTCTGACGCCTTCTCATCGCCCTGATTTTCGCCCGAAGGACAAGCTCCACTGCGCAGATTACGACGATTATTCCGGCCGCGCCGATTCCCGCAATCACCCACGGGTGTTCGAGGGGCTTTTTATCCTTTACAATCGGAAGGACGTACTCTGCGCGGTTTTTGGGGTTATCGGGGTCGTAGACCGAAATCCGGAAGGTATATTCGCCGCCCGGGAGGTTCGTATAGCTTACCTCGGCGGTTTTTTCGCCGACAAGCACGGTTTCCTCGCGGTCGAAGCCTTCAAGGATATAGGAAATCCCGAGGTTCGGCGAGCCGCTGTAGCTTAAAACCGAGAAATCAACGGTAACGCGCCCCGCGTCCTGTTTAAGGCTGAGGCTCTGCGGGTTTAAAAGCTCCTCGCCGTCGATAACGGCGGAATTTATTATTCCCTTCGGGTTTATTTCGGGAAGCCCGCCGAACCCGAATATGCTTACGCCGCTTCTTGTCGCAAGATAGAGGCTTCCGCCGTCGGGGTCGACCCAGTTCCATGTGTTCGCGTTCAAAGAGCCGGTAAGCCCCTGCTCGAAGCTGTAGCTTTCGGGGATTTGTTCCTCACCCGAAAGAAGCTTTTCGCGGTCGAAGGACATAATTCCGTTATTCTGCAAAATCCAGAGCCTGCCGCCGCGGAGGTAAAACTCAAAGATACTCCCCGCGCCCTTTTTAAGCTCGAGCTTTCTGAATTTCCCCTCCGACCAGTAGTAGAGGCTCGACCCCGCGCTGATAAAGAATCCGTCCTCGGATTCGGTATCCTCTAAAATTCTCAGCACAACGCCGTCCTCAAGGCCGTCGTCATAGAAGAAGCTTTCGACCTTGCCGTCCTTTATTTTGTAGAGGCCTCCGCCGTCGCTTCCGACGATAATGCTTCCGTCGCGGCCCTCGGCCGTACAGAGAACCGTCGAGGTTTCAAGTCCGTCGTCGGCGGAATAGCTCTCGGTAACAACGCCGCCGCGGATTATGTTTAAGCCTTCCTTTGTTCCGACGGCAATACCGCCGTCCGAAAGCTCATAGACGGTTCGCGCGCCGGTGCTTAAAAGGCCGTTCGAGGTATCGAAGGTTTTAAGCTCGCCGGTCGACGGGTTGAAGCAGGCAACCGAGTCGGTGTTTGCGTATGTCGCCGCCCAGACGTTTCCTTTGGAATCGGCCGCGAGGCTTCTCACCCTAACGCCGCTGTAAAGGGAGGTTATTGCGTTTTCGACGGGATTCCAGTCCGAATCAAAAGCGAGAATCCCGCCGTCGGTGCCGAGAAAATAGAATCCGCCCTGCTTCGTAACGGCGTTTAAGGGAACGCCGTCGAGGCCGGCTTTTTTGTTCGGTGAATCGAAGCAGCCGCGGGTATACTTTATAATTCCGTAGCTCGACGAGGCGAGCCAGACGTTTCCTTCGCCGTCGACGCAGCCGCTGTTCACCGAGGCGGCGTTGTCGTCTTCGCTGATTACGTCCGCGCTCCCGTCGGATTTTATTATGCAGGAGCCGATGTTCCCGCAGACGATAACGCTTCCGCCCGGCCCGGAGCGAATCGCGTTATGGGTGGTAACGCCGTCGACCGTGATTATTTCCGCTTTAAAGTTATGAACGTCGTCGTCGGGGAAGCTCAGCTTTGCGAGCGCGCTCCCGGAGCTTCCTATCCAGATATTTCCGCTGCTGTCGGAGCCGGTGCAGTACGCGCTGTCCTCCTCGAAGAAGTCGGAGGAGGTGAACGCCGCGATTTCCGCGCCGTTTCCAAATACCGCGATAAGCCCAGAGTTGAGCGCAGCCCATATTCTTCCCTTTGAATCGCAGTCGACGGAATATGTGACGTCGCCGAGGGCGTGTTCCCCCGAAAGCGGCTTTAAAACGCCGTCCGAAATCATTCCCACGCCGGAGTTTGAGGCGGCGTAGACGGTTCCGTCGGGGCCTTCGGTGAAATCGCGGACGCATAAAAACGCGCTTTCGTCCTCCCGCGCGACAGGGGATATTACGCCGTTTTCGCGCACAAACGCGCCCGCGTCGTTGGTGCCAATCCAGAGGCGGCCGGAGCTGTCCTCGAAGAGCCCGCGAATCGAGGAGGACGAAATCGCGCCCTCCATGCTGAAATTGCGGAACGTCGAGCCGTCGTAGCGAATCAGCCCGCCGTAGCTTCCAATCCAGATATAGCCGTCAGAGGTTTGTAAGACGGCGTTCGCCTCGCCGGTCGGAAGGCCGTTGCTTTCGTTGTAGAGGCTTACCACATAGGGCATTTTCAGCCCTTCTGCGGCCGCGGGGGATATAAGTGCGAGCGCGGCGAAAACCGCCGCAAAGATGAAAGACATGCGCTTTAATAAGAGCATAAATTAAATGTCGTCCTTTCGGATTATAATTAGTTATTAGACGCGATGTGCTGTTTAAGGGCGGAGAAGGTTTCGTCGGAGATGACGTGTTCGATTTTGCAGGCGTCCTCGGAGGCGGTTTGGGGGGAAACGCCCAACGAAACGAAGAAATCCGTAAGAACGCGGTGCCGCTCATAGGTTCGCTCGGCGACGTACCGCCCCTCGTCGGTCAGGGTTATATAGCCGTCGCGGTCGACCAAAATATAGCCGCCGCTCTTTAATATTCCCACTGCGCGGGAAACGCTCGGCTTCGAGTAGCCCATTTCCTCGCACACGTCGATTGAGCGAACGCCCGAAAGCTTCTTTGAGAGAATAAGTATAGTTTCAAGGTACATTTCGCCGGATTCCTGTAAAGCCATTGTAAAAGCCTCCCTTGGGCAAAAATGGTAATTGCGGGCATAGTACATAATATAATAGCACATTTCGCCGGAATAATCAAGGGCAAAAATTTACAGGTTGCGTCCCGCATTGACTTTTTCAAAAAATAGTGCTAAAATAAATATTAAGCGATTTTTTGCGGGAAAGGACGGGTCGCGCCATGAATCTGCCGCTGGCACTTGCGTTTTTGTTTTTTATCGGCTCGGCGTTCGGCTGGGTGCTCGAGCTCTTTTTCAGGAGGTTTTTCTCCGCTGCAAACCCGGAGCGGAAGTGGATCAACCCCGGCTTCTGCGTGGGGCCTTATCTGCCGCTCTACGGCTCGGGGCTCTGCATACTCTTTCTGCTCGCGCGGCTCGAGGGATTTATCCATATCCGTAATCCGGTCGCAGTAAAGCTTATTCTCTTCGCCGCGATGGCGGTATGCATGACCGCAATCGAGTACATAGCCGGCTTTGTGAGCCTCAAATTCTTTAATCTCCGCCTCTGGGACTACCGCTCCGAGTGGGGGAACATTCAGGGGATAATCTGCCCGAAATTCTCCTTCTACTGGTCGGTGATGGGCGCGGGATACTATTTCCTAATCGACCCGCATATCCTCGGCGCGCTCGAATGGCTCTCGAAAAATCTTGCGTTCAGCTTCTTTATCGGCCTCTTTTTCGGCTTCTTTATAATCGACGTATGCTATTCGTCGCAGATAGTCGTTAAAATCAAACGCTACGCCGACGAAAACAACGTAATCGTCCGCTACGAGCAGCTCAAGGCCCATATAAGAAGCATTCACGACAAAAAATCCATGCGCAGCCTCTTCTTCCTGCCGCTGCACTCCGAAATCAGCCTTGCGGAGCATATAAAAACCCTCCGCGACAGGCTTGAAACAAAAAAGAAGTAAAGTTTATTGAGAAAGGATAGTCAGATGATTTCATACAAGGCCGGAATCGACGTCGGCTCCACCACCGTTAAGCTTGTTTTATGGAACGAAAACGACGGCATTGTTTTCGGAAGATATATGCGCCACTGCGCCCATATTCAGGAAACGCTCACCGAGCTTCTGAAAGAGGCGAAGAGCGCGGTCGGCGAATGCTCCCTGACCGTCGGAATAACCGGCTCTGGGTCGATAAACCTCGGCAAGGCCCTCGGCATTCAGTTTGTCCAGGAGGTCGCGGCGGTCGCCTCCGCGCTCGAAAGAACAGCTCCGCAGACCGACGTCGCAATTGAGCTCGGCGGCGAGGACGCGAAGATAATCTATTTCCGCGGCGGTCTCGACGAGAGAATGAACGGCGTTTGCGCCGGCGGAACAGGCTCGTTTATCGACCAGATGGCCGCGCTCCTGCAGACCGACGCCGAGGGGTTAAACGAGGAAGCGAAAAACTACAAGGAAATTTATCCTATAGCCGCGCGGTGCGGGGTTTTCGCGAAAACCGACATTCAGCCGCTTATTAACGAGGGCGCGACGAAGGCCGACCTCGCCGCGTCAATCTTTCAGGCGGTCGTAAACCAGACCATCTCGGGGCTTGCCTGCGGGAAGCCGATTCGCGGCTGCGTGGCGTTTTTGGGCGGGCCTCTGCATTTTCTCACCGAGCTCAAAAAAGCCTTTATCCGCACCCTTAATCTCACCCCCGAAAATGTCGTCGACCCCGAAAACAGCCATCTCTTTGCCGCGATGGGCGCGGCGATTGAATCGGAGGGCGAGGAAACTACCCTCAGCGGGCTGATTGAGCGGCTTGAGCGCGGCGTTAAGATGAGCTTTGAGATAAAACGGCTCGACCCGCTGTTTAAGGACGAGGCGGACTATAAAGCCTTCTGCGCGCGCCACGACTGCGCGGTCGTCGAAAAGGGGGATATTTCCCGATATTCCGGCGAATGCTTTTTGGGAATCGACGCGGGCTCAACAACTACGAAGCTCGCGCTTATCGACAGGGACGGGCGGCTTTTGTTCTCGCACTACCAGAACAACAACGGCAACCCCATCGCCGCCGCGAAAAACGCGATGGCGGAGCTTAAAAAGGTCCTTCCCGAGGGCGTTACGGTAACGCGTTCCTGCTCGACGGGCTACGGCGAATCGCTTCTGAAGTCGGCTTTTTGCCTCGACGAATCGGAGGTCGAAACCGTCGCCCATACCACCGCCGCCGCATTCTTCGACCCCGAGGTAGACTGCGTTTTGGACATCGGCGGTCAGGACATGAAGTGCATAAAGCTCAAGAACGGCTCTGTTGACAACGTTCTTCTGAACGAGGCCTGCTCGTCGGGCTGCGGAAGCTTTATCGAGAGCTTCGCGAATTCTTTGGGATATACGGCGGAGGAATTTGCCCGCGAGGCACTTTTCGCAAAGAACCCCGTCGACCTCGGCACTCGCTGCACGGTGTTCATGAATTCAAACGTAAAGCAGGCCCAGAAGGAGGGCGCGCCGGTGTCGGACATCTCGGCGGGGCTTGCCTATTCCGTAATAAAAAACGCGCTTTATAAGGTAATAAAGCTCGCCGACGCGCGGGAGCTCGGCAAACACATCGTCGTTCAGGGCGGAACGTTTTACAACAAGGCTGTTTTGCGCGCGTTCGAGAGAATCGCTCAGGTAAACGCCACCTGCCCCGATATTTCGGGAATCATGGGCGCGTTCGGCGCGGCGTTGATTGCAAAGGAACGCTATAAGGGCCGCGAAAGCACCATGCTCCCAATCGACGAGATAATCAACCTCTCCTATACGACCTCGACGGCGCGCTGCGGCAGATGCACCAACAACTGCATGCTCACCGTTTCGACCTTCCCGGGCGGCCGCAGACATATCACCGGAAACCGCTGCGAGCGCGGCCTCGGCGGGCATTCCATAGGCCCCAAGGGCGCGAACCTTATTGAATTTAAGAGGAACAGGATTTTCGGCTACGAGCCTCTTTCGGAGGAAAACGCCCCGCGCGGGGTAATCGGAATCCCGAGAGTTCTGAACATGTATGAAAACTTCCCGTTCTGGGCGACCTTCTTCAAGGAACTCGGATTTAGGGTAATCATTTCCCCGTTTTCGGACAGAAAGCTCTACGAGCTCGGAATGGAATCCATTCCCTCCGAATCGGAGTGCTACCCCGCGAAGCTCTCCCACGGCCATGTCCAGTGGCTTATTAACCAAGGCGTAAAGACGATTTTCCACCCCTGCGTGTTCTATGAGCATCAGGAAACCCGGCAGGCGCAGAACCACTACAACTGCCCTATCGTTGCGGCGTATCCCGAAAACTTAAAGAACAACATCGACGAAATTTCAAGCGGGAAGATTAACTATATCCGCCCGTTTATCGCCTTTACCGACGAAAAGACGGCGGCGGGAAGGCTTGTAAGGCTGTTTACCAAAAAATTCGGAATCCCCGAGGAGGAAATCCGCGCGGCGGTTTCTGCGGCATGGGCGGAGCAGCTCAAAGCCAAGGAGGACATACGCGCCGAGGGCAAGAGGGTTCTCTATGAAATGCAGAAGCGCGGCGGCAGGGGAATCGTCCTTGCGGGGCGGCCGTATCACATCGACCCGGAAATCAACCACGGAATCCCCGAGTTGATTGCTTCCTACGGGCTCGACGTCTTCTCGGAGGACAGCCTTCCGATTGACTTCGACCCCGAGCGGCCCGTTAGGGTCGTCGACCAGTGGGTTTACCACTCGCGGCTCTATTCGGCGGCGGAGTTTGTAAGGCTCCGCGGCGACCTTGAGCTTGTACAGCTCAATTCCTTCGGCTGCGGCCTCGACGCGGTTACTACCGACCAGGTTTCGGAGATACTTGAGGGCTCAAACAAGCTCTATACCGTATTAAAAATTGATGAAGTAAACAATCTCGGAGCGGTGAGAATACGCATAAGAAGCCTGATTGCCGCGATGAACCAGCGGCGGGAGATGAATATTGAGCCGAGGCCGAGGCCGATTACATATCACAGCACCGACTATACGAAAAAGATGTTCGACGACGGCTGGACGATTCTCGCTCCGCAGATGAGCCCGATTCACTTCGAGGTTCTGGAGCCCGTTTTCAGGCACCACGGCTTTAATATCGAGGTTTTGTCGAACGACAACCGCACCGCGATTGACATGGGACTTAAGTTTGTCAACAACGACGCCTGCTTCCCGTCGATAACCGTCGTAGGGCAGGTTATGGACGCGGTCCTTTCCGGAAAATACGACACCGACAGGCTCGCGATTATAATGACGCAGACGGGCGGCTGCTGCCGTGCCTCGAACTACGTCGGATTTATCCGCCGCGCGCTCGACAAGGCGGGAATGGGCCATATCCCCGTAATCTCCCTTAACGCCAACGGAATGGAGAAATCCGAGGGCTTTAAAATAACGCTCCCGCTGCTTTTGGCGGCGTTTCAGGGAATCGTCTACGGCGATTTGTTCATGCGCTGCCTCTACAGGACCCGCCCATACGAGGCGGTTGAGGGTTCGGCGGAGGCCCTGCACAAAAAGTGGCTGAAAATCTGCACCGACCAGCTCACCGGCGTCAAAAACGGCTACAGCTACAAAAAAATCTGCCGCGGGATAGTCAAAGACTTTGACAATCTCCCGCTCGACGAGGCGTCAAAGAAGCCGAGGGTCGGAATTGTCGGGGAAATTCTGGTAAAATACATGCCTTTGGCGAACAACCACCTTGTCGAGCTTTTAGAGAGTGAGGGCGCGGAGGCGGTCGTGCCGGATCTGATGGATTTCATGAACTACTCGATTTACAACGCCGAGTACAAGCATGAATTTTTGGGCGCGACGCTTCGTTCGGCGGTTATTTCCCGCGCGGGAATCGCGGCGATTGCGTTTTTAAGAAGCCCGGCGGTAAAGGCTTTAAAGGCGAGCAGACGCTTTGAGGCTCCTATGCCGATTAAGGAAGTCGCCTCGCTCGCAAAGCAGTTTTTGTCGCTCGGAAATCAGTACGGCGAGGGCTGGTTCCTCACCGGCGAGATGGCGGAGCTTCTGACCACGGGCGTGCCGAATATAGTCTGTATCCAGCCTTTTGCCTGCCTGCCGAACCACGTCGTCGGAAAGGGAATGATTAAACACCTGAAGCAGGTTTACCCGTGGGCGAATATCGCGGCGGTCGACTACGACCCCGGAGCGAGCGAGGTTAATCAGCTTAACAGAATCAAGCTTATGCTCAGCTCGGCGAAGAGGGCGATGAGCGAAAAGACGGAGGAATCCGAAAAAATCGAAAAGGAACCGATTAAGGTTTAAAGGGGGCGTTTTGCCCCCTCTTTTTTAACTAAAATTTCACCCTGCTGTCACATTTACAGGTTGAAATCACGGCGGGTATGTGATATAATCTACAAGATACGAATTGCTTTTTTAGATATTTTTACCAACGGGAGGTCGGGTCATGCTTAAACTTGATAACATCGTTAAGGACTATGACGCGGGCGGGGAGAAGGTCCGCGCGCTCAAAGGGGTGACAATAGAATTCCGCCGAAGCGAGTTTGTCGCGGTTTTGGGGCAGTCGGGCTGCGGAAAGACCACGCTTCTGAACATAATCGGCGGCCTCGACCAGTATACCTCCGGCGACCTCTCGGTGAACGGAAAATCCACCAAAAAGTTCCGCGACTCGGATTGGGACACCTACCGCAACCACTCCATCGGCTTTGTTTTCCAGAGCTATAACCTGATTCCCCACCAGACGGTTTTGGCGAACGTCGAGCTCGCGCTTACGCTTTCGGGCGTAGGGAAGGCGGAACGCCGCCGCCGCGCCACCGAAGCCCTCCAAAGGGTCGGCCTCGGCGACCAGCTTAAAAAGAAGCCCAACCAGATGTCGGGCGGACAGATGCAGCGCGTGGCGATTGCGCGCGCGCTTGTAAACGACCCGGAAATCCTGCTTGCCGACGAGCCCACCGGCGCGCTCGATTCGCAGACGAGCGTGCAGATTATGGAAATTTTAAAGGAAATTTCCAAGGATAAGCTCATTATAATGGTAACTCACAACCCCGAGCTCGCCGAGCAGTACGCCTCCCGCACGGTAAGACTTTTGGACGGCGAGATTATAAGCGACAGCGACCCCTTCGACGGCGAGGCGGAGGACCGCGCCGCCGAGGTCAGAAGCGTTTCAAAGGGCAAAAAGACCTCGATGTCGTTTATGACCGCGCTATCGCTCTCCTTGAACAACCTGATGACCAAGAAAACGAGAACCATTCTCACGAGCTTCGCGGGGTCGATAGGAATTATCGGAATCGCGCTTATTCTCTCGGTTTCGACGGGCGTTCAGAACTATATCGACAGGGTTCAGGAGGATACTCTTTCGAGCTATCCGATAACGATAAACGCTCAGGAGGTCGACATGACCGAGCTTATGACTTCGCTTCGGGATACGGCGAACGGCAACGCCGAGGCGGGACACGAGCTTGACGCGGTTTACGAATCGAAAATTATGTACGAGATGATGAACTCGGTGAACGCGATGGAGGCTCAGGAAAACAACCTCGTCAAGTTCAAGGATTACATCGAATCGACGGACGATATAAAGCAGTATTCCTCGGCAATAAGCTACGGCTACTCCGCGCCGATGAACGTATACACCACCGACCCCGACGGGAAGGTCGTAAAGTCGGATATTCTCGACCTTATGAGCGGAATCTACTCGGCGATGGGATTTCAGACCACCAGCTCCACGCTTTCCAACTTTATGCAGATAAACGCATGGCAGGAGATGCTTGCCGGGCTTGACGGCGAGCCGGTGAACGATTTGATGAAGGAGCAGTACGACGTTGTTTCGGGACGCTGGCCGGAGAATTATGACGAAATCGTCGTCGTTGTCAGCAAGAGGAACGAAATCAGCGATATGATGCTCTACGCCCTCGGGCTTAAGACGCTTGAGGAAATCCAGGACGCGATGACGGCCGCGGTGAACCAGGAGCAGGTCGACACCTCGGAGTTC
Organism: uncultured Clostridia bacterium; assembly: GCA_947588775.1. GTDB lineage: Bacteria > Bacillota > Clostridia > Oscillospirales > Ruminococcaceae > Faeciplasma. The sequence goes on from CANPZQ010000018.1 coordinate 20,758, forward strand.
GGGACATGGACCTACGACGACATCATGAACCTCGATTTCAGGGTTATTCCGGATTGCTGCAAGTATCAGAAATCCGGCGGCGCGTATATCGATATAAGCGAAACCGACACCGGCCTGAAGCTTTTATACGATTCCGACGAAGCGGTAAGGCTCAAGGTTGTCGGAATCGTAAGGCCGAGCGAGGACGCGGTAGCGACGTTTCTCACCGGCGCGGTGGGGTATACCTCCGCCCTGACCGACGAGCTTATCAAGAGAACGAACGACAGCGAAATCGTCAAGGCTCAGGAGGACGACCCCGAAACCGACGTTATCACGGGGCTTAAATTCAAGGTCGACGGCGAGGAGCCCTCGGAGGAGGAAATCCGCGCCTCGGTCGACGATTGGGTAAAAAATCTCACCAACACCGAAAAAGCGGAGCTTTATGTTGAGCTTGCCTCGATTCCGACGGAGGAATACCTGACCGCGACGGTCGGCCAGTACCGCGCGTCGATGGACGACGCTGCCGTAGATAACACGCTCATGCAGGCGTTTGTTTCCCAGACCCAGATGGACGAGGCGACGGTTTTGGGGTATATCCAGAATATGGATTCCGAAACGAAGGAGGAATATCTCGGCCAGGTCCTTGCGGCGATGGTAACTCAGCAGTACGCCGAGGGCATTCAGGCGCAGATGGGCGCGATGCCCGCCGACCAGATTGCGGTGATGTTCGATTCCTCCGAAATCACGGAGGAGCAGTATAAGTACATCTACGAAAACAAGCTCCCGCCGACGCGCTCCGATTCGACCTACGACGAAAACATGGAGCTTCTCGGCAAGGTCGACCCCGACTCGCCGTCGTCGATATTCATCTATGCGAGCACCTTTGAAAACAAGGACTTCATCTCCGACGCGATTGAGGCTTATAACGACTCCGCCGAGGACGAGGCCGACAAGATTGTTTATACCGACTACGTTAAGCTTCTGATGTCCTCGGTGACGACTATAATCAGCGCAATAAGCTATGTTCTTATAGCGTTCGTCGCGATTTCCTTAGTCGTCAGCTCGATAATGATAGGAATCATCACCTATATCTCCGTCCTTGAGAGAACGAAGGAGATAGGAATTCTCCGCTCGGTCGGCGCGTCGAAGAAGGATATTTCGAGGGTATTCAACGCCGAAACGCTCATCGTCGGGTTTGTCGCAGGCGCGCTCGGCATCGGCATAACGCTTCTCTTGCTCCTGCCGATTAACCTCATTCTGCACACCCTCACGGGAATCGACACGCTTTCGGCTTCGCTGCCCGTCGCGGGGGCGACCGCGCTTGTCGTAATAAGCATGGTGCTGACGCTCGTTGCGGGGCTCATTCCCTCGGGAATTGCGGCGAAAAAGGACCCTGTCGTCGCGCTGAGAACGGAGTAAGGGGCGTTTGGGATATATTTAACCCCGTCGTGGCGGCATGGGGCCGCTTCGGCGGGGTTTGGGTTCTATGGGGAAGCTGGGAGCAAAGGGGCGGGCGGAGCCCCGTGCGCCGAAGGCGCACCGCCGCCGCAGGCGGCGCGCCGGCCTCCGGCCGGCGGGGGCTTCGCCCCCTCC
>CANPZQ010000019.1 GCA_947588775.1 uncultured Clostridia bacterium
TAAGCGCGATGCAAAAGCTCCAGATGATTACCCAGGAAGGAAATAACGTCGGCGTCTGTGCAATCAAGGGCAACTTCGACGACGCACAGACCGGTGTAAAGAAAATCTTCACCGACCCTGCCGTCGCCGAAAAGCTCGCTGAAAACGGAGTTATGTTCTCGAGCGCGAACTCCATAAACTGGGGGAGGCTCGCGCCGCAGATTGTCTACTACATCGTCGCCTACGCGCGACTCGTCCGCGACGGCAAAATCCGCCTCGGCGACTTTGTGAACGTAACCGTTCCGACCGGTAACTTCGGCAACATTTTGGCGGCGTACTATGCCCGCGAAATGGGCGTTCCGATAGCGAAGCTGATTTGCGCCTCAAACTCCAACAATGTCCTCACCGACTTCCTTAGAACCGGCGTATACGACCGAAACCGCCGCTTCTATACGACGATTTCGCCGTCGATGGATATTCTCGTTTCCTCGAACCTCGAAAGGCTTCTCTATCATCTCAGCGGCCGCAACGGGGAATATATTTCCGGGCTCTTTGAATCTTTGGCTCAAACCGGGAAATTCGAGGTCACGGAGGAAATCAAGGCGAGGCTTAAAGCCCTGTTCTACGCCGATTTTTGCACCGACGAAGAAACAAAGGCCGCCATCGCGAAAACCTACTCAGAATCCGGCTACACCTGCGACACACACACTGCGGTCGCGGTCGGGGTTTACAATAAATATACGGCGGCTTCCGGCGACGATACTCCCGTGATTATCGCATCAACCGCGAGCCCCTATAAGTTCCCGGAGGCGGTTTTGGACGCTTTGGGCGCGTCTGGAAGCTATGCCGACGAATTCGAGATGGCGCAAAAGCTCTCGAAAATAAGCGGCCTAAAAATTCCCGCGTCGCTTTCGGTTCTTAAAACAAAAAAGCCGCGTTTTACCGGCTCGGTGGAAAAATCCGAGATGCTTTCGGCGGTTTATTCGCTTCTAAAAATAAAATAATCCCCTTTGAAAGGGGATTATCGGGGGAGATTTGGTTCAGTGCTTCGGCTTGAAGGTTTTGCATTCAGTCTGCGCGGAGCATTCGGGCGACTGGCATCCGCAGCAGCAGACGTCGATTTTTCCCGCGACGCATTCGCGGTCGTCACGGTTGTATTCGCAGCTTGAAACGCCGCACTTGATGCCGTAAATTCTTTCCTTTTCCATTTCGGTAATCTCCGTTCTGATTATTTGCAATCTCTTGCAGGGGTTATTATGCGCCCGCGGCGGGCAGTTATTCGGAGGTGAGGCGTTGTCATTATTTGCCATAGCCGACCTGCATCTGTCTTTTTCGGCGAATAAGCCGATGGACGTTTTTTCCGGCTGGGACAGCTATGCCGAAAGGCTCGAAAAAAACTGGCAGGAGCGTGTTTCGCCCGGCGACACCGTAATTATTCCCGGTGACGTTTCATGGGCGATGAGCCTTGAGGGTGCGCTCGAGGATTTTCGCTTCATAGACAGGTTAAACGGCAGAAAAATAATTTCAAAGGGCAACCACGACTACTGGTGGAACACAAAGTCCAAAACCGACGCTTTTTTTGCCGAAAACGGGATAACGACGGTAGAAATCCTGCATAACAATTTTTACGAGCGCGAGGGCGTCGGAATCTGCGGAACGCGCGGCTGGATTAACGACGGAAGCGAGCCGCAGGACCAAAAGCTTATTTTGCGGGAAGCCCAAAGGCTTGAACGTTCCGTTTCGGGGGCGGTTGAAGCGGGGCTCGAGCCGATTGTGTTTTTGCACTACCCGCCGGTTTATATGGACGACGTGAACGGGGAAATAACCTCTGTCATGCAAAAATACGGCGTGAAGCTCTGCTTTTACGGCCACCTTCACGGCTACGCGCACAAAAATGCCGTAATCGGCAATCGCGATGGGATAGAATACCGGCTGATTTCAAGTGATTTTTTACATTTTTGTCCGTATGACATAACAAATATTGTTAAAAATCACGAAAAATAGATTTTCAAGAAATTTCGGTAGAAATAATCCGTGTTTTATGTTATACTTTATTATTACGTAAATGGATAAAAATCCGACAAATAAACAGGAGGCACAAAAAATGCTGAAATCAAAGAATAACGTCGAAACAAACAAGTACGAGCTGGAAATTGAAATTTCCCCCGAGGCTTTCGAGGACGCGGTCCAGAAGGCGTATCTCAAAAACAAGTCGAAAATAAGCATACCCGGCTTCAGACCCGGCAAGGCTCCGAGAAAGATGATTGAAACCCAGTACGGAGAGAGCGTTTTCTATGAGGAAGCGGTAAACTCGCTCTACGGCGACGCCGTCGAGGAGGCGGTTAAGGAAGCGGAGCTTAAGCTCGTCTGCCCGCCCGAGGTCGAGGTTACCGAGGTCGGCAAGGACGTCGGCGTAAAATTCAAGGCAGTATGCACCACAAGGCCCGAGGTAAAGCTCGGCGACTGCAAGGGTATAAAGGTAACGAAAACTGTCAATCCTGTAACAGATGAAATGGTTGACCACGAAATCGGCCATATGCGCGAGCGCAATTCCCGCTCGGTAAACGTCGACGACAGAGCCGCTCAGAACGGCGACGACGTCGTTATCGACTTCGAGGGCTTTAAGGACGGCGTTGCGTTCGAGGGCGGCAAGGCGGAGAAATACACCTTGAAGCTCGGCTCCGGTTCGTTCATTCCCGGATTCGAGGAGCAGCTTGTCGGCCACAACGTCGGCGACGAATTTGAAATCAACGTCACCTTCCCGGAGGACTATCAGGCGAAGGAGCTTGCCGGCGCGCCGGTCGTTTTCAAAATCAAGCTCCATGAAATCCGCATGACCGAGCTTCCCGAGCTTGACGACGACTTTGTAAAGGACGCTACCGACTTTGAAACCGTCGACGAGCTTAAAGCCGACGTGAGAAAGCACCTTGAGGAGCATGCCGAGGAGCACGCAAACGCCGAAGTTGAGAGCTCCATCATGGAGGGCGTAATTTCAAAGCTTGAAGCCGAAATCCCCGAGGTTATGTTTGAAAACAAGGTCAACGAGATGATTGACGACCTCGCGCACCGCCTTTCCCACCAGGGCGTCGACCTCAAGACCTACATGCAGTTCACCGGCATGACCGAGGAGGGCCTCCGCGAAACCTATCGCGAGCAGGCCGAGAAGCAGGTTAAGCTTCGCCTCGCTTTGGAGCAGTATGTTGCCGACAACAAGGTCGAGGCCACCGACGAGGAGGTCGAGGCGGAGTTCACGAAGATTGCCGAGCAGTACAAAATGCCCGTCGAGCAGGTTAAAATCTATATCCGTCCCGAGGATTTGAAGCTTGACGTATGCGTAGAAAAGGCAGTTGAGGAAATCAAGGCGGCGGCGGTAATCGAAACCGCCTGATAAAGCCGCGCTATACCGTTTTTTAGGAGGATAACTATGCCATTAGTACCTAATGTAATCGAGCAGACAAGTCACGGCGAACGCTTTTACGACATCTTTTCACGCCTTCTGAACGACAGAATCATCGTTTTGTCGGACGAGGTGAACAGCGCGACCGCGTCGGTCGTCGTCGCCCAGCTTCTGTTTTTGGACAGTCAGGATTCCGAAAAGGATATTTTCCTCTACATCAACAGCCCCGGCGGCTCCATAACCGACGGAATGGCGATTTACGACACCATGCAGTACGTCAAGGCCGACGTTTCGACCATCTGCGTCGGAATGGCCGCCTCGATGGGCGCGTTCCTGCTTTCGGGCGGCGCGAAGGGAAAGAGAATCGCCCTTCCGCACAGCGAAATTTTAATCCACCAGCCCCTTATCGGCGGCGGATTGGGCGGGCAATGCACCGACATCAAGATTCACTCCGACCACCTTGTGAGAATCCGCGAGCTTCTGAATAAGCTTCTCGCCGAGAACACGGGGCGGACCCTCGAGGAGATTCAGCGCGACACCGAGCGCGACCACTATATGACCGCGCAGGAGGCACTTGAGTACGGCATCGTCGACAGAATAATCACGAGCGCGAAGGCACTCAACGAATAATCCGACAACAAAGAAGTATGCAAGGATAGGAGGGGGTCATATGGCAGGAGGAGAAAACGTAAAGTGCTGCAGCTTCTGCGGCAAGCCCGAAAATCAGGTGACGAACCTGTTCTTCTCGGGAGATGTGCAGATTTGCGACGAATGCGTTATGTTCTGCTACGACCTTATGGACGAAAAGGGCTACTTTGACCGCGAACGCTATTCCGGCCGCAAAAACCGGAATTCGTTTTCGGACATAACAATATCAAAGCCCGCGGAAATCAAAAAAGTCCTCGACGAATACGTTATCGGCCAGGAACAGGCCAAGATAGCTCTTTCCGTCGCGGTTTACAACCACTATAAGAGAATAACCTCCGACGCCGGAACGAACGGCGTCGAAATCCAGAAGTCAAACGTTCTGCTGCTCGGCCCCACCGGCGTGGGAAAAACCCATCTTGCGCAGACGCTCGCGAGAACCTTAAACGTTCCCTTCGCGATTGCAGACGCGACGACCCTTACCGAGGCGGGATATGTCGGCGACGACGTTGAAAACGTCCTTCTGAGGCTTATTCAGGCCGCCGACTACAACGTCGAAGCCGCCGAGCACGGGATAATCTACATCGACGAAATCGACAAAATCGCCCGGAAGTCCGAAAACGTTTCCATCACCCGCGACGTAAGCGGCGAGGGTGTTCAGCAGGCACTTCTGAAAATAATCGAAGGAACGGTTTCAAACGTCCCGCCCCAGGGCGGCAGAAAGCACCCGACGCAGGAATTTATCCAGATTGATACAAAAAATATCCTCTTCATCTGCGGTGGAGCGTTCGACGGCCTTGAAAGCGTAATCCGCCGCCGCACCGACACCTCTACAGTCGGCTTCGGCGGAACCCTTAAGCAGAAGGTTTCGGGCGAGGAGGTTTTAAAAAACGTCCTGCCGGAGGACCTTGTAAGGTACGGGATAATTCCCGAGCTTATAGGCAGACTGCCGGTAATTTCGGTGCTTTCGCCGCTCGACGAAAACGCGCTCATATCCATTCTCACCGAGCCCAAAAACTCGCTTGAGAAGCAGTATAAGGCACTTTTCGGCTTCGACGGAATCGAGCTTGAAATCACAGACGGCGCGAAGCACGAAATCGCGAAGCAGGCTCTTTCCCAAAAAACCGGCGCGAGGGGACTTCGCTCAATCGTCGAAAAGGCTTTGCTGAAGCCGATGTTTGAAACCCCGACCATCGAGGACGTTTCAAAGGTAATCGTCACCGAGGAAACTATCCGCGACGGCGCGGACGTAACTCTTGAACACAACGGAAGAGCAAAGACAAAAAGGTAATTTTCGGCGAAGCTGTTCTGCAAATCAGGGTTATCGGGAGGCATACGCATGAATTACATTATAGCTGTTATATGTACCTTGGTTGCTTGGTTTGTGGGTTTGTTGATAGACGCGAATATTCATCTCGGGGACCCGCAAGGATTTACATGCCTAAGAGTGCTGCTGCCTATTTTGGCGATGGGGCTTTGCATATTGCGCAGTATCAACGAGGGCAAGAAATAACTTCTCGTTTCTTGAAAAGATGATGTATTGCGGCCTCTATCTTCGTACGTTAAAAGGGGGAAAACGCCATGACTCCGCTTGCTGACAGAATCCGGCCGAAAACTCTCGACGACGTGGTCGGACAGAAGCACATTCTGGGGAAGGGCAAGCCTCTGAGAAAAATAATCGAGGGCGGGAATATCCCGAACATGATTTTTTACGGGCCTTCCGGCGTCGGTAAAACCACCGTCGCGAGAATCATCGCCGAAAACACCAACCTTAAAATGTGCAGGCTAAACGGCACCTCCGCCTCGGTTCAGGATATAAAGGACATAATCTCCGACACCGACACCATCGACGGCTACAACGGGATTCTGCTCTATCTCGACGAGATACAGTATCTCAATAAAAAGCAGCAGCAGTCGCTTTTGGAGTACATAGAGGACGGCAGAATCACGCTTATTTCCTCGACGACCGAGAACCCGTATTTTTACGTCTACAACGCGATTATAAGCCGCTCGACGGTTTTTGAGTTCCTGCCGATAAGCCCCGAGGAAACCCTTCCCGCCATCGAGAGGGGATTCAGGCTTGCCGCCGAGGATTTGGGCCTGCCGCTTTTTTTGGAGGACGGCGTTACCGAGCTTATTGCGCGCGGCTGCGGCGGCGACGTCCGCAAGTCAATCAACACCGTGGAGCTATGCGTTTTGTCCTCACAGTCGGACGAAAAGCTTGAGGTTACGCTTGAAACCGCGAAGCTTTTGACGCAGCGTTCAAACATGCGCTACGACAGGGCGGGGGACGAGCACTACGACATTTTATCCGCGCTCCAGAAGTCGATTCGCGGCTCAGACGAAAACGCCGCGCTTCACTACGCCGCAAGGCTCATCGAATCGGGGGATATAATCTCGCTCTGCAGGCGGCTTCTTGTTATCGCCGCCGAGGACATCGGGCTTGCATATCCGCAGGCGATACCGATTGTGAAAGCGGGCGTCGACAGCGCGTTCCAGCTCGGGCTTCCCGAGGCGAAAATTCCTCTTGCCGACGCGATAATTCTTCTCGCGACCGCGCCGAAATCAAACAGCGGCAACGAGGCGATAATCGCGGCCCTCAAGGATTTAAAGGCGCACGGCGAAGCGGGCTTCCCGAGGCATCTTCAAAACGTCCATCTTGACGGCGAGGGTGCGGCGGTAAAGGGGCAGCATTACCTCTATCCGCACGATTTCCCGAACCATTGGGTGGAGCAGCAGTATCTTCCCGACGAAATAAAGGACAGCGTTTACTACGTCTACGGCGAAAACAAGACGGAACAGGCCGCAAAGGCGTATTGGGACTTGATTAAAAAGAAAAAATAAATCGCGGGTGAAAGGCGTTTGGTGGTATGACGGAGGGTGTAAATCGGGATTTGCAGAGGCAGTTATGTATTCTATCAGAAAAATAAGCCGTAACGAGGTAAATGAGGCTCTTGCGCTTGCTTTAGAAGTTTTTATGCAGTTTGAAGCACCCGATTATTCGCCGGAAGGGGTAACAACATTTAAGCGCGACATTGTTGAGAATGAGGAATTTATCAACAGCTGTCGGCAGGGGATTTGTCCGATTTATGCGGCGTTTGACGGCGGCAAAATGGTCGGAATTATGGGAATGCGCGCAAATGGGAAAGGTTTCTACCTCCGCATTGGATTTATACCTTTGTCAGAGGAACAGGAAACTGACGGGATAAGATTTACGCCTATGAAGTATGTTGTACGATGAATGTAAAAAAAGCAGACGGTTTTTCGTCTGCTTTTACTGTTTTATGCGGGACTGCCGTATGTCAGAATACGCTTTCTATAACCTTTTGGCAGTCCTTCGGGGAGTATCTCCAACGCTTTATTACGCCCTCGGTGATGAAATATTCGCAGCCGCGGTCGGGCTCGCAGTCGTATGTATCGACGATAATCAGTTTAATTTTCATTTTTTCGGGATTTATGGATTTGACGTAGACGCTCGCCGTCTGTCCTGCGAAAACGTCGTCGCGCGGCTCCGCGAGGCCGGCAAGGTTCGGCGCAAGCTCAATAAATATCCCGTACGGCTCGATGCTTCGGACAACGCCGCGAACCGTTTCCCCGGCGTGAAAACGACCGGCGTTTTGCTCCCATGTTCCCAAAAGCTCCTTATGGGAGAGATAGAATTTTTCGCCGTCGTAGCCTTTTAGGATAGCTTTTATCCTGTCGCCGACGGAAAAGCGGTCGGACGGGTGGCTTATTCTTGAAACGGAAATAGAATCTATCGGAATCATTGAGCTGACGCCGCAGCCGATGTCGACAAAGCAGCCGAACTGCTCAATATGCGTCACCGCGGCGTCGATGACGCTTCCCGGCTCCAATCCGAGCAGGTATTCGTCCATGCAGCGGCGTTGGGCGGAGGTTCTTGAAAGTATCGCGAGCGGCGCGCCGCCGTCCTCGATTACCTCCGAAACCTCGAAGGCGACGGGCTTTCCGACGCGGGATATAATTGCGATGTCGCGGGTTTTGCCCTCGGCAACGCCCAAAGCGCATTCCTCTCGCGGAATAACCGCGCGGCATGCCGGGAGATTCAGAACAAGGTCGTGCGACGGCGAACAGCTTTCTGCGCGGTATTCAAGGATTTTTCCAAGGCCCTTCGCCTTTAAGAGCGCGGCTGTGCTTGCGAGATAACCGAGATTTTCCTCGCTATTTATAATCCCGCCTTCGGGAACAAAGCTTTTCATTTGACATATCTTTCCTTTCGTTTCGGCAATTTGTATATATTATGTCAAAGAGGGGATGGTTATGAATGGAAGGCGCGGCGGAAGGGACGGGGAGGGCGGGTGGGTGGGGCGCAGGAAACTTTGGGGCCGCGCAAAAGAAGCCCCTTCCGCCGCGCGGCGGGCTAAGAGCGAAACCGCAAAAAGGCGGCCCGCACCCAAGCCCGCGCCTCACCCACCCCCCGCTCGCCCGCAAGCGTGCTCGGGGGGGCGGGATTCGGCGCGGGCCGCGCGGCGAAGAAAGCTGCTTTCCTGCGCCCTCCCACCTTCCCCCTCCCTCCCGCTTTCTTCGCCGCGCTCTTTTAAAAAACAGTTGCATTTTTTTAAAACATGTGCTATACTATCTCCGAATAAAAAGGAGGCGGCGGGCATGGATATTCAGAAGGGCGACGTTCTGACAATGAAAAAGCCCCACCCCTGCGGAAGCGACAAGATGCTCGTTTTGCGCTCGGGAATGGATTTTCGGCTTCGCTGCGCGGGCTGCGGCCGGGAATTTATGATTTTGCGCGCAAAGGCGGAAAAAAACGTCCGCTCGGTCGACAGAACCAGCCGCGAGCCCTCCTCTCAGAACGCTTGAAAGGATGTTATGATGACAGATAAGCTCAACGCGATTCGCGACAGGTACAACGAGATAAATATCCGGCTGATGCAGCCAGAAACCGTTGCCGATACGTCGCTCTATCGCGAACTGATGAAGGAATATTCCACCCTCACGCCGCTTGTCCAGAAATACAACGAATACCTCGCCGCCGAGGAGGCTCTTGAGGAAGCTAAGGAGCTGATGAGCGGCGAAAACGACCGCGATTTTCTTGAGATGGTCGAGGAGCAGTATAAAACCGCTAACGCCGACATCGCGAGGCTCTCGGAGGAGCTTAAAATAATGCTTCTTCCGAAGGACCCGAACGACAACCGCAGCGTAATTATGGAAATCCGCGCGGGCGCGGGCGGCGAGGAGGCCGCGCTTTTCGCGCACTCGCTTATGAGAATGTATTCGATGTACGCCGACTCGAAGCGTTGGAAGATAGAAATTCTCAACATGAACGAAACCGAGCTCGGCGGAGTTAAAGAAGTCGCTTTTTCGGTTGAAGGCGCAGGCGTCTATTCGCGCCTCAAATATGAAAGCGGCGTTCACCGCGTCCAGCGCGTTCCCGAAACGGAATCTCAGGGGCGAATTCAGACCTCGACCGCGACAGTGGCGGTTCTCCCTGAGGCCGAAAACGCCGAAATCCACATCGACGACAAGGACCTTAAAATAGACGTTTTCCGCGCATCCGGCGCGGGCGGACAGCATATCAACAAGACCGAATCCGCCGTAAGAATCACCCATCTGCCGACGGGGCTTGTGGTTGAATGTCAGGACGAGCGGAGCCAGCAGAAAAACCGCGAAAGGGCGATGAAGGTGCTCTGCTCCCGCCTCCTCGAAAAGAAACAGGCGGAGCTCGACGAGGCATACGCCTCAAAACGCCGCTCCCAAATCGGCACCGGCGACCGCTCCGAGAGAATCCGCACATATAACTTCCCCGAAAATCGCCTCTCAGACCACCGAATCGGGCTTACGCTCTATAAGCTCGACTCGGTTATGAACGGTGCTCTTGACGAAATAATCGACGCGCTGACGGCCGCCGACAGGGCGGCGCAGCTTGCGGGTCAGGCGGAGAGCTTGTAAAATATGGAAACGATAGTTTTAGGCTCCTCCGAGGGCGAGCTCAGGCACGCCGCGGAGCTGATAAGGGCAGGGGAGGTCGTCGGAATCCCGACGGAAACCGTCTACGGCCTCGCGGCGAATGCCTTTGACGCGGCCGCCGTTGAAAAAATATTCAGGGCCAAGGGCCGTCCCTCCGACAACCCACTGATTGTCCATATCGCGGACTTTTCCGCCGTATATGAGATAGCCTCCGAAATCCCGCCGCTTGCAAAAAAGCTTTCCGAGGCGTTCTGGCCGGGGCCCTTGACGATGATAATGCCGAAATCCCCGAAAATCCCGCTTATAACGAGCGGGGGGCTTGACACCGTCGGCATAAGAATGCCATCTCACCCCGCCGCAAAAAGGCTTATAGAGCTTTGCGGCGTGCCGCTCGCAGCACCGTCGGCGAACCTCTCGGGAAGCCCGAGCCCAACGACCGCTCAGCGCGTTTTTGAGGACATGAACGGCAGAATCCCCGCGATAATCGACGGCGGCGAATCCGACGTAGGCGTCGAGTCGACGGTTATAGCTTTTGAGGATAACGGCGTTAGAATCCTTCGCCCGGGCGGAATAACCCGCGAAATGCTCCTTACGGTTGCGAAAAGCGTGACGGTCGACCCGGGGGTTCTTAACGAGCTTTCGGAGGGTGCGGTCGCGCGTTCCCCGGGAATGAAATACAAACACTACGCGCCGAAAGCGCAGGTTATTCTCATAAAGGGCGAAAGCGGCGCATACCGTGAATATGTCCTAAAAAACGCATGTGCCGGCGATTTCTGCCTTGTTTTTGAGAAAGGCGAGGCAGCTCCTGACCTGCCGTATTTATGCTACGGCGCGACCCCGGGCGAGCAGGCGCACAGGCTCTTTGAGTGCTTAAGAAGGCTCGACGAGCTTGGCGCGAAGCGGGTATTCGCAAGGTGTCCGTCGCCGGAGGGCGTTGGTCTTGCGGTTTACAACAGGATTTTGCGCGCCTCGGGATTTTGCGTGATTGATTTGGAAGTGGATTGAGATGAACACCCTTGACGGATTAAAGATAGTCGGGCTTACGGGCCAAAGCGGCGCGGGAAAGTCGACGGCTTCGGAAATTTTCGCCGCCGCCGGAATCCCGGTGGTAAACTGCGACAAAGTTGCCCACGGGGTTCTCGAAATCCCCGAATTTCTGGAAGAAATGTCGTCGGAATTTTCCGACTGCTTCGACGAAGGCGTACTTCAGAGAAAAAAGCTCGCCGCCGTGGTATTCAACAACCGCGAACGGCTCGGAAGATACGGGCAGATTATTTTTCCATACATCACCGCGAAAATTTTCGGGATTCTGAGGGATTTGAAGGAAAACGGCGAGCGGCTTATAATTCTCGACGCGCCGACGCTCTTTGAAAGCGGTATTGACATAATCTGCTCGGCGGTCGTTAGCGTAATCGCGCCTTTTGATCTGAAGCTTCGGCGGATTTTGGAGCGCGACGGCATTCCCGTTGAGCTTGCGCAGTCGCGGCTTTCGAGCCAGTTTTCCGAAAACTTTTTCCGCGAACGCTCGGACTATGTTCTTGAAAACGACGGCAGCCTTGAGGAGTTTAAAGCACGCGTTGAAGCGACGGCCGCCGAGCTTAAGGAGCGTTTTAATGCTTAAACGCCTTATAAAACTAACGGCTTTGGCGGCGGTTCTCGCCGCGATTATATGGACGCTTTTCAGCTGGCTTCCGGCGCGGATTGAGCGCGATATTTACCGGCGGGAATATATAGACGAGGTCGAAAAATACAGCTCCCTTTTCGGCGTAGATTCATCGCTCGTCTACGCGGTTATAAAGGTCGAGTCGAACTTTGACCCGATGGCGAAATCAAGCGTCGGGGCGATAGGGCTTATGCAGATAATCGAGGATTCCTTTGACTGGACTGCGAAAAAGCTTAAGCGAACCGAGCTTGTTTACGAGGACATGTACACCCCGGAATACAGCATCATGTTCGGCGCGTTTATGCTTTCATACCTCTACGACCGCTACGGGAGCGTAGAGCTGACCGCCGCGGCGTACCATTCCGGAATGGGAACCGTCGACGGCTGGATTGAGCGCGGGGAAATCGACCCGAACGCACCCGACATAGGCAAAATAACCGGCTCCAATACAAGGCACTATGTCAAAAAAATTCTGCATGCATACAAAAAATATTCAGATAACTGAACATTTAGAAAGGATGATAAATTATGTCGGAAGAAAAGGAAAAATCGGTAGGAAAAGCCCTTCAGGAGAAGCTTTTGACGAACCGCAGGAGCGGCCTTCTGAGAGTTGAAGCGGACGAGCTCGCAAAAGCGGATTCCTTCTGCGAGGGCTATATGAAGTTTCTGGACGACGCGAAAACCGAGCGCGAGGCTGTAACGGCCGCAATCGCCCTTGCCGAAAACAACGGCTTTATGCCATACGAGGTCGGCAAGGCCTATTCGGCGGGCGAGAAGGTTTACTTCAACGTCCGCGGAAAGAGCCTTATTCTCTGCGTATTCGGGAAAAATTCCGTCGAAAGCGGCGTGAAGATTTTAGCGGCGCATATTGACTCGCCCCGCCTCGACCTGAAGCAGCACCCGCTCTATGAGAGCACCGAATTCGCCCTCCTGAAAACCCACTACTACGGCGGAATCCGCAAGTATCAGTGGGTGACGATTCCGCTCGCGCTCCATGGCGTAATCTTCAAGGCCGACGGCTCCTGCGTGACCGTAAATATCGGCGAGGACGAAAACGACCCCGTTTTCTGCGTGACGGATTTGCTTCCGCACCTCGCTCAGGAGCAGTCTAAGCGCACTCTTGCCGAAGGAATCAAGGGCGAGGAGCTCAACGTGATGATTGGCAGCCGCCCCTTCAAGGACGACGACGTTTCCGAGAAGGTAAAGCTCAACGTTATGAAGATTCTCAACGAGAAATACGGCGTTATCGAGGACGATTTTGTTTCCGCCGAGCTCGAGGTCGTTCCCGCCTTCAAGGCGAAAAACGTCGGCCTCGACTGCGGACTTATCGGCGCGTACGGCCAGGACGACAGGGTTTGCGCATATCCCGCTTTGGAGGCGATTTTGGACTGCGACAACCCCGAGGACACCGTTATAACGGTTCTTACGGATAAAGAGGAAATCGGAAGCGTCGGCCCAACCGGGCTTTCGAGTGCGTATCTGAGGCACTTTATTGAATCCGTCGCCGACATGGCGGGGGTCGCGCCCTATACCGTAATCAAGAACTCAAAGTGCCTTTCCGCCGACGTTACCGCAGCTGTCGACCCGACCTTCTCTGACGTCTGCGAATCCAAAAACGCAAGCTACTGCGGCTACGGTATCGCGATGAGCAAGTACACAGGCTCGCGCGGAAAGAGCGGCTGCAACGACGCGAGCGCGGAATTTGTCGCATACGTTCGCTCGGTGTTTGAGCAGGACGGCGTAATCTGGCAGACCGGCGAGCTCGGCCGCGTCGACCTCGGCGGCGGCGGAACCGTCGCGGCGTATGTCGGAAACATGGACATGGAGGTCGTCGACGTCGGCGTTCCTGTGCTCTGCATGCATTCGCCCTTCGAGATTACCTCTAAGCTCGACGTTTACATGGCCTACAAGGGCTTCTCGGCGTTCATCAAATAAAAAAATTCGATGCTGTCCGCTGCCGGTTTTCGGCGGCGGATTTTTTATGCCCGAAAGCCCGAAAGCGACAAAATTCCTGCCGCCGCCGCGCTAAAATGAACACGGTGATTCAAATGGATGTCTACCTCGACGTGCTCGTCATTCTGAATACATATATGACATGGCTGACGCTCGGGCTCACCGGGATAATCTCGCGGACGCATCTAAAACCCCGCCCCCGCGCGGCAGCTTCCTTTTTGGGAGGACTTTCGTCGCTGATAATTTTAATCCCAGAAGATGTAAAGCTTATAGCCTTTACGGCATTTATCCTGAAAATATTCTCCTGCGCGGCGATTGTCTTTGCCGGCTTTTGGGATTCGACGCTGAGGCGGCGTCTTATGCTGATTCCCGCGTTCTTGGTTTCAAACATGTTCGTTTCGGCGGCGATATGGCTTTTGCAAAGGCTCCTGAAAATCCCGATAACGGTGCTTGACAGCGGGTTTATATACCTCGATATATCGCCGCTGACGCTTGTTATGATGACGGCAGGGGTGTATCTTTCGGCGGTTCTTATTTCAAAAAAATTTTCGCGGAGCTTTTGCCCCGAGGGAGCGTACCGTGTGGATTTCAGAATCGGCTGTAAAGCGTTTTCGCTTGACGGATTTGCCGACACCGGTAATACCGCCCGCGACCTCTTTTCGGGGCTTCCGGTTATAATCTGCACGGGTACCGTTTTCGAGGGCGGAAGGGGAATACGAGCTGTTCCGTATAAGACCGTTTCCGGCGAGGGAGTTCTATATGCGATTTTGCCGGAAGGGCTTACTCTTACAAACGAAAAGGGCGAAAAAAAGCGGGTCGACGCGCTTGTCGCGGGGCTTCCGGGAGGGGAAAAACGCGCCGTTTTCAACCCGAAAATACTTTATTAAAGCGAAGGGACGGATTAACATGAAAATTTTTGACAAAATCAGGGAATTTTTTGTATGGCTGTTTCGCGACCGCGACTTTGTGGACTATGTAAACGGACCGGACACGCTTCCGCCGCCCCTCAAGCCGGAGGAGGAAAAGCGCGTTTTCGAGCTTATGAAAACCGAGCCGAAATATGCCCGCGAAAAGCTTATTACCCACAATCTCAGGCTCGTGGTGTACATATCAAAAAAGTTCGAGTCGACCGGAATCGGCGTCGACGACCTTGTTTCCATCGGCACAATCGGCTTGATTAAGGCAGTGAACACCTTCGACCCCGAAAAGAACATAAAGCTCGCTACCTACGCCTCGCGCTGCATCGAAAACGAGATTCTGATGTATATGCGTAAAACGAGCCAGCAGCGCAACGAGGTTTCAATCGACGAGCCGCTGAACATAGATTGGGACGGAAACGAGCTTCTTTTATCCGACGTAATCGGAACCGACGCGGACGAGGTTGGAAGCCGGCTTGAAAGCGAGGTCGAGAAGCGGCTTTTGATTGAAGCCGTCGACAACCTCGGCGGCCGTGAACGCTTTATAATGCAGATGCGCTTCGGGCTTCTCGGCGGCCCCGAGATGACCCAGAAGGAGGTCGCGGATATTATCGGAATCTCACAGTCCTACATATCCCGCCTCGAAAAAAGAATCCTCAAGGAGCTGAAAAAGGAGCTTGAGGCAATCTGCTGACAGGTAAATAATGCCTGCCCGAAATCTGAATAGCGGGCGGCGGCGATGGCAATAATTATCTCAAAACCATAGTTTTGGGAGATTGCCATGCAGTACAATAAAGTTGAAATAAGCGGAGTAAACACATCTAAGCTGAAGGTTCTCACCGAGGACGAAAAATCCCGGCTTTTAAAGCTTGCACGAGGCGGCGACCGCACCGCCCGCGAGGAGCTTATTGAGGGGAACCTTCGGCTTGTTTTAAGCGTAATCCAGAAGTTCATGAACCGCGGCGCTCAGCCCGACGACCTCTTTCAGGTCGGCGTGGTCGGGCTGATAAAGGCAATCGACAACTTTGATTTATCGTTGGACGTGAGATTTTCGACCTACGCCGTGCCGATGATAAGTGGAGAGCTGAGGCGGTATCTTCGGGACAACAATTCAATCCGCGTGAGCCGCTCGACCCGGGACCTTGCCTACCGCGCTCTTCAGGTAAAGGAGAGCCTTCAGAACGGCTCCGACCGCGAGCCGACGGCGGAGGACATCTCGAAGGTTTTGGGGATTCCGAAGTCGGAAATTGTTTTTGCGCTTGAATCAATAAGCGAGCCTGTGTCGATTTACGAGCCGGTTTACTCAAATTCGGGGGACGTGCTGTACATGCTCGACCAGCTCGGCGACCGTTCGAGCGACGAGGGGTGGATTGACGAAATAATGCTCCGCGAGGCGATTCTGATGCTTTCGGAGCGGGAGAAAAATATACTCTACCTTCGGTTTTATCAGGGAAAAACGCAGGTCGAGGTTGCAAAGGAAATCGGAATATCTCAGGCGCAGGTTTCAAGGCTTGAAAAGAGCGCGCTTTCGCGGATTAAATCAAAAGTTTAACGCCGCTAAGAAAATATTGACAAAACCTCCGCCAAATGGTAGTATATTCTAAAATACCGATTCGGAGGGAAATATGAAAAAGTTATCTGTATTTGCGGTTACGCTCGCGCTTGCGGCGATGTTTTGCTCCTGCGGCGAGGTGAAAACGCCGACCATGGAGGAAATCAAGGGAACCGTCGACGGAAACGTCTATGAAAACAGCTTTCTGGAGATGAAATTCACGAAGCCGGACAGCTGGACGTTCGCGACCGAGGAGGAAATCGAGTCGATTGTCGGCACCGCTCAGGAGGTCCTGAACGAGGGCGGCGTTGAGGAACAGATTGACAGCAGCCGCTACGACATGGTTGCTTCCGACAGCGCGACCGGCAACAACATCAATCTTTCTCTTGAAATCGCCGGCGGAACAGTCACCGACGAGGAGCTGAGGGAAACCCTCGATTCCACCAAGAGCCAGCTTGCCGAAATGGGAAGCCAAATCGGCATGAACTACACCTTCGGCGATATTTCAACCGTCAGACTCGGCGGGCTTGAATACCAAAAGCTTTCTGCGAACGCCGACTATTTGGGCGTTACGTTTGAACAGGGCTGCTACGTCGCGGTAAAGGACGGCGTTGTCGTAAACATCACCTTCACCGTCTACGACGGCACGCCGATTGCCGACGTCGAGGCTCTTTTCACGGAATAATATTTACCCGCTGTCGCGGCCGACGGCGGGAAATCCTTTTTTGGGGGAATAAAAATGCCTAAACTCTGCGCTCCCTGCCACTTCGGAATCGAAAGCTCGCTTGCCTTTGAAATCCGAAAAATAGGCGGCCAAAATCTCGTTGTTTCCGACGGGCGAATCGCGTTTGAGGGCGACGACGCGATGATTGCGCGGGCGAATATTCGCCTTGCAACCGCCGAGAGGGTTTTAATCGAACTCGGAACGTTTAAAGCTGAAAGCTTTTCGGAGCTCTTCGACAACGTCCGCGCGCTTCCTTTTGAGGAATACATAGGCCCCGACGACGAATTTCCGGTAAAGGGCCACAGCCTTAAATCGAAGCTTCACAGCGTTCCCGACTGCCAGTCGATAATTAAAAAAGCCGCCGTCGAGCGGCTTCGGGAAAAGCACCGCGTACGCACGCTTCCCGAAACTGGCGCGCGGCGGCAGATTCAGTTCAACATTTTAAAGGACGAAGTAAGCGTCTATCTCGACACCTCCGGAGAGGGGCTTCATAAGCGGGGCTACCGCCGAAATTCAAACGACGCGCCGATTAAGGAAACTCTCGCAGCGGGAATCGTCGACCTCGCGCACGTCAAGGGCGGAAGCGTGGTCTGCGACCCGATGTGCGGCTCGGGAACGATACTGATTGAATCGGCGTATAAGTCATTGGGAATCGCCCCGGGGCTCAGGCGGAGCTTTGCCGCGGAAAAGTGGGATACAATCCCGAAGAACGTCTGGGAGGAGGAACGCGCCTCCGCCCGCGCCGACATGCGCGAAGGCGGCTTCAAGGCGTTCGGGTATGACATCGACGAAAACGCTGTCGCGCTTAGCCGCTCAAACTGCCGGCTTGCCGGGGTGGGGGAGTATGTACAAATCGAGAGGCGGGATATTTCGCTTCATCGCGCTGTCGACGGCGCGATAACAATCTGCAACCCGCCGTACGGAGAGAGAATGCTCGAGGTCCGTGAAGCCGAGGAGCTTTACAGGAAGATGGGGGAGGTTCTTCGTCCATCGAAGAATAATCCCTGCTACATAATCTCCCCGCATGAGGAATTTGAGAAATTTTTCGGAAAAAAAGCCGACAAAAAGCGAAAACTCTATAACGGAATGCTTAAATGTCAGCTTTTTATGTATTATCTTTAATAATAATTTCTCCTGTCAGATACTCGTCGTCGAGGCCGGTGATTTTGACGTCCCGCATTTCGCGGAAAAGAGTATCTGTAAAGCATTTTACCTTTACAACCTGATAATTCGCAGTATGCCCCTGATGAAAATCAGGGGATTTTTCGCGCTCGAAGAGGACCTTTTGTATGCTCCCGACCATTGAGCGGCGGAACTCGTCCCCGCACTCTTTTACGGCCTCAGACATCAGCCGGGCGCGCTTTTCCGCGATATTTGCGGGGACAAGGTCGGTTCTTGCGGCGGCGGGAGTGCCTTCTCGAGGGGAAAAGGGGAACACATGCGCGTCCGTAAATGCTATTTGCTTTACAAATTCAAGCGATTCGAGAAAGTCGCTTTCCGTTTCCCCGGGGAAGCCGACCATTATATCCGTCGTGATTGCGCAGCCGGGGAATGCCTCGCGAAGCGTGTTCACAAGTGTAAAGTAATACGCCTTGTCGTATCGCCTTCTCATTTCGCGGAGAGTTTTATCGCAGCCGCTTTGCAGCGCAAGGTGAAAATGCGGGCAGAGGTTCTCAAACAGCGCGAGCCGCGAGATTATTTCCCCGGTAAGCTCCTCGGGTTCGAGCGAACCGAGCCGAACGCGCTGCGCCCCGCTTTTGCAGACGGCTTCGACCGCGTCCGCAAGGTTAAATTCCGTCCCATTGCCGTAGTCCGAGAGGTTAATTCCGACGACGACGAGCTCACGATGACCGGCTTCGACGAGCCCTTTCGCCTCATCGAAAATCTTATCGGGGGTTTTTGAACGCGAGCGGCCGCGGGTGTGGGGGATTACGCAGTATGAGCAGAACATGTCGCAGCCGTCCTGAACCTTTATTATCGCGCGGGTCTTGTCGGGGAAGGCTTCAAGGCTTTCGTCGGGGTACCGCCTTTGAAGCGGCGGGATTTCTACCGCGCGTTCGGCGTTTTTCATGTATTCCTCCAAAAGCTTCGGCAGCCGCTGCTTGTTTTCGTTCCCGCAGATTATATCGGCCTCCGGAATCTCGTCGGCTTCAAAGCCGGGGGCCTGCGGAAGGCAGCCGCAAAGGGCGATTACCCCGAACGGGTTTTCCCGCCGAAGCCGCCTCAGAAGCTGCCTGACCTTTTTATCCGACTGCGCGGTGACGGTGCAGGAATTGACGATTAAAGCGTCCGCCGCCGACGGGCTTTCCGAAACGGTATGCCCGCTTTCTATGATTTTTTGCCGCAAGAGCTCGGTTTCGTACTGATTGACCTTGCAGCCGAGGGTGTGAAAATAAACGCGCATTTTAATTTTGAATCTCCTCAATTTTCGCAAAAAACATCTTGACAGCTTTTTTTAAGACTGCTATACTGTTATAAGAAATTTTTATAGGGGGATATTTGTATGACTTCCAAAAAAATCAGACTGAATACCATCAACGACGTAAAGGATTTTGTGAACGCCGTGACGCTCTGCGACTATGAGGTCGACCTCGTTTCGGGCAGATACGCTATCGACGCGAAATCCATCATGGGAATTTTCAGCCTCGACCTTTCCCAGCCAGTCGACATGATTGTACACACCGACGAGTGCGGCGGTTTTCTTGAAAAAATTTCAAGATTCATCGAGGACTGATAAGGATAAAGCCGCCCGCCGGACGGCTTTGTTTTTTTATCCGAAATAAACCCCGTACCAGACAAGGAAGGTGTAAACCGTCCAGATTTTGCGGGAATTGTCGTATTTTCCCGCGCGGTGCTCGTCAAGAAGAGCCGTGAGCCTTTCGGTATCGAAGAATTTTTTCGCGGTTTCGCTTTCAAAGGCGGATTTCACGATGCCGTAGTATTTATCCTCCTTAAGCCAAACGCGAATCGGCACCGGGAAGCCGAGCTTCTTTTTGTTTGCCGTAAGCGGCGGGCATGCCTCGAGCGCGGCCTTTCTCATCGCGAACTTGGTATTTTCCTTTGTAACGCGGTAACGCTTCGGGATTTTCTCCGCGAGTGCCATAACGTATCTGTCCAAAAACGGAACCCTAAGCTCAAGCGAGTTTGCCATCGACATCTTGTCGGCCTTTAAAAGAATGTCGCCTGTCATCCACATGTTCAGGTCGAGGTACTGCATTCTCGTAACGCTGTCCTTGCCCTTGGTTTTGTCGTAAAAGGGCTTTGTGAGCTCCATTGCCGGCGGCGCGCCGGTTTTTATTTTCAGGAGCTTTTTGCGCTCCTTTTCGGAGAAGATATAGGCGTTGCCGATGAATCTCTCCTCGAGGTCCTTGCCGCGGCGAATAAGGAAATTAAGCCCGCGATGCGCCGGGAAGGCCGACGCGCATTTTCCGATGCAGCGGCGTATCGGGCGTGGGATTTTGTTGTAAAACGCCATGTCGTCGGGCTCTTTGTAGATATTGTACCCGCCGAAGATTTCGTCCGCGCCCTCGCCCGAGAGGACGACCTTTACCTTTTGGGAAGCGAGCTTGCAGACAAAGTAGAGCGCAATCGCCGACGGGTCGGCAAGCGGTTCGTCCATGTGGTACTGAATTTTCGGAAACGCCTCCCAATATTCTTCGGGGGTGATAATTTTTGAGATATTCTCCTTGCCGATGAACTTGGAAAACTCCTTCGCGTAGCCGATTTCGTTGTATTTCTCGTCCTCGCCGAAGCCTACGGTAAAGGTTTTGTCGACGTTTGCGACCGCCGCGACATAGCTTGAATCCACGCCGCTCGAAAGAAAGCTTCCGACCTCGACGTCGGCGATTTTATGCGCCTCGACGGAGTTTGCGAACGTTTCGGAAATCCTCTTTACCCATTCGTCGAGCGAAGGCTCCTCATCGGCCTCAAAATTGATGTCCCAGTAGCGTTCGGTGTGAAGCTCGCCGTCCTTATAGGTGAACCAGTGGGCGGGCAGAAGCCTGAAAACGCCCTTGAAAAACGTTTCTTCGCAGGGCGAATACTGAAACGTCAGATAGCTTTCGAGAGCGGCCTCGTTGAGCTCCTTTCTGAAATGAGGGTGCTTAAGAAAGCTCTTTATCTCAGAGCCGTAGATAAAGCTTTCGCCCATTTTCGCATAGTAGAGCGGCTTTATTCCGAAAAAGTCCCTTGCGCCGAAAAGCTCCCGGGTTTCGGTGTTCCAAATCACAAACGCGAACATTCCGCGAAGCTTAGGAAGCATATCCTTTCCCCACTCCTCGTAGCCGTGCAATAAAACCTCCGAATCTGTGTTCGTCGCGAAAACATGCCCCGACTTAATCAGCTCCCCGCGAAGCTCGCGGTAGTTGTAGATTTCGCCGTTGAAGGTGAGAACGAGCGTTCTGTCCTCGTTGAAAAGCGGCTGCGAGCCCGTTGAGAGGTCGATAATCGAAAGCCTGCGAAAGCCCATCGCTATCCCGTCGTCAATATATTTTCCCTCGGAATCGGGGCCGCGGTGCTTAATCGCGTCCATCATCTCGCCGACGACCCTGTCGGCGTCGCTTATTTTATTTGTAAAGCCTGCAATCCCGCACATGGCGCACTCTCCTTATATGTAAAAATTTTGAAAAAATTACTTCTTTCTCTGTAATATTAGCACATTTTTTTCCGAAATACAAGCTTCAGCGCAAATTTTAATTATCCCGCCGCCCGAAAAAGGTTACAATGCGGTTACAATTTATTAAAAATCGAATATCACCTTGAAAAATTTTCGGAATTACTATATAATATAGAATGAGATAATTCAGGGAGCGGTGTTATTATGGAAAAGAAGAAGCTTCGCAAGGTCAGGTACCGCCTCAGCGTCGTATTTTTCGGAGTGGTGCTTATTTTCGGCCTGATGTTTTACAGATACATGAAAACCGTCACGCTCGAGGACGTTCTGTCCGAAAGCCGTTCGGCTAACTTCTTCTCGCCAAACGCCTCCGCTAAGGGGGACGACGAACCGA
>CANPZQ010000020.1 GCA_947588775.1 uncultured Clostridia bacterium
CGCGACGAACCCGCCCCCCGAAGCCCCCTTGCGGGGCTGAGCGGGGGTGGGTGAGGAACGAATCCGGTCAGAGGCACAGAGGTCGGAAGTCAGAAAACATACCGTAAACGCCGCATTTTAGTGCGTTTTTCCAAAGCCTGCCCCTCACCCGCCCCCGCTCCGCCCTGCGGGCTCCGGGGGGCGGGATTCGGCGCAGGCCGGGGATGGGCGCGCTCTTGCCGCAGCTTCCTGCCCCGGCGCGGCGAAGGGGGCTCCTGCCCTGCGCCCACCCACCCGCCCGCCCCACCTTTCCACTCCGCCCCCGCCCCCTTCGCCGCGCCCCCGTTTTCACCTTGACAACCGCCCGAATTTGTAATATAATATACTCTGCATTAACCTCGGTTCCCGCGCCCCGATACATACCATGAGCTTTATGCCGCGTGCATTTAATATCAAAAATTTAATGAAATGAAAGGATTTTATGGCTACAAAGAAAAACGAAGAAAAAAGAAAGCCCCGCAAAATGGACGGCTCCGCGCTCGACCAGGCTATAGCGGCGGCGATTTCCGCGCCTCCTATTTCAAGGAAGGCGTCGCAGTATCAGAATTCCAAGAAAGCGAAAAACCTCAGAAAACAGGCTCCCGAGCAGCCCAAAAAACAGGAGCAGCCCAAAAAGGCGGAACCCCAGAAGTCCCGCAGACAGCCTAAGAGCAAAAAGCAGCAGCGTCCGCAGAAGAGCGTCCAGCCCGTTTCGCGCCCCGAGGCCGAGCTTCCCGCGCCCGCTCCCGCGCCGCAGCAGCCGGTTCTGCAGACCGCCGTTTCGGGCGGAAAGAAGCCGGTTTTAAAGATAATCGCGCTCGGCGGCCTCGGCGAAATCGGCAAGAACATGTATCTTATCGAAACCCGCGACGACATCGTAATAATCGACTGCGGAATGACCTTCCCCGATGCCGAGATGCCGGGGGTCGACATCGTAATTCCCGATTTCACCTACGTTGAAAAGAACCGCGACAAGGTCCGGGGCGTGCTCCTGACCCACGGCCACGAGGACCATATCGGCGGAATCGCGTTTTTGCTGAAAAAAATGA
This sequence comes from uncultured Clostridia bacterium, assembly GCA_947588775.1. Classification (GTDB taxonomy): domain Bacteria; phylum Bacillota; class Clostridia; order Oscillospirales; family Ruminococcaceae; genus Faeciplasma. Next base: position 1,068 of record CANPZQ010000020.1, read on the forward strand.
ACGTCCCCGTCTACGGAACCAAGCTTACCCTCGGGCTTCTGGAATATAAGCTCAAGGAGCATAACCTCGGCGGCGTTAAGCTCAATGTCGTTTCTGCGGGAATGACGGTACGCCTCGGCGGCCTCACTGCGGAGTTTATCAAGGTCAATCACTCTATTCCCGGGGCGGTCGCGGTCGCCGTGAACACCCCGACAGGAACGATTATCCACACCGGCGACTTCAAGGTCGACTACACCCCCATCGAGGGCGGAATAATCGACCTTCCCCGCTTTGCGGAGCTCGGCTCGAAGGGAGTTCTGGCGCTTCTGTCGGATTCCACCAACTCCGAAAGACAGAGCTTTACGCCGTCGGAGAGAAAGGTCGGCCAGACCTTTGACAACCTCTTTAATAAGGCCGAGCACAAGAGAATAATCATCGCGACGTTCTCGTCGAACGTCCACCGAATCCAGCAGATAATCGACTGCGCCGCGAAGCACGGCCGCAAGGTCGCCGTTTTCGGCAGGAGCATGGTAAACGTAATCAAGCTCGGCGTGGATTTGGGCTATTTAAAGGTTCCGAACGACGTTTTAATCGACATCGACAGAATGCGCGGCTATCCCGACGACAAAATCGTCCTCATTACAACGGGAAGCCAGGGCGAGCCGATGAGCGCGCTGACGAGAATGGCTTTAAACGACCACCGTCAGGTCAGCGTCACCGAAAACGACTATATAATTATCTCCGCAAGGCCGATTCCCGGCAACGAAAAGTTCGTCGGAAGGGTAGTAAACGAGCTTTTGAAGCTCGGCGCGGAGGTCGTATACGAGGAAATGTACGAGGTCCATGTTTCGGGCCACGCCTGTCAGGAGGAGCAAAAGCTCATTCTCGCTTTGACTCGTCCAAAGTTCTTTATTCCCGTTCACGGCGAATATAAGCACCTCGACCGCCATGCGAAAACCGCCCGGAGCCTCGGAATCCCCGAGAAAAACATCGTTATCGCCGACATCGGAAACGTAATCGAAACCGACGGCGAAACAATCAAAATCAACGGGAACGTCCCCTCCGGAAAGGTTATGGTAGACGGCTACGGCGTCGGCGACGTCGGCGCGGTAGTCCTTAAAGACAGAAAGCACCTCGCCCAGGACGGCGTAATCGTTGTAACGATAACGATAGACCGTATCGACCGGAAGCTTCTTTCGGGGCCGGATATAATCTCGCGCGGCTTTGTCTACGAGCGTGAAAACGGCGAGCTTATGGAGAAGGCGAAAACCCTTGCGAGAAACGTCTGCATCGACGAGCTTAAGACCCGCCACGACTATCCCGCAATCAAAAACCGCCTGCGCGACGAGCTCGGCGACTACTTCTTCCAGAAAACAAAGCGCAGACCGATGGTTATTCCCGATATTATGGACGTCTGAAACGCCCCGGGGCTTCCCGAAAAGGACTGATTTAAAATGAAAAAACGCCTGCATATACTTTATATCCCCCTTGCGCTGCTGCTGATTGTTTCGGCGGTTTCCTCTGCCGTATTCTATATGAACCGCGGAAGCCTCGCCGCGGCGGCATTCGCGCTGGTATTTCTCTGCGACGTCGCCCTGATTGTTATAATCGCGATAATCAGCCGCAACATCATAAGGCACGTCACAGGAATCGACCGCGACATATTAAAAACAAACCGCGAGGAGTTCTATAACTACCCCGAGCCGATTGTGATTGCCGACGAGAATAACGCGGTAGTCTGGTATAACCGCTGCTTTGAAAACGAGCTCTTCGGCGACGACAGGGTATACGGCGTTGACCTCGGGGAGCTTGTGGGCAAGAACGTTTCAAGGCTCTATACCGACGGCGGCGTATCCGTAAAAATCCTCGACAACTACTACAGGGTAAAGGCCCGCCATGCCGAAGCGGGGCTTTCGGTCGTAAGCTTTGTGAACATAACGCACGAAAACGCCCTCGAACAAGAGGCGAAGATGAGCGCGAAAACGGTAATGCTGATTGCCGTCGACAACTACGAGGAGGTCCTGCAGAACTCCAAGGAGAGCGATAAGGCGGGATTTCGGGTTGAAATCGAGAAGATGTTCGAGAAGTTTATCGAGAGCACCAACGGGATTCTGCACCGAATTTCGGGCGACAGGTTCTACTGCATAATCGAGGAACGCCACTTGGGGCCGATGATGGAGCGAAGGTTCGATATTCTCGACAACGCCCGCTCGATAAGCCTCGGCGAACGCCAGAATCTTACGCTTTCCATCGGCGTCGGACGGGGAGGAAAAACCCTTAAAGAGAGCGAGCAGTTTGCCCGCCAGGCACTTGACATGTGTCTGGGGCGCGGCGGCGACCAGGCCGCCGTAAAGACCGAGAACGGCTTTGAATTTTACGGCGGGAACTCAAAGGGCGTTGAAAAATCCACAAAGGTAAGGGCGAGGATAATCGCCACCGCCCTGAAGGAGCTCGCCGCCGGCTGCCAGACGGTATACATAACCGGCCACCGCTACTCCGACTTCGACAGCGTAGGCGCGTCGGTCGGCCTCTGCGGGGCTTTAAGGAGCATGGGAAAGAGCGCGTACTGCGTTCTTGACCTTGATAACACCCTCGCGAAGCCGCTTGTGACGCATATAAGCGAACGCTGCGGAACGGATATGTTTATGCCGATAGCCGACGCGAGGGCGGCGTTCGGCGAAAACGACCTTTTAATCGTCTGCGACACCCATAACCCCGATATGCTCGATTCAAAGGAGCTCTATGCGCAGGCGCAGCAGGTCGTCGTCATCGACCACCACAGAATGATGGTTAAACACATCGACAACGCGGTCGTTTTCTTCCATGAGCCCGTAGCGTCGTCGGCCTGCGAGATGGTAACGGAGCTTATCCAGTATTTCGGCGGCGACTGCCGGATTTCCGTCGCCGAGGCGGAAGCGTTGATGTCCGGAATAATGCTCGACACCAAGAACTTTGTTATGCGTTCCGGCGCGAGGACCTTCGAGGCGGCGGCATATCTGCGAAAGCTCGGCGCGGATACAATCGCGGTAAAGCGGCTCTTTTCGGATTCGCTCGAAACCTATCGCGAAAAGAGCATGCTTATTCAGTCGGCAAAGCTCTTCCACGGCTGCGCGATTGCGACGACCGATTCGGATTCGCCGGAGCTTAGGCTTCCGGCCGCCCAGGCTGCCGACGACCTTCTCGGAATCGTCGGGGTAAAGGCTTCCTTCGTGTTTTATATGTCAAACGGGCAGTGCTGCATCTCCGCGCGGTCGTTGGAATCCTTCAACGTCCAGCTCATAATGGAGGCGGTCGGCGGGGGCGGACACCAGACGATGGCGGGCGCGCAGCTTAATTGCCCGCTCGAAGAAGCGGTTGAAAAGGTTAAATACGCGATTGAGGACTTTTTGCTTAAATCTTAAGGAGGATAAATAATGAAGGTAATACTTATAAAGGACGTAAAGGGCTCGGGCAAGGCCGGGGACGTTTTAAACGTCGCCGACGGCTACGCGAGAAACTATCTTTTGGCGCGGGGCTTCGCGATTGAGGCTACCGCAAAGAACGTAAACGACCTCGCCGGAAAGAAGGCCGCCGAGCAGCACCGCCTCGACGTCGCAAAGAGCGACGCGCAGGAAATTGCGAAAAAATTAAACGGAAAAACCGTCGCTGTCAAGGCCAAGGCGGGCGCGAGCGGAAAGCTCTTCGGCTCGGTTACGAGCCAGACCGTCTGCGAGCTTATTGCGGAGCAGTTCGGCGTAAACGTCGACCGCAAGAAAGTCACGCTTTCCTCCGAAATAAAGGCGTACGGCGACTATACGGCGGAGCTGAAGATGACCCAGGGCGTTTCGGCGAAGCTTAACGTCAAAGTCGTCCCGGAGGAATAATTTTACCGGAGGTTCACTTATGGCCGCTAACAATTCAACAGCCTTCGCGGCGGGGGATTTGGTCGCGAGGGAGCTTCCCTACAGCGTAGACGCCGAGCAGACCGTTTTAGGCGCGGTTCTTCTGGACCCGGACTGCCTGCCGACGGTTATAACGCACCTAAAGCCCGAAAGCTTTTACCGCGAGCAGCACCGCGCGCTCTTCTCTCTTATTTTAAGAATGTTTTCAAACGGCGCGCCCGCCGACATCATCACCGTTATAAACAGCGCGGTCGACGAGGGGATATTTGAAACCGCGGCGATGGCGAAAACATACTTAAAGGGGATAATGGACAACGTCCCGACGACGACGAACATCGAGAGCTACTGTCAGATCGTCGAGGACAAATATCTTCTGCGCTCGCTTATTTCGGCGTCGCGCGACATAATTTCCTCGGCGACGGAGGGCGGCGACACCGCGCAGAACCTCCTTGATTTGGCCGAGCAGAAAATCTACGACATACGTCAGGGCCGCGAGGTCGACGGGCTTGTCCCGCTCAGCAGAATCATAGTTTCCGCCTACGAGCGAATCCAGAAGCTAAGCGGCGAGGACCGCGAGCAGTATCAGGGGCTGAGGTCGGGCTACGCGCTTTTGGACAACTATATCGCGGGCCTGAATAAGTCCGACATGATTGTAATCGCGGGGCGGCCCGGCTCGGGAAAGACCACCTTTGCCGTAAACATCGCCGCGAACGTCGCGAAAAAGGCCCCCGATTCGGAAATAGCGATTTTTTCCCTCGAAATGTCGAAGGAGCAGATTGCTTCGAGAATGCTTTCGGCGGAGGCGTTGGTGCCGAATTCCTCTTTGAACGCCGGAACCGTTTCGGCGGACGACTGGATAAAGCTCGCCGAGGCGGCGGATATACTTTCAAGAATGAAAATCTACATCGACGACACCGCCGGAATAACCGTCCCGCAGATGAAGGCGAAGCTGAGGCGCAGGCGCAATCTCGGGCTTGTTGTAATCGACTATTTACAGCTGATGGAGTCGCCGACGTTTCATTCAAACCGCGTCACCGAGGTTTCCGAGATTACCCGTCAGGTTAAGCTGATGGCCAAGGAGCTCAACGTTCCGGTGATACTGCTTTCTCAGCTCAACCGTTCAGTGGAATCGAGGCAGGACCACCGCCCGATGCCATCCGACCTTCGCGAATCGGGCTCAATCGAGCAGGACGCGGACATAATTCTTTTTATCTACCGCGAGTCGATGTACGATAAGCAGAACCCCAACCAGTCGGCGGCGGAATGCATTATCGCGAAAAACCGCCACGGCTCAACCGGGACCGTAAACCTCGCGTATCTGGGCGAATACACCCTCTTCCGCGCGGTCGACGCGAGGCGCGACGGGTGATGCTTACAAAAATCCGCGCGGCGATTGAGGAGTATAAGATGCTTCCCACCGGCGGGAGGGTTCTTGTCGCGCTGTCGGGCGGGGCGGATTCCACCGCGCTTGTTTTGTCGCTTAAGGAGCTCGGCTACCGGGTCCGCGCAATGCATATAAACCACAATCTTCGCGGCGGGGACAGCCTTCGCGACCAAAGCTTCTGCGAGGAGCTCTGCCGCCGCTATGAAATCCCTTTTCGGGCCGAGAGCGTCGACGTAAAGGGGTATTGCGCCGAAAAAAAGGTATCCTTGGAAACTGGCGCGCGGGAGCTTCGGTATAAGGCCCTCTTCGAGGAAGCCGGCGGCGAGCCTGTCGCAACCGCGCATACGCTTTCCGACTGCCTCGAAACGGCGATATTCAACCTCACCCGCGGCTGCGGAATAAAGGGAATCTGCGGAATCCCGCCGGTTCGCGGTAAAATCATTCGCCCGCTTATTGACTGCACCCGCGATGAAATCGAGAGCTTTTTACGCGAACGCGGCGTCGGCTGGGTTACGGATTCGACAAACCTTGTCGACGGCTGCTCAAGAAACATAATCCGCTTAAACGTTATTCCCGAGCTTTTGAGGATAAATCCCGGGCTTCTAAGCTCGTTTTCGGGGACCGTCAAGGCACTTCGTGAGGCGGAGGGCTATATATCCGAAAGCTCGCGCCGGCTTTTTGACGAATCGCGAGCGGAAGGGGAGTACGATTTCTCGGAGGCTTGCGACGACGCTTCGCTTTCCGGCGCGCTCGCGCTTCTACTGAAGGAAGCAGGGGTCGAGCCGAGTTACCTGAGAATCTGCGACTTAAAGCGGATAATTTCGGAAGGCGGCGCGATAAATCCGAAAAAAGGCGTTTACCTTCGCGCCGAAAGGGGCAAAATAAGAATCGAACGCCCACGCGAGGCGTTTGAACCGGTCAAAACGAGCCTTCGCGGGGAAACGCGGGCGATGGGAAAAATTATCGGTGTCACAAAAATTTCACATTTTGACATATCCCGTTTTAACAAAAGTGCATTAAGATATTTTTTTGATGAAGCTAAAATGGCGGGGGAATATACCGTCCGTCCCTATTCCGGAAACGAGCGGATTAAGCTTGCGGGCCGGGAACACAGCTTTGTCGTAAAAAAGCTTCTCGCCGAGGTTCCGCCCGGGGAGCGAAAAGGCCGAATCGTCATCGACGACGGCTTCGGAGCGGTTTTTGTCGAAGGCGCGGGGGTCGCCGAACGCGCTGCGTGCTCGGAATCCACCCGTTCCGCGATAAAAATATATATCAAAGACATCTGAGGAGAGAAAAATGGAACAAAAAAACAAAATTGAAGTGATGCTCACGCGCGAGCAGATAGCCGAAAAGGTTCGCGAGGTCGGCGCGAGGATTACGGAGGATTTTCGCGGCAAGGAAGTGCTGATGATAGGGGTTCTTAAAGGCTCGTTTGTGTTCATGGCCGACCTCGTCAGGGCGGTAGACCTTCCAGTGAAGATTGATTTTATAAGCGCGAAGAGCTATTTCGGCACGACTTCGTCGGGGGTCGTCGACGTAAAGATGGACACCCACCTCGAATTTGCCGGAAAGACGATAATGCTCGTCGAGGATATTCTCGACACCGGAAAAACGCTCAGCGTCTTAAAGCAGATGCTTCTTACAAGGGGAGCCGCTGACGTTAAAATCGTGACGTTTTTGGATAAGCCCGCGCGGCGGACCGCGGATATTTCCGCGGACTACTGCTGCTATAAGATTGAGGACAGGTTTGTCGTCGGCTACGGGCTCGACTATAACGAAGACTACCGAAACCTCGACTATGTCGGCGAGGTAATTCTGTAAATAACCTTGGAAACGGGGAATTCATTTGATAAAGAAAAATAACAAAGGGATTATATCCTACATTCTCTTCGCCGCGGTGATAATCATTATCCTGACGGTGAGCCTTCGCGGGCTTATGAAGCCCGGCGAAACCGTTACCTACTCCGAGGTAATCGGCCATTTCGACCGCCTCGAGGTATCGGAATTCAGCCTTAATCTCGGCTCGGGAAGCCTTGAATACAAGCTTTTGGGCGACGACACGGTTCACTCCTACAAGGCCCCGTCGGTCAGCGCGTTCTACAACGAGCTCTTCGGCGAGGGAAACCACTTCGAGGGCGGAAACTACCGCGTCGCGTATAACCTCGCGCACCCCGACCAGCCGCTTGTCTACAACGAAATTCCCGCGTCGGACAGCTCGATTTGGCTCAACCTTATACCGACGCTTCTGATGATTGGCGTGATGGTGTTCCTCGCGATTTCGATGACGAGAAGCATCTCGTCGGCCGGGAAGATTTCCTCCGTCGGCAAGGCTAATGTCAAGGTCGACGGCAGCGACCGAAACAAAGTCACCTTTGACGACGTCGCCGGCGCGGACGAGGAAAAGGCGGAGCTCCAGGAAATCGTGGAACTCCTGAAAGACCCGAAAAAATATCAGGACATCGGCGCGAAAATCCCGAAGGGCGTGCTTTTAGTAGGCCCTCCCGGCAACGGCAAAACGCTCCTTGCAAAGGCCGTCGCGGGGGAGGCGGGGGTTCCGTTCTTCTCGATTTCGGGTTCGGATTTTCTTGAACTCTACGTCGGCGTAGGCGCGGCGAGAGTGAGAGATTTATTCGACCAGGCGAAAAAAGCCGCGCCGTCGATTATATTTATAGATGAAATCGACGCGGTCGGCCGCCGCAGAGGCGCGGGCCTCGGCGGAGGACACGACGAGCGCGAACAGACCCTGAACCAGCTCCTTGTCGAGATGGACGGCTTTGAAATCAACGAGTCGGTAATCGTAATGGCCGCGACCAACCGCCGCGACGTACTTGACCCCGCTCTTCTGAGGCCGGGACGCTTTGACAGACAGGTTTATGTGAACTATCCCGACATCAAGGGCAGAGAGGCGATTTTGCGGGTTCACGCAAAGAACAAGCCGCTCGCCCCCGACGTCGACTTAAAGACGGTTGCGGCCGCGACCCCGGGCTTCACCGGCGCGGACCTCGCGAACCTGATAAACGAAGCCGCGCTTTTGGCTGTAAAGCGGGGAAGAAAGGCGATTACCGCTCAGGATTTGAACGACGCGTCCATCAAGGTAATCGCGGGTCCCGAGAAAAAGTCGCGGGTAATCCTTCCCGAGGAAAAGCGGCTCACCGCATACCACGAGGCCGGCCACGCCGTCTGCCACTTCTACTGCCCGACGCAGGATAAGGTTTCGGAGGTGTCGATTATCCCCCGCGGAATGGCGGGCGGCTATACGATGGCACTTCCCGAGCACGATAAATCCTACGTTTCAAAGACAGAGATGAACGAGCAGATTATCGTCCTTCTGGGCGGGCGCGCCGCCGAGAAGATAATCCTCGACGATATTTCAACCGGCGCGTCTAACGACATCGAGCGCGCGACCGATACCGCCCGGAGCATGGTAACTCGCTACGGCTTCTCGGATAAGCTCGGGCCGGTTGTATACGGCCATGACGACAACGAGGTGTTCTTGGGGCGCGACTACAACTCCTCGAAGGCGTATTCCGAGGTCATCGCCTCCGAAATCGACGCGGAGATGCGCGCGATAATCCACTCGGCCTACGACCGCGCCCAGGAAATCCTCTCCGAGCACCGCGACCAGCTCACAAACGTCGCCGAGTACCTCATCAGGCATGAAAAAATCAACGGCGAGCAGTTTATCAGGCTGATGAACGGCGAAGCCCTCGACGAGCCGGAGGAAGCCCCCGCTCCCGCCCCTGCCCCCGAAGGCGAATCCGAACCCGCCCCCGAAACCGAACAGCAGACTGCGCAGGACGGGAAACAGGAATAAATTTGCATATGATTTGCCCCTCCGCGGCGGTGCGGAGGGGCGTTATGCTTTTTTGGAAGCGTTTTTGTCCATTCCCCCACAATTTCCCCCGTCAATTTTAATAATAATCGTTCATTTCGCTGATTGACAAAAGGGGCGGGAATCTGTATAATTTAAAGCACAAATATAAAGGCTGTGACAAAGAAGAATCAGGATGTGCCGACAAAGAGAGCCGACGGCTGGTGAAAGAGCGGCGACAGCGCACCGAAATTCCCTCACTTTCGAGCCGAAAACCTGAAAGCTTGCCCGTAGGGTTTTCCGTGACTGCTGCGTGAACGCATAGGAATTGCTGGATTCCAAGAGAGGCGGATTTTTCCGCAATTTGAGTGGTACCGCGAGTGTGATTATGCACCCGTCTCAAAGAAAGCTTTGGGGCGGGTTATTTTTATAGCCCCGGGCTTTCAAGGGGAACCGCCGATTCCGCAAAAATTCACTTTTACAGGAGAGATTCACCATGATGAACCACAAAAAGTATTCCCCCGGCTACTACATGCCGCCCGAACAGTGTTACGACTGGGTCCGCAAGGAGCGAATCGAGAAAGCCCCGCTCTGGTGCTCCGTCGACCTTCGCGACGGCAACCAGTCCCTCGTGATTCCCATGAGCTTCGACCAGAAGATGACTTTTTACAAGATGCTCGTCGGGCTCGGCTTCAAGGAAATCGAGGTCGGCTTCCCGGCGGCCTCCGAAACCGAATATGACTTTCTGCGCGCGCTTATCGAGCGTGATATGATTCCCGACGACGTAACCGTTCAGGTTCTTACGCAGTGCCGCGAGCACATTATAAGAAAGACCTTCGAGGCGGTAAAGGGCGCGCCATCGGCAATCGTTCACTTCTATAATTCCGTAAGCGTCGCGCAGCGCGAGCAGGTTTTCAAAAAGTCAAAGGACGAAATCAAGAAAATCGCCACCGACGGCGCGAAGCTCGTTAAGCAGCTCGCCGCGGAATATGACGGCAATTTCAGGTTTGAATATTCCCCTGAAAGCTTTACCGGAGCCGAGCCGGAATACTCGCTCGAAGTCTGCAACGCCGTTCTGGATATTCTGGAACCCGGCCCCGACAACAACGTCATAATCAACCTGCCGGTGACGGTTGAGATGAGCCTTCCGCACGTCTACGCCTCGCAGATTGAGTATATGAGCAAAAATCTCAAATACCGCGAATACGTCACCCTCTCGCTCCACCCCCACAACGACCGCGGAACCGGCGTCGCCGATACCGAGCTCGCGCTTTTGGCGGGAGCCGACAGGGTCGAGGGAACCCTCTTCGGAAACGGCGAGAGAACCGGCAACGTCGATATAATCACTCTCGCGATGAATATGTACTCCCACGGCGTAGACCCGAAGCTTGACTTTTCGGATATGCCCGCGATTGCCGATACCTATTCAAAATGCACCGGAATGAGGATATACGAGCGCACCCCCTACGCGGGAGCACTTGTTTTCGCGGCATTTTCGGGAAGCCATCAGGACGCCATCGCGAAGGGAATGAAGTGGCGGGAGGAAAAGCACCTCGAGCAGTGGAACACCCCATATATCCCCATCGACCCGACCGACATCAACCGCACCTACGACGCGGACGTTATAAGGGTAAATTCCCAGAGCGGAAAGGGCGGAATCGGGTATCTGCTGGAGCATACCTACGGCTACAACCTCCCCGCGAAGATGCGCGAGCACTTCTCATACATCTGCAAGGGGATTTCCGACCGCGAGCACCGCGAGCTTAAGCCGGACGAAATCCTTGACATATTCAAGCGCAACTACTTCAGAATCGTCGAGCCGGTTTGCATCGACGGCATGAAGTTTTCGGAGAGCAAGGGCGGCGTCGAGCTCGATATTTCCTTCAGCTATAACGGCAAGCCCGTGAATTTGCATTCAAGCGGCAACGGCTCCATCGACGCGGTTTCAAACGCCCTCAAGGAGCTCACCGGCGACAGCTACTCCTTAGAGGTATACACCGAGCACAGCCTTATGAATCAGGCTTCGCAGTCGGAGGCCATCGCCTATATCGGAATAAGGACCCCGAACGGCGAGATGAGCTGGGGCGCGGGGTATCATACCGACATCATCAGGGCTTCGGCATACGCCCTCGTCAGCGCGTATAACAATTCCAAAAAGTAAAGGAGATAAAGCAACATGGGCATGACCATGACTCAGAAAATCCTCGCGGCTCACGCGGGGCTGGATAAGGTCGAGGCGGGACAGCTTATTTCCGCGAAGCTCGATCTCGTCCTCGGAAACGACATCACCACCCCCGTCGCGGTGAACGAATTCAGAAAAGCCGGCTTCGACGGCGTATTCGACAAGGACAGAATAGCGATAGTTCTGGACCACTTCGTCCCGAATAAGGACATAAAGGCCGCCGAGCAGTCGAAGCAGTGCCGCGAATTTGCCTGCGCGCACTGCGTCAGCCACTTCTACGACGTCGGAAAGATGGGAATCGAGCACGCGCTTTTGCCGGAACAGGGCGTTGTCGCCGCCGGCGACTGCATAATCGGCGCGGACAGCCACACCTGCACCTACGGGGCGTTGGGGGCGTTCTCGACCGGCGTGGGTTCTACCGACATGGCCGCCGGAATGGCGACCGGAACCGCTTGGTTCAAGGTTCCCGCGGCGATTAAATTCGAGCTTTCGGGCCGTCTGCCGAAAAATTGCTCCGGAAAGGACGTTATCCTGACTATTATCGGAATGATTGGCGTTGACGGCGCGCTCTATAAGAGCATGGAGTTCGCGGGCGAGGGCGTTTCCTCCCTCTCGATGGACGACCGCCTCTGCATCTGCAACATGGCTATCGAAGCCGGCGCGAAGAACGGAATCTTCCCGGTCGACGGCATAACCCGCGAATATATGCGCGGCCGCACCGAGCGCGAGCCGGTCGAATATTCCGCCGACCCCGACGCGGTTTATGAAAAGGTTATAAAAATAAATCTTTCGGAAATCGTCCCGACGGTCGCGTGTCCGCATCTTCCCGAAAACACGAAGCCCGCTTGCGAGCTTTCCGATATAAAAATCGACCAGGTCGTTATCGGGAGCTGCACCAACGGCCGAATGGAGGACATGGAGGCGGCGTATAACGCGCTTCGCGGCAAAAAAGTCGCCGACGGCGTCAGATGCATAATTATCCCCGCTACGATGGCAATCTACCGCGAATGCATAGAGCGCGGCTACGTCACGGCGTTTATCGACGCGGGCGCGGTGGTTTCAACCCCGACCTGCGGCCCCTGCCTCGGCGGCTATATGGGAATTTTGGCCGAGGGGGAAAGATGCGTAGCTACGACGAACCGGAACTTTGTCGGAAGAATGGGACACGTTAAGAGCGAGGTTTATCTCGCAAGCCCGCAGACCGCCGCCGCAAGCGCGCTCACGGGTTATATCACCGCACCGAAGGAGGACTGACGATGAACACGACAGGAAAAGCGTTTAAATATCCCGACAACGTCGACACCGACGTTATAATTCCCGCAAGATACCTCAACACCTCCGACGCTCAGGAGCTTTCAAAGCACTGCATGGAGGACATCGACGCGGAATTTGTCAAAAAAGTAAACAAGGGCGACGTAATGGTTGCCGGCTGGAACTTCGGCTGCGGCTCGAGCCGCGAGCACGCCCCGCTCGTCATAAAGACCTGCGGAACGGGCTGCGTTATCGCGAAGAGCTTCGCGAGAATTTTCTACCGCAACGCGATAAATATCGGCCTGCCGATTCTCGAATGCCCCGAGGCCGCCGACGGAATATCCGCGGGCGACGAGGTTACGGTTGATTTCAACACCGGCGTAATAACCGACGTTACCACCCGAAAGAGCTATCAGGCTCAGCCCTTCCCGGAATTTATCCAGAACATAATAAGGGCGGGCGGGCTCTTAAAATCCCTTAAAAAGTGAGGTTAATCGAATGAACAAGAACATAGCCGTAATCCGCGGCGACGGAATCGGCCCTGAAATCGTAAACGAGGCGATAAAGGTTCTCGACGTTATCGCGCAAAAATACGGCCACACCTTTAAATATACCGACGCGGACATGGGCGGCTGCGCTATCGACAAATACGGCGACCCGCTTCCCCAAAGCGAGCTCGATAAATGCCTTGCGGCGGACAGCGTCCTTCTTGGAGCCGTCGGCGGTCCCAAGTGGGACTCGGTTCCCGGAAACATGCGCCCCGAAAAGGGCCTTCTTAGAATCCGCGCGGGAATGGGAGTTTATTCCAACAACCGCCCCGCGAAAATCTGGCCTCAGCTCGCCTCTGCTTCCCCCTTGAAGCCGGAAATCGTCGAAAAGGGGATTGACTTTATAATCGTTCGCGAGCTTATCGGCGGAATCTATTTCGGCGAGCACCGCACCTTCGGCGACGGCGAAAAGGTTTCGGAGGACGTTATGAGATACTCCGAGAGCGAAATCGAGAGAATCGGCAGAATAGGCTTTGAAACCGCCCGCAAACGCCGCAAAAAGCTCTGCTCGGTGGAAAAGTCAAACGTTCTGGACACCTCACGCCTCTGGAAGAGCGTAATCCACCGCCTCGCGGGGGAATATCCCGACGTTGAGCTTTCGGACATGCTCGTCGACAACTGCGCGATGCAAATAGTCAAGGACCCGTCGCAGTTTGACGTTATCGTCACCGAAAACATGTTCGGCGACATTCTTTCCGACGAAGCCTCGATGATTACCGGCTCAATCGGTATGATACCCTCCTCCTCCCTCGGAGCGACCTCAAACGGCCTCTACGAGCCGATTCACGGCTCCGCGCCCGACATCGCGGGACAGGATATTGCAAACCCCATCGGCACAATTCTTTCCGCCGCGATGATGCTTCGGTACAGCTTCGACATGTCCCAAGAGGCCGACGACATCGAAGCGGCCGTCGGAGCGTTCCTGTCGAAGGGCTACAGGACCCGCGATATTATGAGCGGCGGCGAGGGGCTTAAGCCCGCGAAGTGCTCCGAGGCGGGAAATCTCATTGCCGCCGAAATAAAAGCAAATAAGTAAAGGAATGAATCAAATGAAACTTTCAGGAGCCGATATTATTGTCAGAACGCTCATTGAGCAGGGCGCGGACACGGTTTTCGGCTATCCCGGCGGGCAGATTATAAACGTCTACGACTCGCTCTATAAATACCGCGACGAGATTACCCACGTTCTTACCGCCCATGAGCAGGGCGCGGCCCATGCCGCCGACGGCTATGCGAGGGCGACCGGAAGGGCGGGGGTAGTGATGGCGACCTCCGGCCCGGGGGCGACGAACCTTGTAACGGGAATCGCGACGGCTTATCTCGATTCGGTGCCGATGGTTGCGATTACCGGAAACGTCCCGACCACCCAGCTCGGCACCGACAGCTTTCAGGAAATAGACATAACGGGTATAACCCTTCCGATAACGAAGCACAACTACGTCGTCGGGCGGGTCGAGGATTTGGCGGATACGATTCGCGAGGCGTTTCGGCTCGCCGTTTCGGGAAGGCCTGGGCCTGTGCTTATCGACGTTCCGAAGGATATTCAGACTGCGGTTTGCGAATATACCCCGCAGGAGCCCGTCGCGGCGGAGCCGAGGCAGCCCGCCAAGGAAATCCGCATTCGCAGCGCGGCGGAGTGCATAAACCTTTCGCAGCGGCCGTTCATCTACTTCGGCGGCGGACTTATAAATTCCGACGCTCAGGAGGAGCTTTATAAGCTTGCGGAAATTCTGGACGCGCCTGTTGGCTGCTCTTTGATGGGAATTTCGGGGGTCCCGACCGACTATCCGAGGTTTTTGGGGATGCAGGGAATGCACGGTCACTACGCCTGCTCGATGGCGATGCACCGCGCCGACTGCATAATCGCGCTCGGCGTCAGATTCAACGACAGAGTTACCGGAAACCGCGCGAAATTCGCGACCCACGCGCAGATTGTCCATATCGACGTCGACGGCGCGGAGCTCGATAAAACCGTTTCGGCGGCACACGCTATGCGCGGCGACCTAAAGCTCACGCTCCGGAAGCTCCTGCCGCTTTTGCAGGAAAAAAAGCTCCCCGAGTGGCGAAAGACCATCGAGGGCTTAAAGGCGGAGGAACGCCGCACCCTCGACAGCCGCGAGGGGCTTACGCCTCGCTCGGCGATTTTAACGCTCAACAGATTCTTGGGGGAAAATACCCCCGTCGCCACCGACGTAGGACAGCACCAGATGTGGGCGGCGCAGTCGCTTGAATTCAGGACGAAGCGAAGGTTCATTTCCTCGGGCGGCCTCGGGACGATGGGCTTCGGAATGGGAGCCGCGATGGGCGCGGCAATCGCGACCCGTGAAAGAGCGGTGCTTGTGACGGGCGACGGCGGCTTCGGAATGTGCTTAAACGAGCTTGCGACGGCCGTAACCTATAAAATTCCGCTTGTTATACTGCTTATGAATAACGGCGTTCTGGGAATGGTTCGCCAGTGGCAAACGCTCTTCTTCGACAGGCACTATTCAAACACGGTTTTGGACAGAAAGACGGATTTTGTCGCGCTCGCGAAAGCCTTCGGCGCGGACGGCGCGAGGGCCGAAACGCTCGGGGAGCTTGAAGAAGCGTTCAAAAAGGCGTTTGAGTGCGACGGCCCGTTCGTCGTGGAATGTATGATTGACAAGGACGAGTTCGTCCTGCCGATGCTTCCTCCGGGCGGCTCGATGGACGATATAATTACAAAGGTTGATTTAAAGGCGGGTGAGGAAAATGAGTAGCTTTACGATAGCGGTGCTTGTAAAAAACGAGTTCGGCGTTTTAAACCGCGTGACGAGTATGTTCCGCCGCCGCAGGTTTAACATCAACAGCTTAACCGTTTCCGAAACGGAGTCGCCGGGGCTTTCGAGAATCACCGTGAGCTCCTCGGGGCTTGAAACCGACAAAAAGCAGCTTATTAACCAGCTCTACAAGCTTCCCGACGTCTGTTCCATCAAGGAGCTCGACATCGTCGAATCCGTAACCTGCGAGCTTATGTTGATTAAGATGAAAAACGACCCCGAAACGCGGGGGGATATTCGCGACGCGGCTCAGGCGTTCGGCGCAAAGACCGTCGACTATACCCGCGAGAGCGTTACCATGCGCCTCACAGGCACTTCGCGGGAGCTTGACGCGTTTACCGACCTCATGCGTGATTTTACGATACTCGAAATATGCCGCACCGGCATTGTTTCGCTCGAAAGAGGCTCAACTACCATCAGAAAGATGGAAATATAGACAGCATAAATAATCTGTAAAGGAGAAAAAACTATGAACAGAATCTTTTATCAGCAGGACTGCGACCTTTCTAAGCTCGCGGGAAAGACCGT
Source organism: uncultured Clostridia bacterium (assembly GCA_947588775.1). GTDB lineage: Bacteria > Bacillota > Clostridia > Oscillospirales > Ruminococcaceae > Faeciplasma. The sequence continues at coordinate 17,430 of CANPZQ010000020.1, forward strand.
CGCCATCATCGGCTACGGCTCTCAGGGACACGCCCATGCCCTTAACCTCAAGGATTCGGGCGTAAACGTCGTCGTCGGCCTCTACGAGGGCTCGAAGTCGTGGGAGAAGGCGGAAAAGCAGGGGCTTAAGGTAATGACCTCCGCCGAGGCCGCGAAAATCGCCGACGTTATCATGATTTTAATCAACGACGAGAAGCAGGCGAAGCTCTACAAGGAATCCATCGAGCCGAACCTCACCGAGGGAAAAACCCTTGCTTTTGCGCACGGCTTTAACATTCACTTCGGTTGCATCGTTCCCCCGAAGAACGTAAACGTCATCATGATTGCGCCGAAAGGCCCCGGACACACCGTAAGAAGCGAGTATCAGGCCGGCAAGGGCGTTCCCTGCCTTATCGCGGTCGAGCAGGACGCCACCGGCGACGCTTGGGACATCGGACTTGCATATGCCCTCGGAATCGGCGGGGCGAGAGCCGGCGTTTTGGAAACAACCTTCCGCACCGAAACCGAAACCGACCTCTTCGGCGAGCAGGCCGTTTTGTGCGGCGGCGTATGCGCGCTCATGCAGGCGGGCTATGAAACCCTTGTCGAAGCGGGCTACGACCCCCGCAACGCTTATTTCGAGTGCATTCACGAGATGAAGCTTATAGTTGACCTTATTTATCAGTCCGGCTTCGCGGGAATGAGATATTCTATCTCGAACACCGCCGAGTACGGCGACTATGTTACCGGCCCGAAGATTATAACCGAGGAAACCAAGAAAACCATGAAGAAAATCCTCAAGGAAATCCAGGACGGAACCTTCGCCAAGGAGTTCCTGCTCGACATGTCCGACGCGGGCGCGCAGGTTCACTTCAAGGCCATGCGCAAGCTTGCGAGCGAGCATCCGTCCGAAATCGTCGGCGAGGAAATCCGCAAGCTTTACAGCTGGAACGGCGAGGACAAACTTATTAACAACTGATAAGCGCGCCTCCCCGGCCGGGCGGAGCCCCGTGCGCCTGCGGCGCACCGACGCCTTCGGCGTCGCGCCGGGCTTCGCCCGGCGGGGGCTCCGCCCTGCCCCCGGCAAGCACCCAAGCCCCCAACACTCCCCCAAACTAATAAGTAGGTGAATTTATGAAAAGCGACAGCATAAAATTCGGCCCGCAAAACGCGCCGCACCGCGCTCTCTACCACGCCCTCGGCTTCACCGAGGAGGAAATAAGCCGCCCGATGGTCGGAATCGTCAGCTCCTTTAACGAAATCGTTCCGGGCCATATGAACATCGACAAAATCGTCGAAGCGGTCCGCTTAGGCGTTGCGATGGCGGGCGGAACCCCGGTTGTTTTCCCCGCGATAGCGGTATGCGACGGAATAGCTATGGGCCACACCGGAATGAAATATTCCCTCGTAACCCGCGACCTTATCGCCGACTCGACCGAGGCGATGGCCCTCGCCCACGGCTTCGACGCGCTTGTGATGGTTCCGAACTGCGATAAAAACGTCCCCGGCCTTCTTATGGCGGCGGCAAGGCTCAATATCCCGACCGTTTTCGTTTCGGGAGGCCCGATGCTCGCGGGACATGTCGACGGGCGGAAAACCTCGTTTTCCTCGATTTCCGAGGCCGTCGGCGAATTCAACGCGGGCAAAATCGACCTCGAAAAGCTTCATGAATACGAATGCAAAACCTGCCCGACCTGCGGCTCCTGCTCGGGAATGTATACCGCGAACTCGATGAACTGCCTGACCGAGGCTCTCGGAATGGGCCTTAGAGGCAACGGCACGATTCCCGCCGTTTATTCTTCAAGAATAGAGCTTGCGAAGCGAGCCGGAATGGCGGTTATGGAGCTTCTTAAAAAGGATATAAAGCCCCGCGACATAATGACCGAGGCGGCGTTTATGAACGCGCTGACCGTCGATATGGCACTCGGCTGTTCGACGAACTCGATGCTCCACCTTCCGGCTATCGCCCACGAATGCGGAATCGAAATCAACCTCGACATCGCCAACGAAATAAGCTCGAAAACCCCGAACCTCTGCCATCTCGCGCCCGCGGGACGAACCTACGTCGAGGAGCTCGACGAGGCGGGCGGCGTTTGGGCAATCATGCACGAGCTTTCAAAGAAAAACCTCCTGAACCTCGACTGCATGACCGTAACCGGGCATACCGTCGGAGAAAATATCAAAAACGCCGAAAACCTCAATCCCGAGGTTATCCGCCCCGTCGAAAACCCGTTCAGCGAAACGGGCGGAATCGCGGTTCTGCGCGGAAATCTCGCCCCCGACGGCTGCGTTGTAAAGCGTTCCGCGGTATCTCCAAAGATGCTTAAATATTCCGGCCGCGCGAGAGTTTTTGAATGCGAGGAGGACGCCCAGGCGGCCATCAACCGCGGCGACATAAAGCCCGGCGACGTGGTCGTAATTCGCTACGAAGGCCCGAAGGGCGGCCCGGGAATGAGAGAAATGCTGAACCCGACCTCAGCGATTATGGGTATGGGCCTCGGCGAGAGCGTAGCCCTGATTACCGACGGCAGATTCAGCGGAGCGACGCGCGGCGCATGCGTGGGACATATTTCCCCCGAGGCGGCGTCCGGCGGCCCAATCGGCATTGTCGAAGAGGGCGATACGATTGAAATCGACATTCCCGCAAACAAAATCACGCTGAAAATCAGCGACGAAGAGTTTGAGAAGCGGATGGCGGCGTTCGTCCCGAAGAAAAAAGAGCTTTCCGGCTATCTGAAGCGTTACGCCGCGCTCGTTTCAAGCGGCGCGAAGGGCGCGATTCTGAACTGAGGCGCGGCCATGCATGAAAACCTTTTGCCGGAGCTCGATTCGCTCTGCGTTTTCCGCGACGTTCTTTCCGACCCCGTCGTCGCGGCTCTTCGGAAGCTTCTGACGACCCGCCATGGCGGCTCTAAGGCCGTCGGGCTTTACTGCGCCTTTGTTTCGAGGCTCTATGAAAGCGGGACCGCGAATCTTTCAAACTATGCCGCGAATCTTTTAAGATGCTGCGACAACCCGCTTGCGAGGCTGATAGGAGAGGGCAAAACCGCCCCCGAACCGATGGTTAAAAGCGCGTTTCGCGAGGCCGCGATTTTGCAGGCCCTTGCCGACCTGACCCCGAATGAGCTTGTCGATAAGCTCGATTCCGGCCTTGAGCTTCCCGGGTGGGAAAATTCCCCGACATGCCTTGAAAACGAGCTTAAAGCTCAGCTTTCCGACATAAGAAAGCACGGCTACGGGATTTACGCGGGATTCCGTGCGTTTTACCTTGACGGCGAAAAAATCAAACCGATTAAGGAACCCGACCCCGTCCGCCTTAGCGAGCTGGTCGGATACATGCGCGAAAAGGAGCTCATTATCGGGAACACCCGCGCGCTCTTGGAGGGCAAGCCCGCCGCGAATATCCTCCTTACCGGCGACGCGGGGACAGGAAAGTCGTCGACGGTTAAGGCGGTCGTGAACGAGCTTTGGGAGGACGGCCTGCGGATTTTGGAGCTTAAAAAAGAGCAGCTTCGCTCGCTGCCCGCCGTTCTCGGGGAGCTTAACCGCAACCCGCTGAAGTTTATAATTTTCATCGACGACCTGTCGTTCACCCAGAACGACGACAATTTCTCCGCGCTCAAGGCGATTTTGGAGGGCGCGGTATCGGCGAAGGCGCAAAACGTCGTTATTTATGCGACATCGAACCGCCGCCACCTCGTCAGGGAGAAATTTTCCGACCGCGAGGGCGACGACGTCCACCGCGCCGACACGATGCAGGAAATCGTATCGCTTTCGGAGCGTTTCGGAATGCATATAACGTTCAGCCGCCCCGACAAGGCGACCTATCTCGAAATCGTCCGCCACCTCTGCGACGAAAGCGGCGTGGAGTACGACCCCGAAAAGCTCTCCGCCGCCGCCGAACGATACGCCCTCACCCGCTCCAGTCGCTCCGCCCGCGCCGCAAGGCAGTTCGTGGATTCGGTGCTTGCAGGGGTGGAGAGAGGGGTAAGGTAGGGGGGAGGGGAGAATGGGGAAAGAGCAGCGTTAGCAGTTCCGCATAAAACAGCAAAAGCAGGCAAAGAACCGCCTGCTTTTTGTGTATAGAAGTGCGCATTTTCCGGCAGATAAACGGGAATTTGTCAATCAATTCCAAAAGCTGCGTCATATTTGACCACGCCATTAACTCGAGGTGCGTCGTCTTGTAATTT
>CANPZQ010000021.1 GCA_947588775.1 uncultured Clostridia bacterium
GGCGGCAGCGGTCCGGGTCCAGATCTTCCAGACGAAGGACCACAGCGCGTCGCAGATTGCGGTGATGCTCGGGCAGATTACTCCCGATAAAATCCGCTTCCACGCCGACCGCTCAAGGATTTTCCGCGCGCTCGGACAGGAGGGCGACCTAACCGTAGACGCGTCGGAGGAAATCCTCGGAAAGGGCGCGCATGCGTTTTTGCTCTGCTCCGACGGGTTCTGGGAGTACGTCTATGAAAACGAGATGGAAGCAGAGCTTAAAAAGGCCGCCTCGCCGGAGGAATGGATTTCGGCGATGAGGCGGATTCACGCCTCGCGCATACCCCCGGACAACGACAACAACACCGCCGCCGCCGTCTGGGTCACAGTAGAATAACGAGAAAGGAAAATAATATGAAAAGATTTATTGCGATAATCGCCGCGCTGACGTTGATTTGCGGCCTGCTTGCGGGCTGCGGCCAGAAGGGCGCGGGAGCGTACGACATCACAAACTACCGCGACGTCCGCAACGGCATCGCCGTGGTATGCACCGACCTCTATCTCTACGACGAGGAGGGACAGTTCGTCAGCGGAATCCGCGGACAGGGAACCGGCTTCTTTATCGGAAAGAGCGGCGAGGACCCCCAGTACATAGTCACCAACCACCATGTAATAGAAAATTACGACGCGTACGGCAAGGGCGAAAGCGTAGCCGTAACCTCCTCCGACGACCCGTCGATTGCGATTGCGAAATGCTATGTAAAGGTATATTTTGACAGCCAGAATTATGTCGAAGGCTACGTCGTCGATTCGGATTCGACCCGCGACATCGCCGTTATAAAGCTCGACAAGCCCACAAGCCTCCGCGACCCGCTCGTTCTGATGAAGCCGACAGACGAAACCGTCGGCACTGACGTATACGCGGTCGGCTATCCCGGACTTGCCGACAACGCCGCCATCAACCCCGTCGACCAGTGGAGCATTACCGACGCGACGATTACTTCCGGCTCGGTTTCGAGGCTTGTTACCTCCTCGGGAACCGGCGCAAAGAGCCTCCAGGTAGATATTAACTTCACCCACGGAAACTCGGGCGGCCCGCTCGTTACCCCCGGCGGAGCCGTTCTCGGAATAACTTCATGGAGCGTAAACGAGCTCTACGACGCTAACCTCGGCGGAATCGACACCGCGACCGCCTACTATTCCGTAGACATTTCGGAAGTTGTAGACATGCTCAACAGGCTCGGAATAAGCTATGACATCACCGACGTCGACATCGGCGAAGGCTCCGGCGGAGTTTCCTCCGTTCTCTTATGGGTCGTCGTCGCGGTAATCGCGGTCGTCGTTATCGTCGTTATCATCGTAGTAGTTATTTCCCTTAACAAAAATAAAAAGCCGCGCTACCGCGGAGGCAATCTCGACGGTTCGGAGTTCCCGCCGACGCCCGACAACGGCGGCGAGCCCGAAAGACGGCCCCAGCCTCAGCAGCAGCCCGCTTCAACCATTCCCAACGATTCCGGCTTCCGCGTTCAGGGCGTAAACGGCGAATATGCCGGAAAACGCTTCGCTCTCGTCTACGGCAAGCCTATGACCTTCGGCCGCCGCGACGGAATTGTAATCCGCTACCCCGACGGCACCCCCGGCGTGAGCGGCGAGCACTGCACGGTATGGGTTGAAAACGGCGCGGTATTTGTCCGCGACGGCGTTCCCGGAAAGCCCTCTACCCACGGAACCTATGTGAACCAGACTAAGCTCGAACCCAACCAGACCGTCCAGCTCTATGTCGGCGACACGGTCGGAATCGGTTCGGACAGGGAAAAATTCGTTATTGCCCAGAAGAGGTGACGGTAAATGGCTATAACTTTTTGCCCTAACTGCATGAACGACATCGACACCTCGGCTCAGGTTTGCCCGCGCTGCGGCTTCCGGCCCGGAAGCGTTGAGCCGAACCAGGACACCCTGCCCGTCGGCACGGTGCTCGAGGGCAAGAACAGATATATTTTAGGCCGCGCCCTCGGAATGGGCGGCTTCGGAATAACCTACGTCGCAAAGCAGCTCGACCCCGGAAAGGTCGTCGCGATAAAGGAATACTTCAACCGCAGCTGCCACTGCATAAGAAACGGCGCGGAGGTCGTCCCGCAGGACAATCCTTTAAGCACAGCCTCGACGGATTCGTCGGGGAGGCGACGATGCTCCAAGGCTTCTCGCACCTGAAAAACATAGTTCACGTTATTGAATTTTTCAAGGCCAACGGCACGGCCTATATGGTCATGGAATTCGTCTACGGCGAAACCTTGAAGGAGTATATCGCCCGCACGGGAGCAATGGACTTTGAAAGCCGCGCGCTGCCGCTTATGAGGCCGCTGATGGAGGATTTGAACTACCTCCACGAATCGGACGTAATTCACCGCGACATCGCCCCCGACAACATTATGATTACCCCGGAGGGCGGGCTGAAGCTCATCGACTTCGGCTGCGCGCGCTCGACCTCCTCGGAGAAGCTCACGCAGTTCATAAAGCCGGGCTACGCGCCCCTCGAACAGCGCACTACCGGCGGCCAGGGCTCATGGACCGACGTATACGCCTTCAGCGCGACGATTTACTACTGCGTCACCGGCGGTAAAAACCCCGTCGATTCCTACGACAGATTTTATAACCTCCAGAACGGCGGCGCGGACCCGCTTGTACCGCCGTCGGCCGTTTCGGGGAAGATTTCCCCCGAAAACGAACAGGTACTTCTTCGCGGCCTCGCGCTCCAGAGCGACGACAGAATCCGCACCATGACGGAGCTTTTGGCGGAATTTGACAAAAACGCCGCCCCGAAGCCTCCCGTTTCCCCGAAGCCGCCGGTTCCGCCGACGGGAAAAACCCAGCAGACCTACGGCACCGAAACCCCGGTTCGCGACGGCCCCGTAAGCGGCCCCTCAAACGACGAGCCCGCGCCGGTCACACGTCAGCAGGCGGCGAACGATACTCTGAAAGTCGTCGTCGGGATTTTAATCGCGGTGGTGGTCGTTTTAGTGATACTTGTTTTCGTGATGGCGACAAACCGCAGCGTGGCGGCGGAGCCGCTTATTGCCGCGGAAGCCGTTAAAACGGCGATTTCGGGGCGGATACCGATATAGCCGCAAAATTCAATTCACGCGAAAGGAGAGAGGACGACGGATACTCAATACTGCCTTAACTGCATGTCGAGAATGGGAGAGGGCGAAAAATGCCCCCGGTGCAACCTAACCTCCGCCGACATCGAAACCTCGCCCCAGCACATTCCCCCGGGAACGATTCTAAGGGAAAGATACCTTATCGGGCGGGTCCTCGGCCAAGGCGGATTCGGAATCACCTATATCGGCCGGGATTTGCAGCTCGATATACGCGTCGCGATAAAGGAATATTACCCGCAGTCGAGCTTCGGGATTTCCCGCAATACCACCGACGGAACCTATAAGGTAACGTCGCCCTTTTCCGCGGAACAGAAAAAATATTTTGAAAAGGGCAAGAGCCGTTTTCTTGACGAAGCGAGAATAATGGCCCGGCTCGCAAAGGAGCCGTCTATAGTAAGGGTCCAGGACTTCTTCGACTTGAACAACACCGCCTATATCGTAATGGAGTATATAGACGGAATTACGCTCGGAAAATATGCCGAACAGCGCGGCGGGAAAATCCCTCCCGCGGAGCTCTTTGAGATGATTGAGCCGCTCTTCGGGCTTATGCAGACGATGCACGAAATGCAGCTTCTGCACCGCGACATCTCCCCCGACAACATAATGATTGAAAACGGCGAGGTCAAGCTTCTGGATTTCGGCTGCGCGAGGGACATAGGCGCGCAGAAGAGCACGCTCACGGCCTTCCGGAAGCCCGGCTACGCGCCGATTGAACAGGTAAACACAAGCGGCAGCGGCCAGGGGCCGTGGTCGGACGTTTACGCGTTCGCGGGGACGATTTACTTCTGCCTTACCGGCGTTCGGCCGCCCGAATCGAGCGAAAGACTTATGCTCCAGGACGACCCGCTTGTCGCGCCGAGAGAGCTTGGCGCGGACATAACCGAGGCCCAGGAAAAGGCGATTTTACACGCTATGGCGCAGCGCGTGAACCAGCGCACAAAGAGTATGCGCGAGTTCTACGGCGAGCTTTACGACGCAGCCCCCGGCGGAACCGGCTCCTTAGACGTAGTATGCCGCATAAAAGGCACGAAAAAACAGCTTTCGGCGAAGGTAAACATCGCCCTCAGCGGCGTTAAGGAGGACGGAAGGTACGGCGACGTTTCACTTAAGGACGGCGCGGCCGAGGTCATTATAAAGGGCGGCGAAACGGTTCGGCTCCGGGATATTCCCGCAGGCGCGAAGTATAAGATTTCCGCCGCCGAGGCCGAGGGCTATACCCTTGAAACAATGCGGACCGAGGGTTCGGTAGTTAAAAACGCCTCGCTGATTGCATCGCTTGAATTTGTGAGAAACGTTACCGAGCGACGGTCGCTGACCGTTTCCGCAAGGGCGGCCGGCGGAAAACCCCCGAAGGAAATAAGCGTAAAAATCACCCTTTCGGGCGACGACTTTAACCCCGACTGCCGCGTCGGCGGATACGACTTTGAAAACGGAACCTGCGAGCTTACGCTCGAAACGGGCGAAACCGCCGTTATTTCGGGAATCCCGAAGGATACCGAGTACTCGGTTGAGGCCGTCGCCGAGGAGGGCTTTAGGGCCATGCCGCCGAAAACCGGCCGCCTTGACGTCGACCGCGAGGCCGAAGCGGAGCTTAAACAGGACAAAAAGCACGACTCCTCCCGAAAGACGGACGAACCGTCCGAAACGCCTGCCGACGACGGAAAAAAGCGCAAAAAATCCCCCGTCGCGGCGATTGTCGCGGTGCTTATAGTTCTTGCGGTTGCAATCGGCGGAGGAGCGGCGTGGTTTATGACCCGAAGCGGGCTTCCCTCCGACGCGGAAAAGCTCTTTGAATTCAAGGCCGACGCCGTCAAGGACGGTTCGCGCTGGGTTATTCTCGGGGAAAATTCCGCCGAGTTCAGGGAATTTTTAACGGCCTGCGGCGAGCGTGATTCATACGTCTGGGCGACGTTCAATAAGGAGCCCGGATGGGCAAGCTTCAGCTTTGAGGAATATTCAAGCGTCGGCGACGGAAACTCCGTCGTGCTGACGGGACAGCTTAACGGCGACGTCTATAACGCCGGCGGAAGCTCGGTTCGCAAAGCCTTCTCTGACAGCGGATTCAGGGACTTCGCGACGCTTTTAACGCTTCGCGGAAACTTTGAGGATTCCGACAGGGTAAAGGTCAGGCTCTATGTAATAAAAACCTCGGAGGAAATCGCGGTTCCGAAGGATAAGTCCGAATCCGGAGCCGGCGGCGACGCTCAGGATAAAGAAGAACCGTACGTCGCGCTTCAAATCTTCGCTCAGGACACCTCGACATGGTCGATGCATATGCTCAAGGATTACGAGCCGCTCTATCCGGGCCAGAGAAGCCCGTTTGAGGTAAGGACTACCGACCACACCGAAATAGATAACATGGCGAAGATTTCGTTCGACGGAAATCAGGGCGTCGACGGCGCGATGAAGCTGATTATCCGCGCAGGCGTACCCGACCGCTTCTTCAGCTGGCCGGAGGAGGACTGCCCGACAGGGACATTCGGCAGCAAGGCCGATATAAACCTCGAAATCCGCGACATCGTCGTAAAGGCGACGGGCTACAGCGACGTTGTGCTTGAAAGCGCGAAGTTCTCGGAAACGCTCTGGATTAAAAAGGAGCTCGGCTGGTTCCAGGGCAACTATCTCGACGTCGACATCGGCTATGCCGCAATCGAACAGCTCGGCCTCACGCCGGAGGAGTATATGCAAAGCTATATCCCCGCGCTGATGAGTATAAGATGCACGGCGGTTCTGAACAGCCTCGAAATGACAGAACCCGATTTCAGCGGGTATTACTCCTACGAATGGCCCGACGAATCGGCGGTTGCCTCGGGTTCGTTCAGGGCGGAAGGAAACGAAAATCATTGGCGCGAATACAAGCTTGCGGACGTTATCGGCGAGCAGTTCACCGACTGGGACGGCGATTATAACCTATACGTCATCTGCAACAGCCATAAGCTCTTCTTCACCTACCACGATGAAAAAGACGACTTCCAACAGATTTCCGGAACCGAATTCATATTCAACCTCGCGGCGATGAAAGACGAAACCGTCGTGATGTCCGAGGATATATACGACGCGGAATACAATGTTTTCTGGCGGATAGTTCCGCGGACCGTAAAACATACCCTAACCGTAAACTATCTCGACGTGGACGGAAGCGTAATCGCCGAAAAGGCGGAGCTCAGCGTAGAGGACGGCAGGGAATACCTTGTCAACCAATTCGAGCTTGAAGGCTACGAGATGGACAGGTTCGAGGGCGACGCGCTCAGCGGAAAGATGGATTCCGACAAGACGGTTACATTCTACTACAGAAAAAAGACCGCCGAAAGCAATAAAAATACCGGCGGCACCGAGCCGCTTATAGAGGGAGCGGAGGTGCTTGTAGACTTTGCGAACCTCTACGAAATCGACCCTGCGAACGCGATTTTCCGCGCATACGGAGGCTATCCGCTCTACGCCGACTTCGCTCCCTACGACGAGTATCTGGACGAAATAGTTAAGGCGATGAAGGAGCCGGACGCGAAAATCGTCGTTTCACACGCGCCGGGAATAAGCCCGATGCTTGAAATAAGCCACAGCGGCGGGGAATATTCCTACAAATACGCGACGACGCGCGACGGACCGGACGGCAGGGATATAACGATTATCGACTGCGAACACTTTGTCAGGCTGTTTACGGAAAATTACGACCTCGCAATCGAGGAAATGTCCGCTCTTTGGATTGAGGACAGCAACGAAAGCGAGAATTTCAGGGTTTACGACGTACAGCTTTTAAAGACCTCGGAGGGGAAGTATGAAAATACTTCCTCTTCTTCTTCCGGGAAGGCCTATACCGTTTCGGAGGCGGGAAAGAAGCTTGACGCCGACATCTGGGTCCAGGCTTTCGCGCAGGACCGGGTAACATGGGGCTGGACAAATATAAACGGCCAGGACGTTTCACAGCACTACCGGACGGCGGACTATGTTTTAAACGCCGTAAACCCGCCTCATTTTGATGAAAACACCACCGACAGCTACAGGGTGATGCCGACGTTCGGGCTTCAGATAGGCCCCTGCCGCGACGAAATCAACTTCAGGCCCGACCCCGCCGACTGCGAGCTTTCGCGCGAGAGCTTTGATTTGAAAATAACGGCGGTAAATACCGTTATAAAGGCGGAGGGCTACGACGACGTGGTGATTCCGAAGATGACGGCGTCGGAGCTTTTGCACCCGAAATACCGCAAGGGAAGCGGCAGCAGCTATTGGCTCGAGGACGCGCACATTGTATTCGACCTCTACCGCGAGGTGGATAACCGCCTCGGAGTTTACGGCGAGGAATTTGTAAAGGAATACCTTCCGAACCTCAAAAGCATAAGCTTCACTCTCGACGTCGAAAAGCTGGAGGTTTTGGAATAAGCGGGCCGGTTGGGCATACAGCTCCTGCATATCTTTTTACACACAAAAAAAGCAGACGGCTGCCGTCTGCTTTTGCAGTTATATGCGGGTGTTGGCCGATTCTATGCCCCTTCGTCATCAAACATGTACTTTATAACCTCCGCGAGGCGGTCGCTCATAGGGGCGTCCTCGTCGGTCGTCGAAACCGCGTAGAGAATAAGCCAGTCGAATGCGTTTCTCGGGTCGAGAGGGGTCATTCCGCAGTCGTTTAACATCGCGTTGATTGAGTACCAGTGGTCCTCGACGCGCTGTTCGAGCGTAAGGGCGTCGTCGAAAAAGTCGTATTTGTCCTCAACCATGCCCTCGTTCTCGGTTACGACGTAGAGCAGCAGAAGAAGCTTCCTCGAAACGTCCTCCTTGCGGTTTCGGATATTTTTCAGGGACGTGGCGTTCGGCCAGTTTTTCTTTATAAGCTTCTGGATAAGCGTGTAGCTCCCGAAATTCTTCCCCGACGGCATATGCATCGAAAGATAGACGTCCATCACCGTTTCGGCGGAATAGGTTTCCTCCCGAACGGGGCCGCCGTCCGAAGGATTTATCAGTATATTAAAAAATTTGTCAAAATAAAAGTACGCCCGCAGATGCATCTTCCCGAACTTGGAAAGGTTTGAGATATACATCGCGCGAAGCTGTTCCTGCGTTACGGCCTGAAGCGAGAGGAACTGGAGCTGCTGGGTGATTTGGCTGGTGACGTTCTTTGCGGGCTCTGCGTCCTGCCACGGAGGAAGCGAGGCGTAAAATTCCGAGGCCTCCGAATAGCTCATTCCGTGCCGAAGATGCCATGCAAAGACAAGCTCACGGCCGTCGCGGTACTGGATTCCGTAGTCGCCGCACATTCCGAGAAGATGGTTAAGCGACGCCTCGTCGAGCCCGAGCGCGAACGCGATTTTGAACACGTCGCCGCGGCTCTGCGGAGGGTGTTTGTCCTCAATCCAGTTGCGGACCTTTCTCTGCGCCGAGGCGCGGCTCGACGACGAATCGGCGAAGAAATCCGTCAACCGAGAAAGAATATCGGGCGACGGGTAGACCTCCCGAAGAACGTCCCCGAACGTGCGAAGAACGATTCGCCCCTCGCGAAGGTATTTTGCGGCTATCGCGGGGGTCATTTTCCTGTGCAGGATTTTGTCGTATTCGGCCGCGGAGGCAACCGTTAATTCCGGCATTGTGGCAGCCCTCCCGAAAAAGATTGGAAGTATATTATAGCACGGCGGGAGGGGGAATGCAAGGATTATAAGAAGATTTGCACAGAAGTTTGTGTTTTTTGTATAATTTTGTATTTGTTTACGATAAAAAGCCCTCCACGTCACCCGCAGAGGGCTTTTCATATCCCAAATCACTCCACCGCAAACAGCATTCTCCCATACGTCGGGTAGGGCCAATACTTTTCCCCGACGAGCGTTTCGATTTCGTCGGCGACGGAGCGGAGGTGCTCCATCGCGGGGATTATTACGTCGCGGTAGCGGTCGGCGGCGGGCTGGCCCTCGCCGAGGTTTACGGCGCAGAGCTCCTCTAACTTCTGCATTCTCTTATACATCTCCGTCGAAAGCGACGTAAGCCGCTTTATCATGTCGACCTCGAAGCCGCACTCGACGTCGGCGATGCTCCTTGCGCAGGAAACAGCCTCCGACATCTTCCGCACATACGTCGAAACGGCGGGAAGAATGTCCTTTTTCGCCATCTCAATCATCGTCTGCGCCTCGATTTTTATCACTTTGCAGTAATTTTCGATGAAGATGTGGTACCGCGACTCGAGCTCGGCGCGGGAGTATACGCCCTGCCGCTCGAACAGCTTAACGTTCTTTTCGTCAAGAAGGTGCGGAAGCGCGTCGGGTGTCGTTTTAAGGTTCATAAGTCCCCGGCGTTCGGCTTCCTTGACCCATTCCTTGCTGTAGCCGTCGCCGTTGAAGAGGATTCGCCGGTTTTCGGTGATGGTTCTTTTAATCAGCTCGTCGAGCGCGGTGTTGAAGTCCTCCGCGCCGGAAAGCTCGCGGTAGAATTCGTCCAGCTCGTCGGCCATAATCGTGTTCAGCACCGTCGTCGGCTTCGCGATAGACGAGCTTGAGCCGGGGCTGCGGAATTCAAACTTGTTCCCCGTAAACGCAAACGGCGACGTGCGGTTGCGGTCGGTCGTGTCGCGCGGAAAATGCGGCAAAACGTCTACGCCGATTTCAAGCTCGGAACGCTTAACGCCCTCGTACTCGCTTCCTTCAATAATTGAATTAAGTATATCGGTGAGCTCGTCGCCCAAAAACATCGAGATAATCGCGGGCGGGGCCTCGTTCGCGCCGAGGCGGTGGTCGTTTCCGGCGGAGGCGACGGAAATCCTCAATAAATCCTGATACTCGTTCACGCCCTTCATCACGGCGCAGAGCAAAAGCAGAAACTGCGCGTTTTCGCGGGGAGTTTTGCCGGGTTCAAAGAGATTCGCGCCCTCGGCGGTCGAAATCGACCAGTTGTCGTGCTTGCCGCTGCCGTTGATTCCTTCGAAGGGCTTTTCGTGTAGAAGGGCCTTGAAGCCGTGGCGGTGGGCGACCTTTCTCAAAAGCTCCATCGTGAGCTGGTTGTGGTCGGCGGCGATGTTTGCTGTCGAGAAAATCGGCGCAAGCTCGTGCTGCGCGGGTGCAACCTCGTTGTGCTCGGTTTTCGCCATAACTCCGAGCCGCCATAGCTCCTCGTCGAGGTCGCGCATGAACGACTTAACCTTCATTTTAAGCATTCCGTAGTAGTGGTCCTCAAGCTCCTGCCCCTTCGGCGGCCTTGCGCCGTAGAGCGTCCGTCCGGTGTAAATCAAATCCTTGCGGCGGGCGTACATGTCGCGGTCGATGAGAAAATACTCCTGCTCCGGCCCGCAGGTCGAGGTGACGCGCTTTGTGTCGTTCCCGAAGAGCTTTAAGATTCTCTTTGCGGAGCGGTTGAGGGCCTCCATCGAGCGAAGGAGCGGGGTTTTTGTGTCGAGGGCTTCGCCGGAGTAGGCGCAGAACGCCGTAGGGATGCAGAGGGTGTTTTCCTTGATAAAGGCGTATGAGGTCGGGTCCCAGGCGGTATAGCCGCGCGCCTCAAATGTCGCCCGAAGCCCGCCCGACGGGAAGCTTGAACCGTCGGTTTCGCCCTTTATTAGCTCTTTTCCCTTAAATTCCATAATCGGCTTGCCGTCCGCAACGCCGTTCAGGAAGCTGTCGTGCTTTTCGGCGGTTATGCCGGTGAGCGGCTGGAACCAGTGCGTAAAGTGTGTCGCGCCCTTTTCAACCGCCCAGTCGCGCATTGCCGCCGCGACCTTGTTCGCGACCGACAAATCGAGCGGCTTCCCCGCGTCGATGGTCCTCTTGAGGGCCTCATAAGCGTCGACCGGAAGCCTCTCGCGCATAACCCCGTCGCTGAAAACAGCCGACCCGAACGCGTCTAAAATGATGTTTGACATAGCTGTCCTCCGATAAAAAGTGATAATTAGAGTATAGTACACTTTTCGGAGAATGTCAACGGGGGAAGAGGCGGGTTTATTTCCGCATATATCAAAATATCAGATTTATGACAAGCGAACCTGCCTCCGCCTGTTTACCGCACCCCTACAACCCCCATCCCCCAATAAACGACCCCGTAAATCATGCTTGCGACCGTGCCGTAGAGTATCACCGGGCCGGCTATTGCGAATACCTTCGCGCCGACGCCGAGGACCCAGCCTTCGGTTCGGTACTCGATGGCGGGGGAAACGACCGCGTTCGCGAAGCCGGTTATCGGGACGAGGGTTCCCGCGCCGCCATGCTTCGCGACCTTCGGGTAGAGGCCGACCGCCGTTAAAATCGCCGAGCACATTACCAGCGTTACCGACGTATACGCCGCCGCCTCGTCGCGGGCGAGCCCGGCCGCTCCGAACATCTCCAGAAGCCCCTGCCCCGCAAGGCAAATCAGCCCGCCGATGACAAACGCCTTCGGGATATTCCTCCATGACTTCGACGGCGCGCTCGCCTCTTTGGCCATCTCGCCGTACTGCGTATTCGACATTTTCACAAAAACCGCTCCTTTCAGGCTTTTTGACTATTTTTCCCGCCCGGCGCGGTTATATTCTTTTTTGATGACAAAAAACAGCGCGTATAAGACAAAATTCGGGCTACAATTTGTAATTTACAGCCTTGTTTATACGTTTTGTAATGCATTTATCCCGAAAAATCCCCACCGCTTTCGGGGCGATGGGGAAATTTTTTATGCTCAGTGTTAAAGCTCAAACCAGCTCGATGATTGCCATTTCGGCGGCGTCGCCGCGCCTCGGGCCAATCTTTACGACTCTGGTATAGCCGCCCTTGCGGTCGGCGTACTTCGGAGCAATCTCGTCGGAAAGCTTCTTTGCGACGCTCTCCTTCGTTACATAGGCAAAAATCTGACGCTTAGAGTGCAGGTCGCCCGCCTTAGCGAGGGTAACCATCTTCTCCGCCATAGCGGATACTTCCTTGGCTCTCGTAACGGTCGTTTCGATTCTACCGTTCTCAAAAAGGAAGGTTACCATCGCGCGGAGCATCGCCCTGCGCTGGTCGGTAGTCCTGCCCAGTTTTCTTGAACCGGCCATTTAAATTCAACTCCTTACTTTTAATCCTCTTCCGAGCTCATCTCATAGCCAAGGGAGCGAAGCTTCTCCTTGACCTCGTCGAATGATTTCTTGCCGAGGTTGCGGACTTTCATCATCTCTTCCTCGGATTTCTCAAGCAAATCGTTGACAGTGTTGATTCCCGCCCTCTTCAGGCAGTTGAACGACCTAACCGACAAGTCAAGTTCCTCAATGGTCATCTCAAGGACCTTTTCCTTAGACTTGTTGTCCTTTTCCGCAAGAATCTTGTCTACGCCGGTATCCTCGGAAAGGTTGACGAACAGGTTAAGATGCTCGTTGAGGAGTTTGGCTGCCATGGAAACGGCTTCCTTCGCGGAGATAACTCCGTCCGTCCACACCTCAAGCGTGAGCTTGTCGTAATCGGTTATCTGTCCTACACGGGTGTTCTCGACGGTATAGTTTACCTTAAGAACAGGGGTGTATATACTGTCAACCGCGATAACGCCTATCGGAGCGTTGGTCATAAGCGACTTGTTCTTTTCGGCGGAAACATATCCGCGGCCGCGGTCCAAAACAATCTCCATGTAAAGCTTCGCGTCTGAGTCAAGGGTCGCGATATGCATACTCGGGACTAAAATCTCGACCTCCGAATCGGTCTTGATGTCGCCCGCCGTGACCTCGCATTCGCCCTCGGCTTCGATGTATACCGTTTTCGGGCCGTCGCAGAAGAGCTTCGCGGTAAGTCCCTTAAGATTCAGGACTATTTCGCTGACGTCCTCCTTAACGCCGGGAACGGTTGATAATTCATGGTGTACGCCGTCGATTTTTATAGAGGTGACGGCAACGCCGGGGAGAGATGAAAGCAATACACGCCTCAGACTGTTGCCGATAGTCGTACCGTATCCTCTCTCAAGGGGCTCCAGAACAAACTTGCCGTAGGTTCCGTTGCTTTTAAGCTCGACAATATCTATATCGGGCTTTTCAATTTTTTCAAGCATCTGCAAGCCTCCATTTCTTTAGCGGCAGCCTTATATCAGCCATTTTACCGCGCTTCTGCGCAGAAAAACCGCGAAATAAGGCGCACTCCCGTTTTTCGCGGCGTCCGGGCTTCCCGAAGAAGCCCGAATACCGACCTTGCGAATGACAGCTCCGTATTATTTGGAGTAAAGCTCGACGATAAGGTGCTCCTCGACCTCGTAGTCAAGGTCCTCCTTAACGGGAAGCCTTACAACGCTTGCGGTGAGGTTTTCCTTGTTTACATCAAGCCATGTGGGGATAAGTCTGCCGTTGGTGGCCTCGACAATCTCCTGGAACTTGACGCTCTTTTTGGAACCGTCGCGGAGCGAGATAACGTCGCCGACCTTTACGCGGAACGACGGGATGTCGACGCGCTTGCCGTTTACATTGAAATGGCCGTGGGAAACAAGCTGTCTTGCCTCGCGCCTTGTCATCGAAAGGCCCATTCTGAAAACGACGTTGTCAAGACGCTGCTCCAAAAGGGTGAGAAGGTTCGCACCGGCCTGGCCCTCAATCTTCTCGGCTCTTTCATAGATGTGCCTGAACTGCTTTTCCTGAACGCCGTAGATGAACTTGAGCTTCTGCTTTTCCTTGAGCTGCATCTTATAGTCGGATTCTTTCCTTCTGAAGTTGGCGGCGGAATTTCTCTTTGTTTCCTTGCCAACGCCCATAACCATAGGGCTGATGCCTAAAGACTTGCATTTTTTGAGAATAGGTTCTCTGCTTACTGCCATAGTGGTATTTTCCTCCGTTTTTTAATTTGAATATCGGGTCATTAAAACTTTACGCACCCGACGCCGAGTAAACTTAAAACTCGGTTTCGGCAGAGTTAAACTCTGCGGCGTTTGGGCGGGCGGCAGCCGTTATGGGGAATCGGGGTGACGTCCTTTATAAGTCTTACCTCCAACTCCTCGGACTGAAGCGCTCTGATGGCGGCTTCGCGTCCCTGGCCGGGGCCGTTTACATATACCTCAACGACCTTAAGGCCGTGCTCCTTAGCGGCGCGCGCCGCGGTTTCGGCGGCGGACTGGGCCGCGAACGGAGTGGATTTCTTGGAGCCGCGGAAGCCGAGGCCGCCTGCGGACGCCCATGAAATCGCGTTGCCCTGCATGTCGGTGATGGTAACGATGGTGTTGTTGAACGAGGACTGGATATGAACCTGTCCCTGTTCGATGTTCTTTCTTTCTCTGCGGCGGCGGATAACCGTCTTTTTCGCTGATTTCTGCTGAGCCATGGTTTATATCCCTCCTTTACTTCTTCTTGTTCGCGATGGTCTTTGCCGGACCCTTGCGGGTTCTCGCGTTGGTCTTTGTTCTCTGACCTCTTACCGGCAGTCCTCTGCGGTGACGTGTTCCGCGGTAGCAGCCGACTTCGATGAGCCGCTTGATGTTGAGCTGAACCTCGCGCCTCTTATCGCCCTCGACGATGAGGTGATGGTCGATATATTCGCGGAGCTTAGCTACGTCCTCCTCGGACATGTCCTTTACCCTGACGTCGGGGTCGACGCCGGTTTCCTTGCAGATTTTGGTAGCGGTCGGCTGGCCGATACCGTAGATATAGGTCAGAGCGACTTCGATTCTTTTATCTCTCGGCAGGTCGATACTTGCTATACGAGCCATGCTTTAATGCACCTCCATTACGATTTTTAACCCTGACGCTGCTTGTGCTTGGGATTTTCGCAGATGACCATTACGCGGCCCTTGCGTCTTATAACCTTGCACTTTTCGCACATCGGTTTAACTGAAGGTCTTACTTTCATTGAAATACCTCCTCGGTTTTCGCGAAGGCTTAAAAATCCCCCGCGGCTTTTGTGTTTATTGCTTTCGGGAAAGGGTAAAGGCTCACTTTGTGCGCCATGTAATCCTTCCCTTGGTCAAATCATAGGGTGACATCTCGACCTTGACGTTATCTCCCGGGACTATGCGAATATAATTTGTGCGCAGCTTTCCGGAAATATGGGCGAGAATCCTATGCCCGTTTGCGAGCTCCACCTGAAACATTGTGTTGGGCAGGGCCTCTACAACGGTGCCTTCAAGTTCGATTACATCTTCTTTTGACATATTATCTCTCCGTTTCATCCATCATTAGGTCGTGATTGCCCCCGGCGTTCTGGGTCGGGAACGCCGCAAGCTGTTTTCGCAGCTGTTTATCTGTCATGCCCTCAAGCCTCAGCACCTTTGCGGTCGGTGAAATGTGTCTTGGATTTTTCCGCTTCGGCGCGCCGAGCTTACGGTACCTGCCGTCGCAGAGCATAATCCAGCGGTCGGAAACCTCCACTGCAACGTAGTAGGTGTTTCTGTCCCGTCCGGCGGTGCTTCTGACTATCGAGCCCTTGACAACGTTCATGAATTTCCTCCCCGTATACTCAGTCCGCAAGGGTCAGAATCTGGACCCCTGTGGGCGTTACGGCGACGGTATGCTCGAAGTGGGCGGAAAGCCTTCCGTCAAGCGTTTTGACCGTCCAGCCGTCGGGCAGGACCTTCACCTTTTCGGTGCCGGCGTTTATCATCGGTTCAATCGCGATAACCATTCCTGCGACAAGGCGCGGCCCATGGCCCGCCCTGCCGAAGTTCGGCACCTCGGGGTCCTCGTGGAGATTTCTCCCAACTCCGTGGCCGACATACTGCCGGACGACGGAATATCCCCGCTCTTCGTTATACTTCTGAATCGCGGCCGAAAGGTCGCCTATCCGGATTCCCGGCCTTACCATCGCGATAGCCTCCATAAGGCTCTCCTCGGTCGATTTCATAAGCGATTCGGCCTCCGGTGAAACCTCCCCTACCGCAAATGTCCGCGCCGAATCGCCGTGGTAGCCGTCGATATACGCGCCTACGTCTACCGAAACGATGTCGCCGTTTTTGATATGCTCGGTTTTGGAGGGTATCCCGTGAATGACGGTGTCGTTTACGGAAATACACGCGCTTGCCGGAAATCCGCCGTAGCCTAAGAAGGAGGGCTTTGCGCCGTGCGACACGATATAGTCGTGGATAACCCTGTCGAGGTCGTAGGTGGTCATCCCGTCGTGAATGGCGGCCCCGGCAGCCTTAAGCGCGCCGCCGGTTATAAGCCCCGCCTTTCTCATTTTAACAAGCTCGTTTGTCGTTTTTACGGTAATCATCTGTTATTCGTTGATTGCGGCAAGCGTCAGGCGGCTTGTTTCCGCAACCTCCTCCTGTCCGATAACCGTCCGGAGCTTTCCGCGGCTCTCGTAGAAGTCCTTGAGGGGCGCGGTTTTCTCGTGATAGACCTTAAGCCTTTCAAGGACGGTCGCAGGCTCGTCGTCCTTGCGGGTGACGACCTTTCCGCCGCAGGTGTCGCAGACGCCCTCGACCTTTGTGGGCTTATAGTCGACGTGGTAGGAGTTTCCGCAGGCTTCGCAGACTCTTCGTCCGCCGAGGCGTTTCGCGATTTTCTCGTCGGGGACATAGATTTCTATTACCCTGTCGATATTAACGCCCATCTTCTCCAGAGCCTCGGCCTGCGGGACTGTGCGAGGGAAGCCGTCGAGGATAAATCCGTCCTTGCAGTCGGGCTCGGCGATTCTGTCCTTTAAAATTCCGATTACAACTTCGTCGGGGACAAGCTCTCCGGCGTCCATGTATTTTTTCGCGGCAAGGCCGCTTTCGGTGCCGTTCTTAACGGCTTCGCGGAGCATGTTTCCGGTGGAAATAGCGGGAATTCCCTTGGCGGCGCAAATTACCTCCGCCTGAGTCCCCTTTCCGGCTCCCGGTGCTCCCAAAAGAATCAGATTCATGCTTAAGCTCCTTTCCGATACAGTTTTTTCGCGATTATCCGATTATTCAAGGAAGCCCTTGTGGTGACGCATCATCAGCTGAGATTCAAGCTGTCTTACGGTTTCGAGAGCGACGGATACGACGATGAGGATTGAAGTACCGCCGAGGGCCAAAGAGCCCACGCCCGTAATCTGTGCGAAGATTATCGGGAAGAGCGCGACGATTCCGAGGAAGATTGCGCCGACAAGGATAAGCTTCGAGAGAATTCTCGTGATGTAGTCGCTGGTCGGCTTGCCGGGGCGGATGCCCGGAATCGAGCCGTTGTTCTGTCTGAGATTGTTGGCAATCTCGACGGGGTTATACTGCATAGTCACATAGAAGTAGCTGAACAGTATAATGAGGATAAAGTAAAGCGTCGCATAGAAGGGGTGAGTGGTGTTGAACAGCCTCATAAAGCCGTACCAGAAGGTACCCGCTTCCGGCTCGCCGGTAAACATCTCAATCGTCTGGGGAATGGACATAAACGACATCGCGAAGATAATCGGCAGAACGCCCGCCATAGCTATTTTAATAGGAAGGTAGGTCGACTGGCCGCCGTACATCTTTCTTCCGACGACGCGCTTCGCGTACTGAATCGAGATTCTGCGCTCGGCGTTGTCCATAAAGATGATGAAAGCAATCATCAAAACGAACAGTACGATGATAATCGGGATTAAAGCGATGTAGAACGGGCTGCCGGTGTCGGCGAGCTGCGCAAACGTCGCGCCGAAGGAGGAGGGCAGGTTGGCGACGATACCCGCAAAGAGGAGCATCGAGATGCCGTTGCCGATTCCGTGCTTGTCAATCTGCGCGCCGAGCCAGATTACGAGCATCGCGCCGGCGGTGAAGCAGGCGATGATGACTATCTCGGCCAAAACCTTCGAGAAGCCTTCGGTATAGGTGAGCGCGCCGGCGTTCTTTAAGGTGAGATAGTAGGCCCACGACTGGAACAGCGAAATTCCGAGGGTCGTATACTTCGTAATCTTGTCAAGCTTTACTCTTCCGGTTTCGCCTTCCTTAGCGAGCCTTTCAAGGGCGGGAATTGCGAACGTAAGAAGCTGAATGATAATCTGCGCGTTGATATAAGGGGATATTGAGAGGCACATAAGGGTTGCTCTCGAGAAGGTGCCGCCCGAAAGGACGTTGAGGTAGTTGAAGATATTGCCGCTGTCGCCGATTATCTCGCCGATTGCGGAGGGGTCCAGAAACGGGACGGGAATGAATCCGCCGAGCCTGTAGATGACGACGATAAAGAGGGTAAACAGGAGCTTTTTGCGGATGTCGGCTACCTTCCAAGCATTTTTTAACGTTTCAAACACCTTATACCACCTCTGCCTCTCCGCCCGCCTTTTCTATCTTCTCCTTAGCGGAGCCGGAAAAGGCCGCGGCCTTGACGGTGAGTTTTTTGGAGAGTTCGCCGTTGCCGAGAACCTTAACGCCGTCCCTTTCGTTCTTGATTATACCGGCGGCTTTAAGAAGCTCGGTATCTACCACTGTTCCGTCGACAAATCTTTCGAGGTCGCAGACGTTCACGGTGGTATAATCGGTTGCAAAGATATTTGTGAAGCCCCTCTTCGGGATTCTTCTTGCAAGTCTTGTCTGGCCGCCTTCAAAGCCGGGTCTTACGCCGCCGCCCGAACGGGCGTTCTGGCCTTTATGGCCCTTTGCGGCGGTTTTGCCCCAGCCCGAGCCGTGGCCTCTTCCGACGCGCTTAGCTTCGCGGGTCGAACCCTCGGCGGGAGCCAAATCGTGCAATTTCATTGCTGTACACCTCCTTAAATTATTCTTCGGTAACCTTAATCAGGTGTATGATTTTCTTGATTTTGCCCTGGGTCTGAGGATTGCTGGGCTGGACGGTAACGTCGCCGATTTTGCGGAGCCCGAGAGCGGCCGCGGTTGCAATCTGCTCTTTAAGTCTGCCGTTGAGGCTCTTTACAAGCTCGATTCTTACCATTACTGCTCCCCTCCTTCAGCCTTGCCGAAAATT
This sequence comes from uncultured Clostridia bacterium, assembly GCA_947588775.1. Classification (GTDB taxonomy): domain Bacteria; phylum Bacillota; class Clostridia; order Oscillospirales; family Ruminococcaceae; genus Faeciplasma. Next base: position 18,868 of record CANPZQ010000021.1, read on the forward strand.
TCCTTTACGGTTTTTCCCCTCTTTGCGGCGACCTCGTCGGCCGACTTAAGGGAGGAAAGCCCGTTGAAGGTCGCTCTTACAACGTTGCAGGGGTTGTTGGAGCGAAGCGATTTCGTTCTGATGTCCTTAATTCCGGCGGCTTCGATAACCGCGCGGACGGGACCGCCCGCGATAACTCCGGTACCGGCTGCGGCGGGTCTTAAAAGAACTCTGCCCGCGCCGTATACGCCGACGATTTCGTGGGGGATTGTTGTTCCCTTAAGGGGAATTTTAATCAGATTTTTCTTAGCGTCCTCGATTCCCTTGCGGATAGCGTCGGGAACTTCGCTCGATTTGCCTATTCCGAAGCCGACGATTCCGTTTCCGTCGCCGACGACCATAAGCGCGGAGAATTTCATTATACGTCCGCCCTTAACGGTTTTCGATACGCGGTTAATCGCGACCGACTTCTCAACAAGCTCTAATTTTGAAGCGTCAATTATTGCCAAAACGTTTCCCTCCTTATCTTAGAACTTCAGGCCGCCCTCGCGGGCGCCGTCTGCCAGGGCTGCTACGCGGCCGTGATAAACATAGCCGCCTCTGTCGAAGACAACCTCTTCGATTCCCTTGTCGGCGCAGAGCTTCGCAATCATCGCGCCGACCTTCTTCGCGCCCTCGACGTTCGCGCCGCTGCCTTCAAAGCCCTTTGTCATGCTCGAAGCGGCGCAAAGGGTGGTGCCGGTAACGTCGTCGATCACCTGAGCGTAGATATGCTTTGCCGAGCGGAAAACGTTAAGGCGGGGGCATTCCGCGGTTCCGCTTATTTTAGAGCGGACGCGAAGGTGCCGATGAGCTCTTGCCTTGGCTCTGTCAATTATTTTTACCATAGCTTAAACTCTCCTTATAATTACTTCTTGCCGCCCTTGCCGGCCTTACCGGCCTTGCGGACGATGACCTCGCCGTCATAGCGGATTCCCTTGCCCTTATAGGGTTCGGGCGGACGCTTTGCGCGGACTTCGCAGGCGAACTGACCGACCTCCTGCTTGTCGATTCCCTTTACGAGTATCTGGTTGGGCTGCGGAACGTCGAGCTTAATGCTGTCGGTTTCGCTTACCGTTACCTGATGGGAATATCCGAGGTTCAAAATAACGTCCTTGCCCTGCTTTTGGGCTCTGTAGCCGGTCCCCTCGATGATGAGGAGCTTCTGATAGCCGTTCACTACGCCCTCAACCATGTTATGGACAAGGGTTCTTGTGAGGCCGTGGAGCGATTTCGAGAGCTGCTCGTCGTCGGGGCGCGCAACCTTGATTTCGCCGTTTTCGACCGCTATGCTGAGCGTGGGGTTAAATGTTTTAGTTAAGCTGCCCTTTGGCCCCTTGACGGTAACGACGTTGCCGTCGGCCACGGTTACTTCTACGCCGGCGGGGACAGTTATGGGCTTAAGTCCTATTCTTGACATAACTTCCTCCTTACCAGACGAACGCCAAAATCTCGCCGCCAACTCCGAGCTCGCGCGCCTTCTTATCGGTGACGATGCCCTTGGAGGTGGATACAATCGCTACGCCGAGGCCCTTCATAACCTTCGGCATATCCTCACAGGAGGAATAGATTCTGAGGCCGGGCTTTGAAACCCTTCTCAGACCCGCGATTACGGGAGTTTTGTTCTCATCGTATTTAAGTGTAATTCTGATGATTCCCTGTTTGCCGTCCTCGACTACCTGATAACCCTTGATGTAACCCTCTTCGAGGAGGATTTCGGTTATCGCCTTTTTGACGTTAGACGCGGGAACATCAACAGTAGCGTGTTTTGCCGAGCTCGCATTGCGGATTCTTGTCAGCAAATCTGCTATCGTATCAGTAATCTGCATACTGTTTTGCCTCCTTTACTTGGTTACCAGCTTGCCTTTTTAACGCCGGGTATCTGGCCGTCGTGTGCGAGCTCTCTGAAGCAGATACGGCAAATGCCGAACTTCCTGAGATAGCCGTGCGGGCGTCCGCAAATCTTGCACCTGTTATAAGCACGGGACGAGAATTTAGGCTTAGCCTGCTG
>CANPZQ010000022.1 GCA_947588775.1 uncultured Clostridia bacterium
CACGGTTGATACAGGCATACGCCGCCCGCGGGTTCTGCGCGGTCATGCGCCAGAACGGATACTTGATGATGCCGGGCGTATTATAGCCGACGCCGAGCTCGAGGTAGAGCACCCTGCCGACGTTTTTGCGGATAAAATCGCCGTACCTCGCGGCGGCGGCGTGCCAGCCCTCGTCCTCGACAAAGCGGTCGTCGGAGCGCAGGTTCATCGTCATCGGCTTGCCGCATTTTGGGCATTTCGGGATAAGCTCGGTCGGGATTTTCATGTCCTTTTGCCGCTCCATCATCTGCCGAATTATGCTTTCATTGTCAAAAGTTTCCTGACAGCAAGGTTCGGAGCACTGGAACAGCCCGTAGTCGCCCTGCGTGTAGAAAAGCCGCGTTTTGTCGAAGCCGGCTTTCTGAAAACAGTGGTCGACGTTGGTCGTGATGACGAAGTAATTTTGATTTTTTATCATATCATGCAGCGCGCTGTAAACCGGCTTCGTGGCGTCCATATAACGGTTGATGAAGATGTATCTCGACCAGTATGCCCAAAATTCTTCGGGAGTTTTGTACGGGTAAAACCCGCCCGAGTACATATCCGAAAAGCCGTATTTTCGGGCAAAATCGGAGAAATATTTTCTGAACCGCTCGCCCGAATAGGTAAAGCCGGCAGATGTGGACAGCCCCGCGCCCGCGCCTATCACAACGGTGTCGGAGGTGTTCAGAAGCTCTTTAAGCCGCTTAATTTTGTCCGAGTAATTTTTGATATATCCTGCGGTCGGTATCTTTAAAGACATTGAATATCACCTCGGTATTTTTCTTAAACTCTTTAACGGTTTTTACCGCAATTTCCGCCGCAAGCACGTTCGGAAAATGAAACTCGCCGGTCGAAATGCATGGAAGCGCCACGCTTTTAATGCCGTTTTCCTGCGCCAGTTCGAGGCAGGAGCGGTAGCAGGAAGCAAGCAGCTCGCGGTCGTTTTCGGTCACATTTCCGCGAACGATCGGACCCACCGTATGCAAAATAAAGTCGCATGGCAGGTTGTATGCGGGCGTGATTTTCGCGTGTCCCGTCGGCTCGTCGTGCCCCTGCAAAGCCATAATTTCCGCGCATTTTAGGCGAAGCTGCACCCCCGCAAAGGTGTGAATCGCGTTGTCGATACAGCCGTGGCAAGGGCAATAACAGCCGGTCATGCCGCTGTTGGCGGCGTTGACGATTGCACCGCATTTCAGGGTCGTGATGTCGCCCTGCCAAAGATATATGCCCTCGGCTATAGGTGATAATCCGTCAATGTCGGTTATACCTTTGTCAGCAGTCAGAGTCTGCAAATAATCATCTTGCATCGCAAGGAAATCATCACCTATAGCCCGCGCAGGACGGACATTTACAAGCGAACGGAAGAGTTTGAACCGCTCGGATTCGCTTTTCGGAATTGCGATTTTGCGCAGTTCATCATGCTCCGAAATAAGATAATTTATCAAAAATTCAAGCCGCTCGGAATTGGTTTTCAAATACTCATTCGCCGTCATAACGTCCTCCCGTGGAAAGAGTGTGCCGAAAGTTTTGCCGGCACACTCTGGGTTTTATTCTTCTTCAATGATTTTTCGCGTATCGGAGATGACATCTGCAAGCGTGGTGCTTTTCAACTCGTTTTCAAGAGCCTGCTGCGCCGATCTCAATCTGCCGTCCATGACCTTATGAATATTTCGTCCGACAGGACAATCCGCATTCGGGTTTTCGTGAAAGTGGAAAAGCCCCTCGTCGTCTATGCAGTCCACGGCAGTATACACGTCGTACAGTGTAATTTCATTCAGCGGTCTTGCAAGATTTGCGCCTCCGCTGCCCTGACGCGTTTCGACTATTCCCGCCGCTCGGAGCTTTCCGAGAACGTTCCGTATAATTACGGCATTGACGCCTGTACTTCCCGAAAGAAAGTCGCTTGTAACTCGGCGCTCACTGCCGAATATCTCAATACAGGTCAATATGTGTACCGCTACCGTGAACTTGCTTGCTATCTGCATAGACGCTCCTTTCCGACGAACGCGGGGTTTTGTCTGCGCGACAACCGAGACGATCGTTCTTGTCGAGGGCGGTCGCGCAGCAACAAAACCAGCTTTCATTTTACTCCCTTACAACGCTGATACGCTGCCGAATATGATTGCCTTTTTCTATCTCATCGACCATCGCAACAGCATAGTCCGCATAGCTGATAACGCTCTCGCCTTTGGCATTCAGCGTTAATTCCTCGCCCGCAAGGATATACTTGCCGCTGCGTTCGCCGTCTGCCTGAAAATCGCCGGCAGGGCTGATATATGTCCACTTAACATCATTTCTCCCGCGGAGTTCTCCGAGCGCCTTTGCCATAGCATTGGCAAGCGGTTTGAAAACTTCGGGAAAATCAGAGCCCTCCGAAACGCAAGCAGTATGCTCTTTATTCACATACAGACTGCCTGCCCCGCCGACAACGAGAAGTCTTGTATCAGTCCCCGAAAGAACGTCGCAGAGATGTTTCAAAGAAGCAGAGTGCTGCGGAAGCGTTTCAGGCGTCCACGCGCCGAATGCGTCAACAACTGCGTCAAATCCCGCAAGATCTTCTGCCGTAAGGTCAAACAGATTCTTTACGACAGCACTTTGAGCCGCGGTCCTGTTTTCGCCTCTTACAACTGCGGTAACGTCAAAACCTCTGCTTACAGCCTCTTTCACGATAAGCTGTCCCGCCTTGCCGTTTGCACAAACTACTGCGATTTTCATAACATTTACCTCCTAAAGTATAACATAAAATTGAGTGCTTGTAAAGTTGTAATAATCGTTATTTCAACTTACAAGCACATTATAACTCGGCATTCCAAACTTGTCAATACTGTTATTACAACTTTGGAGAATCTTCTAAAATCGTCATATAAATTTCTTAGATTTTGTGCAAAATGCAGATAAAACAATAAAATTCTTAAAAACACAGAGGGAAAGTTAATAATGCGCATGGGGAGTATGGGTAGAGGGAGAGTGTAAGGATTTGGAAAGGTACGCCGCGCGGTTTGTTCTTTAAGTCGGTGTTATTTAGTGCAAAAAATAAACGAATCGGGGCTTGCCATAAATACCTTTTTGAGCACAAATAAAACCGTCTATCTCTGCAAGAGGCAGTGGTAGGCGGTTTTTGAATTTCTGATTGATTGCACTGAGTGTTGTCATGCTTTACCACTACCGCAGATGTTGATTCGACCGTGGCGAATATGCAGAAAAATGTTGAAGCGGCTCTTAGTTTTGAGGGCAGCCAAGAGGAGAAAAGCGCAAAATTATGGCTTTCAAGTTTAAATATCGACTATAACAAGCTGTCAAAAGAGGAGTTTGTAACGCTGATTAACATTTTGGAAAAGTCAACGATTTTAAAGAACAGGGCAAGCAGGCGGGGAAAGACGTTAAAAAAAGATAACTACATAAAACAAAAGCCATATCCGATTGCTCGGATATGGCTTTGTTTAGCACCCTTTTGGCAGACCGCTGCATTAAAATTTTTGTTTTGTTGTTTTATGCGGGGCTGCCTAAAACGTCTGCTTTTTCGTTGAAATGAGTGTATAAAAATTAAATGGAAATTTATAGTTATTCTCTTACCATTCTGAAAAATGTACCTGTTCCAAGCTCTGTTGTCTTTTCATACTGCTTGCCGTCAATACGAAATCCTGCGTTTTTATAGCACATTACAGCTCTCATGTTCCAAGTACGAACTTCAAGATACAGCGGCTTTTCGGGATATAGCTTTTTTGATATGCGGTATGCCTCCTCCAGCATTCTGCGGCCATAATGTTTCCCGCAAAGAACGGGGTTGACGCCAACGCCTATGAAAACTTCCGTATCTTTTTCTGAAATATTCACAAAACCAACAAGCGAATCTCCGTCCAAAAAAGCAAAATAGTTTTTCTCGTTCTTTGGATTCATAAAACCGGTTTGCTGTGCTTTCATAATATCATAAGGCGGAAGATTGTATATTTTATACTCGCCGGTATATTCCCAAGCACAAACCTGTTGTTTATCATCTTCCGTCATATTTCTGTATTTCAGTTGATTCATAAATTTTTCCCCCGCAAACCCCGATTTATCTCAATGGCTGTCATATTTCAGCCCTTATTATCAATTTGAAACAAAATGCTTTATCGGCCCGTCAAGGCGATATATCTCTTCTTTCAGAAATTCGGGATATACGGTAACGTTCCGGAGCTCTTCGACGGGCAGCCAGCCGAGAAGCACATCGCAGTTGTCTTTTTGGGATACAAATTCGCCGGTTTCGGGGATTTTTAATTCGCCGCAGAGCTCAAGCCGGTAGTAAAACGCGATTGTATGCGCCTTTGCGCCGTTCCATTCCCAAAAGCTTTCCTCGCTCCACAAAAGACGGGCGCATTTTACCGCGGCTCCCGTTTCTTCCGCCATTTCACGGACTAAACCGTCCCGCAGCGTTTCTCCGACTTTAATATGGCCGCCGGGCAAGGCGTATTCGCTGCCGCCTCTATCTCTTTGCAGCAAAATCATATTGTCCTTGACCAGGATCCCGGCAGCTCTTAGGCCGCAGGTATATCCTTCGCCGGAGAATAACCAATCTTTGTTCATAAAAACCTCGTTCTGCCGGACAGGTAAGACGCCCTTACAGCACCACTCTTATCCAGTCGAGCTTGTACATCAGAAGCGCGCCGGGGGAGAAGGATTCGATGCAGGCTCCCCTCTCGTTTGATTCAAAGGTTAGCGTGTCGCCGTCGGCGGGCGCGAGCGGGACCTTTACGGTTACGCCGAAGCCCTCGTATTCTTTTGTCGAGAAGTTCGGCTCGGTGCCTACGCTGCGGCTGAATTCGCGCAAAACGTCAAAGCCGTGCGCTCCCCTGTCGCTGCGGCGTTCCTCAAGCGTCGCCGGGCTCATCGCGTAGCCGTCGTCGAGAACGGTTACCGAAGCTACGCCGGCGTTTTCGTATACTTTTAAGATTACGCGGACGCTCCCCTCCTCGAAGTCAACGTTCTGAAGGGAGTTGACAAGAAGGTTCATAAAGCAGGCTGCAAAGCGTTCGGGGTCGGCAAGGCAGATGACGTCCGGCTCAATTTCGGGCTCAATCCCGATTCCGCAGCCGTTCGCGCGGATTTTAGACCTTACTTCGCCCAAAAGGTCGTCGATTACGTCGGAAATGCAGAACGGCTCGGGCTTAAGGTCGTTATCCTGATAATGGCCCATTTCAAGGGTGTTCTGGGCGGCGGCAAGGACGTAGTAGCAGCATCTTGCCTGCTCGCGGAGCATCTTTACCTCGTCCGCCATGTCCTGACGCTCGAGGCGGTAATTCAGCTCTTTGATGAGCGAAATCGACCTTGCCATCTTTTCGCATACGACGGCGACATGCTCGCGGTAGGCGGCGGGAAGTTCCATTTTAATATTATTTTCCATTATTTTTACCTCATTTCAGCGCAATGCGCAGTATAGTATTTATATTATAGCATTTTTCCGCAGAATAGTAAAGCTTTTTTCGACATTTTGCTAAAAACTTCCGGATATTTTTTAAAAAAAGACACTCGGAGAAAAATATTCATATTTTTTTGCCAAAAGACTTGATTTAAAAACCGAAATGGTGTAGAATATAAGAGCAAAAAATCGCAAAACTTTACAGGAGGTTTTAACTATGTCAGTAAAAGTTGCAATCAACGGCTTCGGAAGAATCGGACGTCTTGCATTTCGGCAGATGTTCAACGCGGAGGGCTATGAGATAGTCGCCATCAACGACCTCACTAAGCCCGAGATGCTCGCTCACCTTCTTAAGTACGATACCGCTCAGGGCGGCTACTGCGGAAGAATCGGCGAGAATCTTCACACCGTTGACGTAAAGCCCGCCGAATATGCCGAGGACGGCAAGACCGTTACGGTTCCCGGCGCAATCATCGTTGACGGCAAGGAAATCACCATCTACGCCGAGCCCAAGGCCGAGAAGCTCCCCTGGGGCAAGCTCGGAGTCGACGTCGTTCTTGAATGCACCGGCTTCTACACCTCTAAGGCCAAGAGCCAGGCTCATATCGACGCCGGCGCAAAGAAAGTCGTTATCTCCGCTCCCGCGGGCAACGACCTGCCCACTATCGTTTACGGCGTAAACGAAAAGACCCTCACCAAGGACGACACCATCATCTCCGCCGCTTCCTGCACCACCAACTGCCTCGCCCCCATGGCTAAGGCTCTTAACGACTATGCTCCTATCCAGAGCGGCATCATGTGCACCATTCACGCCTACACCGGCGACCAGATGATCCTCGACGGCCCGCACCGCAAGGGCGACCTCAGACGCGCCCGCGCAGGTGCCGCGAACATCGTTCCGAACTCCACCGGCGCGGCCAAGGCCATCGGCCTCGTTATCCCAGAGCTGAACGGCAAGCTCATCGGCTCCGCTCAGAGAGTTCCCGTTCCGACCGGCTCCACCACCATCCTCACCGCCGTCGTCAAGGCCGACGAGCTCACCAAGGACGGCATCAACGCCGCCATGAAGGCCGCCTCCTCCGAGTCCTACGGCTACAACGAGGACCCCATCGTTTCCTCCGACGTTATCGGAATGCGCTACGGCTCCCTCTTCGACGCCACCCAGACTATGGTCGCGAAGATTGCCGACGGCCTCTACGAGGTCCAGGTCGTTTCGTGGTACGACAACGAGAACTCCTACACCTCCCAGATGGTCAAGACTATCAAGTACTTTGCGGAGCTTGACAAGTCGCTGAAGGACTAAGATTGGGAAAATGGTTGGGTAAAAGTGATATGTAAGGAAACCCGCCGCGGGTGACTGCGGCGGGTTTTCTTTATATTTATATTTTTTGATTCATCGGTGCGACTATTTCAATTAACCTATTGTAAATATACGTTATTTGTCATTAGCTGCTATTTATAGGTGCTTTTGAGCAGCTGCACCCGCAAGCCCCATAACAACAGTAAAAACGAGCAAAGCGGCGTTCCCGTAGGCGAGAATCGCCCCGGTGCATGCAAGAAAAACTCCTAAACATACCGGATTGCGGACATGGGCATAAATAACGGTTTGGGGCGATTTCTCATTACTATGTTGTAATTTGAAAAGTGCGAAAAATGTCATCACCACGCCGATGATTATCAGTAAAACGCCGACGGCTGCCGACGGAATTTTCAGCGTTCCAAGGCCGATTTTTGGAAATTTTCCAAGCTCAGAAAGCAGGATTCCGCCCGCCGTCAGCGCGGCCATGAATGCTGCCAAAACAGGTGTTGAACCGAGATTTTTAGAGTTTTTCATAGGCATGCTACCTCCAAAGTTAGCAATTGCTAACCGATGTTTATTATAATATACATTCCAAGCAGATTTCGCTATCTGCGAAACAGGCCCTTTTTCTCATAGAGCTCGTATTTTACGTCAAGCACTTGGTACCCGGTCGCATCGATTGCCTTGCGAAGGGCGACCTCGTTGAAGCTTTCGGCGATGACAACGGCTTCGCCCCTTGAATGCGAAGCAGTGACCTTTTTGACCGAACCCGCCCGCCGGATTGCGTCGCATACATGCGCTTCGCACATTCCGCACATCATTCCGTCAATTTTAATAGTTATTTTATACATAAATAGCCTCCTATATAGTCTAAAATATATTAAAGCTGATTCGTTTATATATCATAGCAGATAAAGAACATAAAGTTTATGTTGTGCAAGTTAGCTTGCACTAACTCATGCTCAAATAATAAAATAAATCATGGTTAGCAGCGGCTAACCTACAACCTTTAATAAACCCGCTTTGTAGCAGGGATTTAGTCCATTAAAACGAATTACAACTGTATTATAGCACAGCCAAAGCAATTTGTCAAGAGAAAATTTGGCGTTTAACAGCGTTTTGACGAAGCATTTAAAAGGGAGCAGGCCGCACTGTTTTCAAAACTGAATTATCAGCTACGCTAATCTTCGCCACACACGCACATCAGGCTGCAGAGCGCGTTGTACGAAAACGGGTATGCGTTTTGGCCGCGAAATTCGGCCTCGGCGCCGTCGGAAAACTTCAGCGAGAGCCGCCATTGCTCGCCGTCGAGCACCGTCGGGCAGGAATATTCGCAATCCCAATCGCCGATGTGGAGCGCGCGAAGTGAGGCGATAAACTCGCTTTTTTCGTACTCATAGCTTTGTTTTTGCTCGTTGTCGGGTTGCAGAAAAGGCTTGCGCGTAACGGCGACGCGGTTTCCGGAAACAGTTGCTGTAAAGGTTTTCGTCCCCTCGAAAAAAGCTTTCAATTGTCAGATTGATGTCGGTTAAACTATCAAGCTTACTATCAAATTCGATAGCTTTATTCTCATCGTCGGTTGGCGAGAATTTGCCTCCGGCGGCGATAAACGCAGTTTTTGCAACGTCAAAATAATCCAACGCCATCGCGAGCCGCACGTCATTCGACGGCATAATTTGCGGCTCCGAATAGTTGTCGGGCGAGCGCAGCGCGGCCTTCAGCTCCGCGATTTCGCGGCGAAGCCCGTCAATCTGCGCCGAAATTTCCTCCGTAGACCATCCCTTCAGGTTTTCCTCATAAAAGCTCTCCGACGACATCATCATAAAACTCAGCTCCTTTATTATTTTATGAGTAGATTTTGGCATGACTTGTGTCCAAAAATACGGACTTAAAAGTATTTTTTAATAATAATCGGCCGATAATATCCCGCCTATGCCTTGACTATCCCCCCGTTTAGTGCTATACTAATTAAAAAATTCCGGAGGAGAGATTGTTATGGACAGACTTCTCAAGCTGCTGAAAACAAACGCGCGGCTTTCAAACGCGGAGCTGGCGGTTATGCTCGGGAGGAGCGAGGAGGATATTGCGGCCGAAATCAAACGGCTCGAGGATACCGGCGTTATCAAAGGGTATTCCACCGTTTTCGACGAGGAAATCGTCGCGAAGGACTACGTTATGGCCGTTATCGAGCTCAAGGTAACGCCGAAGGCGCAGGTCGGCTATGACGAAATCGCGCGGCATATCGCTTCATACCCCGAGGTGGAGAGCGTTTACCTCGTTTCGGGGGGATACGACCTCTCGGTGACGCTTCGCTGCCGCACTTTAAAGGAGGTTTCCGACTACGTCGCGCAGCGGCTCGCGACCATCGACGGGGTCGTTTCGACGACTACGCACTTCTTCCTGCAAAAATATAAGGAGAGCGGAATCATGCTCATCGCGGAAGACGCGGACGAGCGGACGATGCAGTAAAAAAATGGACTATTCTAAGCTTTTGAACCAAACGGCGGTCGCCATCAGGCCGTCGGGGATAAGAAAATATTTCGACATTGCCGAAAAAATGGGGAACGTCATTTCTCTCGGCGTGGGCGAGCCCGATTTTCACACCCCGTGGGTGATACGCCGCGAGGCGATTCGCGCCCTTGAACGCGGCAAGACTTTTTATACCGCAAACCCGGGGCTTCTTCCCTTAAGAAGGGAAATTTCCGCCTATACAGCCTCGAAAACCGGCGTTACATACGACCCAAACGGCGAAATTATCGTAACGGTCGGCGGCTCCGAGGCGATTGATTTGACCGTTAGGACCCTCGTTTCACCCGGCGACGAGGTTATTATCCCCGAGCCGTCCTTTGTCTGCTATAAGCCGATTGTCGAGCTTACCGGCGGCGTTCCGGTTATCATCGAAACCCGCGAGGAGGACGGCTTTAAGCTTCGCGCGGAAGCTTTGAAAGAAAAAATCACAGATAAAACCAAGCTTCTTATACTCCCCTACCCCAACAACCCGACCGGCGCGATTATGACGCGCGAGGATTTGGAGCCGATTGCAAAACTCCTTGAAGGCACCGATATAATTATTTTAACAGACGAAATATATTCGGAGCTTAGCTACGGGGTGAAGCACTTTTCCATCGTTTCCCTGCCGGTAATGAGGGAACGCACCGTCTATGTAAACGGCTTCTCGAAGGCCTTCGCAATGACGGGCTGGCGGCTCGGATATATGTGTGGGCCTCGTGAAATTCTTACGCATTCGCTGAAAATCCACCAGTTCGGGATTATGAGCTCGCCTACCGTAAGCCAGTACGCCGCGATTGAGGCTCTTAAAAGCTGCGAGGAGGACGTTGCGAACATGACCTCTGAATACGACATGAGGCGGCGTTACCTCGTCGACGCGTTCAACAAAATCGGGCTGCGGTGCTTCATGCCCGAGGGAGCGTTCTACGTTTTCCCATGCATCAAATCAACCGGGCTGACGAGCGACGAGTTCTGCGAGAGGCTTCTTTACTCGAAACGCGTGGCGGTGATTCCCGGAAACGCCTTCGGCGAATGCGGCGAGGGCTATATCCGCGTGTCCTACGCCTATTCGAGAAAACACCTCCAAACGGCGGTGGAGAAAATCGCGGAGTTTTTGGAGGAGCTGAAAAATGCCGACTAAAAACGCATACGCAAAGATAAATCTCACCCTCGACGTGGTCGGAAAACGCGCCGACGGCTATCATCTCCTCGAAAGCGTTATGCAGTCGCTTTCGCTCTGCGACAGAGTTTCGGCCGAAAAAAGCGATGAAATTGAAATTTTTTGCGACGTTCCGGGCGTGCCGCTCGACGAAAAAAACAGCTGCCATAAGGCGGCGCGGCTTTTCTTTGAAAAAACCGGCATTGCGGGCGGCGCGAGGATTTCGATTGAGAAAAAAATCCCCTCCGAAGCCGGCCTCGGGGGAGGCTCGGCCGACGCGGCGGCGACGCTTCATCTTTTAAATGAAATTTACGACGCTCGTCTGAGCTATGAGGAGCTGGAAAAAATTGCCGCATCGGTCGGCGCGGACGTTCCGTTCATGATTCAGGGCGGCGCGGCGGTCTGCGAGGGAATCGGCGAAAAAATGACGCGGCTTGGCGGGCTTGAGCGGCGGCATGTTCTTTTGGTGAAGCCGGATTTCGGGGTTTCAACGCCGGAGGCCTACCGGCTTTTTGACGAAAAGAAAATCGGCTCAAAGCACGGCACCCAAAGCTTTCTTGAGGCGCATGAGCGCGGGGAAAACCCGTATTTAAGGCTTTCAAACGACCTTGAAAGCGCGCTTGAAAACATGAAAATCGCGAAAATCCGCTCCGAGCTTTATGAGGCGGGCGCGGAGGCAGCGCAGATGACCGGGAGCGGCTCCTGCGTTTTCGGGCTTTTTGAAACATCGGAGGCCGCGGAACGGGCGAAGCGGCTTATGGGCGGGAAATACCCGTTTTGCGAGATATGCGCGACTATCTGAGCTGCGAGCTTTGCCCGCGCCGCTGCCGCGTTGACAGAACGGCGAAAACCGGCTTCTGCCGCCAGAGCGACAGGCCGAGAATCGCCCGCGCCGCCCTTCACATGTGGGAGGAGCCCTGCATAAGCGGCACGCGCGGCTCGGGAACCGTTTTTTTCAGCGGCTGCACGCTGAGATGCGTTTTTTGCCAGAATTTTGAAATTTCGCAGGAAAACCTCGGGTACTATGTCACCGAAAGCGAGCTCGCCGACATCTTCCTTGACCTTCAGGAGCAGGGTGCACACAACATCAACCTCGTATCCCCAACCCCGTTCCTGCCGTCGGTCGCGAACGCCCTCGACATGGTTAAGGGGCGGCTGAAAATCCCGGTTGTATGCAACTGCGGGGGGTATGAGCGCGTCGAAACGGTTAAGGCTTTTAAGGATTATATCGACGTATGGCTGCCGGATTTGAAATATTTTTCGGATGACGCCGCGAAAAAATATTCCGGCGCGCAGGACTATTTTGAAACCGCAATTGCGGCTATCCGGCAGATGGCAAACCAGGCGGGAAAGCCGGTTTTCGGCGCGGACGGAACTCTTAAAAGCGGCGTTTTGGTGCGGCATCTCGTGCTCCCGAACATGCGGCGCGATTCGGAAAGGGTTATTTCGGAGCTTCGCGGGAGGTTTGAGCCGAACGAGATTCTGCTCAGCGTTATGAGCCAGTACACGCCGATGAACAGGGCGGCGGAATTTAAGGAGCTTAACCGCCGGGTTTCGACTTTTGAATACAATTTTGTGCTCGGATTGGCCCAAGAGGCGGGGTTCGACGGTTTCTCGCAGGAACGCGCCGCCGCTGTGGAGGGCTTTGTGCCGAGATTTGAGGGCGAAAAAATCCCCTGACGAGGTCGGTCAGGGGAATTTATGATTTTTTCTCTATTTTCCTTTAACCGGCTTTACAACCGCCGCTACGGTGGCGAGAGCGGTCAAGACTAACCCCGCCGCCATCCAAGCTTCCCAAACAACGCGCATAAACGCGGGGCCTGTGACGGTCGGCGCGCTGAGCGCGGCCGCAAATGCCGCGGCTCCGACGGCAAGCATAATCAGGCCGGCCGAAAGCAGTATGAGCGGTTTTTTCATTTTAATACTCAAATTCCCCTTCAAACACCTTTACCGCGCTGCCGGTGAGGGTGACTTTTTCGTCGGTGTAGTTTACTGTCAGGTCGCCGCCAATCAGCTTGACGGTTATATCCCTGCCCTTGTCGCAGAAGCCGTTTTCAACCGCCGCGATTACCGCCGCGCAGGCTCCGGTGCCGCAGGCGAGTGTTTCGCCGTTGCCGCGCTCCCATACGCGCATTCTCAGGGTCGTGCGGTTTACGACCCTCACAAATTCGGTGTTTATCCTCTCGGGGAACATCTCGTGATACTCGAACTTCGGCCCGAGCGTTTCAAGGTCGAGGCGGTCGATGTCGCTCGCGAAAACAACGCAGTGAGGGTTCCCGATTCCGACGCAGGTCGCGCGGTAGGTTTCCCCCGCAACCTCCAAAGGATAATCTATAAGCTTATCCAAATCCGTCTTTGCGGGAAGAAGCTTCGGCGAAAGCTCTGCTTTTCCCATATCCACCGAAACCGAGCTCACAAGGCCGTCGCGGATATAGAGCTTCATTTTATGAACGCCGCTCGCCGATTCAACGGTGATGTCCTCGTCGCTTACGATTCCCTCGTCGTAGAGGTATTTCGCAACGCAGCGGATATTGTTTCCCGCCATCTTTCCCTCGGAGCCGTCGCGGTTGAAGTGGCGCATTTTCGCGTCGGCGACGGTGGATTTCTCGATGAGGACTATTCCGCTGCCGCCGATTCCGTAGTGCTCGGGGCAGAGGCTTACGCAGAGGCTTTCGGGACAGCTGATTGAGCCGTCGAAGTTCGGAATGAAGATGTAGTCGTTGCCGGCGGACTGCATTTTCATGAAGCGGATTCTGCGGCGGCGGGTGCGCATTCTGTTGATGTTTACAAGCTCGGTGTTCAGGCAGTTGAACCGCGAAGCGATGATGTCGGCAAGCGCGTTTGCGGTGTCCAAAGAAGTAAGACAGGGTATTCCGAGCTGCATGGCGCGGCGGTGGAGCATTGTATAGTCGCCGACGGAGCGGTCGTGAACCGCGCCGGTATAGATGATGTAGCCGATTTTGCCGCTTTCCAGAAGTTCGGAGAGCTCGGGGCTGTCGCCGGCGTTTTTGACGGCATGAACGGGTATTCCGAGCTGGGAAATGTCGGCGGCGGTGCCTTCGGTCGCATAAATCGGGATTGCGAGGTCGTAAAAACGCTTCGCGAGGGAAATCACGTCGTTGTAGTCGTTTTCCTCAACGCTCATCAGTACGCCCTTTTCGCGCGCGGCGGCGGGCCGGACCGTAAAGCCGGCGGCGGTGAGGCCCTTGAAGAGTGCCTCCGCCATCGTTTTGCCGATTCCGAGTACCTCGCCGGTAGATTTCATCTCGGGGCCTAAAATCGAGTTCGCGTCGGAGAGCTTTTCAAACGAGAAAACCGGGACTTTTACGGCATAGTAGGGCGGAGCCTTGTGAAGGCCGACGCCGCAGCCGAGGTCGCGAAGCTTTGCGCCGAGCATAACCTTCGAGGCGATGTCGACCATCGGGACGTTTGTGACCTTGCTGATATAGGGAACCGTCCTCGAAGCGCGGGGGTTGACCTCGATTACATAGAGCTCGTCCTCGTAGATGAGATACTGGATATTCACAAGCCCCTGCGTTTTAAGGCCGAGAGCGAGCTTCTCGGAGCAGTCGCAGATTATTTTCAGGAATTTGTCGCTGAGGTTGAAGGGCGGATATGCCGCAATCGAGTCGCCGGAGTGGATTCCCGCGCGCTCGATATGCTCCATTATACCGGGAATCAAAACGTCCTCGCCGTCCGAGATTACGTCGACCTCAAGCTCCACTCCGGGCATGTATTTGTCGACAAGAACCGGGTTTTCGATGCCCTGAGCGAGTATCGCCTTCATGTATTTCGACGTATGGGCCGGGCTGCGGGAGATGGTCATATTCTGCCCGCCGATTACATACGACGGCCTAAGAAGAACCGGGTAGCCGAGCGTTTCGGCCGCCTCAAGTGCCTCCTCCTCGGTAAGAACTCCCATTCCCTTTGGCCGCTTTATTCCCAAGGATTCAAGCAAGCCGTCGAAGCGCGCTCTGTCCTCGGCGACGTCGATGCTTTCGGCGGAGGTCCCGAGGATTCTTATTCCGTTTTCGTCCAAAAATTTCGTGAGCTTGATGGCGGTCTGTCCGCCGAACGCGACGACAACGCCTACCGGCTTCTCGACCTTGATTATATTCATTACGTCCTCGGGGCAAAGAGGCTCGAAGTAAAGCCTGTCGGCGGTGTCGTAGTCGGTGGAAACCGTTTCGGGGTTGTTGTTGACGATTACGACGTCGTAGCCCATCTCCCGGAGCGTCCAGACGCAGTGAACCGAGCTGTAGTCGAACTCAATCCCCTGCCCTATTCTTATCGGCCCCGAGCCGAGAACCATTACGACGGGCTTGCCGGAGCGGGCAAACGTTCTCGCCTCGCAGGCCTGCTCGCAGGTGCTGTAAAAGTATGGCGTAACCGCGTCGAATTCCGCGCCGCAGGTGTCGACCATCTTGTAGCTGAAATCTATCCCGGGGAGCTCGGATTCGCCGGAAAGCCTCTTTATCGCCGCGTCGGTATAGCCGAGCCGCTTTGCGCGGATATAGTCGCCCTCGCCGAGGCAGCCCGCGATTTTTTTCTCGAATTCCGCGAGCCCCAAGAGCTTTGCGAGGAACCATTCGTCGATAAGGGTGATTTCGTGGATTTTTTCGATGGATACTCCGCTCTTCAACGCCTCGAATACCGTGAAGATTCGGCGGTCGTTCTGCTCGCGGAGCCGCTCCGTAACGGGCTTGTCGGAAAGCGGCGCGGCGTTTAGGGTGTCGAGCGAGATTTCCGCGCCGCGGACGGCTTTCATAAGTGCCATCTCGAAGTTTGGGGCGATGGACATTACCTCGCCGGTCGCCTTCATCTGGGTTCCGAGGGCGCGGTTCGAGCCGCTGAATTTATCGAACGGCCACTTCGGGAACTTTACGACGACGTAGTCGAGGGTCGGCTCGAAACATGCGCAGGTTTTCCCGGTGATTTCGTTCTTGATTTCGTCAAGGGTGTAGCCGAGGGCGATTTTCGTCGTTATTTTCGCAATCGGGTAGCCGGTCGCCTTTGAAGCGAGGGCAGACGAGCGCGAAACGCGGGGGTTGACCTCGATTACGGCGTATTCAAAGCTCTCGGGATTGAGAGCGAACTGGCAGTTGCAACCGCCGACGATTCCGATTGAGGAAATTATATCGAGCGACGCGGAGCGAAGCATCTGGTACTCCTTGTCCGCAAGGGTGAGCGCGGGGGCGACGACTATCGAGTCGCCGGTGTGAACGCCGACGGGGTCGAAGTTTTCCATCGAGCAGACGGCGATAACGTTTCCCAAAGCGTCGCGCATAGTTTCAAACTCGATTTCCTTCCAGCCCGAGATGCACTTTTCGATGAGCACCTGAGTTATCGGAGAAGCGTCGAGGCCGGTTTTAGCGATGATTTTAAGCTCGTCGACGTCCTGAGCGATTCCGCCGCCCGAGCCGCCGAGGGTGAACGCGGGGCGGACGATTACCGGGTAGCCGATTTTTTCGGCAATTTCAAGCGCGCCCTCAACCGTCTGCGTGATGTCCGAAGGAACGACGGGCTGGCCGATGGCTTTCATAGTATCGCGGAAAAGCTCGCGGTCCTCGGCCTTGTCGATAGCGTCGATGTCGGAGCCGAGAAGCCGTACGTTGTATTTTTCCAGAACTCCCATGCGGCTCAGCTGCATGGCGATGGTAAGCCCCGTCTGTCCGCCGAGGCCGGCAAGAAGTCCGTCGGGCTTTTCCTTTTCGATTATTCTCGCGACGGTTTCGGCGTTAAGAGGCTCAAGGTAGATTTCGTCGGCGAGGTTTTTATCGGTCATAATCGTCGCGGGGTTGGAGTTTACCAAAACTACGTTTATCCCCTCTGCGCGAAGAACCCTGCACGCCTGCGCGCCGGCATAGTCGAATTCGGCGGCCTGTCCGATAATTATCGGCCCCGAGCCTATCACCAAAACCTTTCTTATGCTTAAATCCTTAGGCATCGCGCTCGCCTCCCATCATCTCAATAAATCTGTCGAACAAAAACGCCGTGTCGCGGGGACCTCCGCAGGCCTCGGGGTGGAACTGGACCGTAAAGCAACGCTCGCCGGGGTACTCCATTCCCTCACAGCTGAGGTCGTTGGCGTTAATAAAGGTTTCGCGGCCTATGCCCTTAAGGCTCTCAGAAACGACCGCGTAGCCGTGGTTCTGGCTCGTGATGTAGGTACGGCCGCCGATTAAATCCTTGACGGGCTGGTTCGCGCCGCGGTGGCCGTATTTGAGCTTCATTGTCTTTCCGCCCATCGCGAGCGCGGTGAGCTGATGGCCGAGGCATATTCCGAAAATCGGAACCTTGCCGATAAGCTTTTTAAGCTCCGCTATCGCTTCAACGTTCTCCTCGGGGTCGCCGGGGCCGTTCGAAAGCATGATTCCGTCGGGGTGTATCGCCAAAACCTCCTCGGCCTTGGCGTTCTGCGGAAAGGCCGTTACCTCGCAGCCGCGCGATTGAAGGCTTCTTATAATATTTTTCTTCGCGCCGTAGTCCATGAGCGCGACGGTGAATTTTCTTCCGTTTTCGGCAGGGTAAACCTCCGGCTCCCGACGGCTTACCGTCGCGACGGCGCGTTCAACCTTGTAAGAAATAACGTCGGATAAATCCTTCGGCGGCGCGTCGCAGATTTTCGCGTTCATAACGCCCTCCTCGCGGATTATCCTTGTAATCTCGCGGGTGTCTACGCCGGCTATGCCGGGTATGCCCTTTTCCTTAAGAAAGCGGTCGAGCTCATACTCGGAGCGAAAGTTTGATGGATAGTCGCAAAGCTCCCGAACTATATAGCCCCGCACGGCGGTTTCGCCCTCGAAATCAGGAGAGATAACGCCGTAGTTGCCGATAAGCGGGAATGTCTGCATAACTATCTGGCCGCAGTAGCTCGGATCGGTGAGCGTTTCGAGATAGCCCGTCATTCCGGTGGTAAAGACAAGCTCGCCTACGCTGTCGCCCTCCGCGCCTATGCGTATTCCCTCATAGACAGAGCCGTTTGACAAGACAAGGCAGGCTTTTTTGGAAAACTGAATCCCGTTCATAATTTATTTCCGTCCTTTCCTTTTTCCGCCCGAAGCTTTGGCTTCGGACAAATTCTTCCGAATAAATATTGTAACATAATTTCGGGATAAGTTCAACACAAATTCCGAATTTTATAAAATTCTATGTTATGCACAAAAAACATCACCCCAAAGGGTGATGTCCGAAAGCTAAATTAACGTCGTCGCCATCACCGCTTTAATGGTGTGAAGGCGATTCTCGGCTTCGTCGAATACTACCGACGCGGGCGACTCGAATACCCCGTCGGTTACTTCGAGGCAGTCATAGCCGAATTTTTCATACATTTCGCGGCCGATTTCGGTCTTTAAATCGTGGAACGCGGGCAGGCAGTGCATAAAGAGGCACTTCTCCCCCGCCATCTTCATCATATCGGAGTTGACCTGATAGGGCATCAAATCCTTTATTCTCTCCGCCCAAACCTCGTCCGGCTCGCCCATCGACACCCATACGTCGGTGTAAATTACGTCTGCGTCCGCGACGGCGGTTTTAACGTCCTCGATAAATTCAAGGGTCGCGCCGGTTTCGGCGGCTATCTTCTGGCATTCGGCGACAAGCTCTCCGTCGGGGAAATAGGCCTTCGGGGAGCACGCGACAAAGTGCATTCCCATCTTCGCGCAGCCGACCATCAGAGAATTTCCCATATTATAGCGCGCGTCGCCGGCATAGACGAGCTTTACGCCCTTTAAGCGGCCCAGATGCTCGCGAATCGTCAGAAAATCGGCGAGAATCTGCGTCGGGTGGAATTCGTTCGTGAGGCCGTTCCAGACGGGTACGCCGGAATAATAGGCAAGGCTCTCGGCGAGCTCCTGACCGTAGCCGCGGTACTCGATTCCGTCGAACATTCTCCCCAAAACGCGGGCTGTGTCGGGAATCGACTCCTTTTTGCCGACCTGCGACGACTTCGGGTCGAGGTAAACCGCGTGCATTCCGAGGTCGGCGGCGGCAACCTCGAACGAGCACCTTGTGCGTGTGGAGGTCTTTTCAAAGATGAGCGCGACGTTCTTGCCCTCGAGATAGCGATGGGGTATACCGGCCTTCTTGAGCGATTTAAGCTCGGCGGCGGCGTTGAGAAGCCCCTCTATCTCCTCTGGGGTGAAGTCAAGAAGTCTTAAAAAGCTGCGGCCTTTTAGTGAAATCATAGTTTTTCTCCTTTTATCGGATTTTTTGGGGAATCGTTTATTCAAGCGCGCCGCGGACATATTCAATCTGCGCGGCGACGGATTCGGGGCCTGTTCCGCCCTCGGAAATACGCTTTTTAACGCAGTTCATCAAATCGATTTCGGCGTAGACGTCCTCGTCGACCAAGTCGCAAAGGGATTTATACTCCGCAAGGGGCAGGGTTTCAAGGGTGAACCCGCCCGACTGGCACCTTGCGACCGCCTGACCGGCGATTTTATAGGCCGAGCGGAACGGCAGTCCCTTTCTCACAAGATAGTCCGCGAAGTCCGTCGCGTTTATAAAGCCGGTCTGCGCGGCTTTAAGCATGTTTTCGGGCATTGCCTTAAGCTCCGAAATCATCGGGATAAACACCCCGAGGCAGTTTTCAACGGTATCGACGGCGTCGAAAATCGCTTCCTTGTCCTCCTGCATGTCCTTGTTATATGCGAGCGGCAGGCCCTTCAACGCCGTAAGCAGCGACGTCAAATCGCCGTAAACCCGGCCTGTCTTTCCGCGGATAAGCTCCGCCATGTCGGGGTTTTTCTTCTGCGGCATAATCGAGGAGCCGGTCGTAAAGCCGTCCGAAAGCGCGATAAACCTGAATTCCCAGCTCGACCAGAGTATTAACTCCTCGCAAAAGCGGCTGAGATGCATCTGCAAAATCGAAAGGCAGCCGAGAAGCTCCAAGGCAAAGTCGCGGTCGGAAACGCCGTCGATTGAATTTCGGCAGATTTCGGGCATGTTAAGAAGCTCCGCCTCGAATTTTCTGTCGGTCGAATAGGTAGTCCCCGCAAGCGCGCAGGAGCCTATCGGGCTTACGTTAATCCGCTTCCGGCAGTCGCGCAGGCGGTCAATATCCCGCAAAAACATCATGCAGTATGCCAAAAGCTGGTGGGAAAAGAGTATCGGCTGAGCGCGCTGAAGGTGGGTGTACCCCGGCATTACCGCGTCACGGTACTCCTCCGCCTTATCGCATACCGCCCCGGCGGCCTTTTTCACAAGCTCAATCAGCCCGTCGGTCTTTTTACGCAGATATAGCCGCAAATCGAGGGCGACCTGGTCGTTTCGGGAGCGGGCGGTATGAAGCTTCTTTCCCGCCTCCCCTATTCTTTCGGTGAGAACCTGCTCGACGAACATATGTATGTCCTCGCAGTCGGGGTCGATTGCAAGGCTGCCGGATTGATGGTCTTTGAGTATATCCGTAAGGCCGCAAATTATCGCCTCTGCGTCCGAGGGAGAGATTATCCCCTGCTTTGACAGCATTTTCGCGTGAGCGACCGAGCCTTCAATATCCTCGCGAAACATTCTCTGGTCGAACGCTATCGACGAGTTGAAGTCATCCGCGATTTTAGCCGTAACGCCGTCCGTCACGCCCTGCCACATCTTTGCCATAATTTACCTCAATTATTTTTTGTTCTTAGCGTCGACAACCGACTGCACCTTTATCGGCAGCCCGTAGAGGTTGATGAAGCCCGCGCTGTCCTTCTGGTCGTAGTCCGACTCCCCGAAGGTCGCGATTTCCTCGCTGTATAGGCTGTAATCGCTCCAAACGCCGGCGTTAATCATGTTTCCCTTGTAAAGCTTTAGGCGGACCTTTCCGGTGACGCGCTCCTGAGTTTTGTCGACAAAGGCGGAAAGTGCCTCGCGAAGCGGGGTGAACCACTGGCCGTTATAGACGAGCTCCGCAAACGTGATAGAAAGCCTCTGCTTTTCGTGGAGCGTCATTTTGTCGAGGCAAATCGATTCGAGGACGCTGTGCGCCTTGTATAAAACCGTTCCGCCGGGGGTTTCGTATACGCCGCGGCACTTCATTCCGACAAGGCGGTTTTCGACGATGTCGATGATTCCGATTCC
>CANPZQ010000023.1 GCA_947588775.1 uncultured Clostridia bacterium
TGCTTCGGCCTGAGCCTCGACGGAGAGCGGAACGTGGACCGACATCTGGTCGCCGTCGAAGTCGGCGTTATAGGCGGTGCAGGCGAGCGGGTGGAGCTTTAAAGCTCTGCCCTCTACGAGAACCGGCTCGAACGCCTGGATACCGAGGCGGTGGAGCGTCGGGGCGCGGTTCAAAAGCACGGGGTGGCCTTGGATTACGTTTTCGAGGGCGTCCCAGACCTCGTTTTCGCCGCGCTCAACCTTTTTCCTCGCGGACTTGATGTTTATCTTCTCGTTGGTGTCTACAAGACGCTTCATTACGAACGGCTTGAACAGCTCGAGGGCCATCTCCTTCGGCAGGCCGCACTGGTACATCTTAAGCTCCGGGCCTACGACGATAACCGAACGCCCCGAGTAGTCGACGCGCTTTCCGAGGAGGTTCTGGCGGAAGCGTCCCTGCTTGCCCTTAAGCATATCCGAAAGGGACTTGAAGGCGCGGTTGTTGGGGCCGGTTACGGGACGCCCGTGGCGGCCGTTGTCGATAAGGGCGTCGACGGCCTCCTGGAGCATTCTCTTTTCGTTTCTTACGATTATGTCCGGCGCGTCGAGCTCGAGCATTCTCTTTAAGCGGTTGTTTCTGTTGATTACGCGGCGGTAGAGGTCGTTTAGGTCGGAGGTCGCGTATCTGCCGCCGTCTAAGGGGACCATAGGCCGAAGATCCGGAGGAATTACCGGAACAACGTCTAAAATCATCCATTCCGGGCGGTTTTTTGAAACGCGGAACGCCTCGACGATTTCAAGCCGCTTTAAAAGCTTTATTCTCTTCTGGCCGGTCGGCAAATCCTTAAGCTCGGCTTTTAGGCTTGCCGCGAGCTCCTCGACGTCGATTTCCTCAAGGAGCTTTTTAATGGACTCCGCGCCCATTCCCGCGACGAACTGGTCCTCATATCTTTCGCGCGCGTCCTGATACTCGCGCTCGGTGAGAATCTGCTTCTTTACAAGGCCGGTGTCGCCGGGGTCGATTACGATATACTTGGTGAAATAGAGCACCTCTTCGAGCCGCTTCTGAGAGATGTCGAGCATCTGGCCGATTCTCGAGGGGGTTCCCTTGAAGTACCAGATGTGGGAAACGGGGGCGGCGAGCTCGATGTGGCCCATGCGCTCGCGCCTTACCTTGGCCCTTGTTACCTCAACGCCGCAGCGTTCGCAGACCTTGCCCTTAAAGCGGATTTTCTTATACTTTCCGCAGTGGCACTCCCAGTCCTTTGTAGGGCCGAAGATGCGCTCGCAGTAAAGGCCGTCGCGCTCAGGCTTCTGGGTGCGGTAGTTGATGGTTTCCGGCTTTTCGACAACGCCGTGCGACCAGCTTCTTATCTGGTCCGGCGAAGCGAGGCCGATTTTAATGGAATCGCATACGTTAAAATCCAAAATACAAACCCTCTTTACTGTATAGTATAGCCGTTGCCTTCTTACATTATATCCGCGTCGTCCGAGTCGGAGTCGACGATTGTGAAGCCTTCGAGCGGCTCCGCGCCGTCGTCGTCATAGTTGATGTCGTCGTCGCCGTCGTCGGTATAGTCGTCGTCGCCGTCTCCGGTATAGTCGTCGCCCTCGGTGTATTCGTCGTCGACGGGCTCGCTTTCGTAGGACATTCCGTAGTCGCTTATCGGCGCGGGAATGATGTCCGCGTCGTCGTCGAAGCTCTGGGTAAGGTCGATTTCCTCGCCGTTTTCGTCGAGGACCCTTACGTCGAGAGCGAGCGACTGCAGCTCCTTGACCATAACCTTGAACGCCTCGGGGATTCCCGCCTTCGGGACGTTCTGCCCCTTGACGATTGCCTCATAAGTCTTTACGCGGCCGGTGGTGTCGTCCGACTTGACGGTGAGGATTTCCTGGAGCGTATAGGCCGCGCCGTAGGCTTCGAGAGCCCATACTTCCATCTCGCCGAAGCGTTGTCCGCCGAACTGCGCCTTGCCGCCGAGAGGCTGCTGTGTAACGAGGGCGTAGGGGCCGACGGAGCGCG
Organism: uncultured Clostridia bacterium; assembly: GCA_947588775.1. GTDB lineage: Bacteria > Bacillota > Clostridia > Oscillospirales > Ruminococcaceae > Faeciplasma. The sequence continues at coordinate 2,003 of CANPZQ010000023.1, forward strand.
CGTGAATCTTGTCGTCTACCAGGTGGTGGAGCTTCAGATAGTACATTATACCGACGGTTACGCGGTTGTCAAACGGCTCGCCGGTTCTTCCGTCGTAAAGAACGGTTTTGCCGTCCTCGTCCATTCCGGCAAGGCGGAAGCATTCGCGGATGTCCTCCTCGTGCGCGCCGTCAAAGACGGGTGTCATGATATTCCAGCCGAGCTTCTTGGCGGCCATTCCGAGGTGGACCTCCAAGACCTGACCGATGTTCATACGCGAAGGAACGCCCAGCGGGTTCAAAACGATGTCGAGCGGCGTACCGTCGGAGAGGAAGGGCATATCCTCCTGAGATAAAATTCTCGAAACAACGCCCTTGTTGCCGTGGCGGCCCGCCATCTTATCGCCGACCGAAATCTTTCTCTTCTGCGCGATATAGCATCTTACGAGCATATTTACGCCGGGGGAAAGCTCGTCGCAGTTTTCGGGGGTAAATATCTTAACGTCGGTGACAACTCCGGATTCGCCGTGAGGGACCTTAAGGGAGTTGTCGCGGACCTCGCGCGCCTTTTCGCCGAATATGGCTCTTAAGAGCCTCTCCTCGGCGGTAAGCTCGGTTTCGCCCTTCGGCGTGACCTTTCCGACGAGAATATCGCCGCTCTTGACCTCCGCGCCTATGCGGATAATGCCGTTTTCGTCGAGGTCCTTCAGGTTTTCGTCGCCCGCGCCGGGAATATCCTTAGTGATTTCCTCGGGGCCGAGCTTTGTATCGCGGCATTCGATTTCATATTCCTCGATATGAATGGAGGTGTAGATGTCGTCCCTTACGAGGCGTTCGTTGAGAAGAACCGCGTCCTCGTAGTTGTAGCCTTCCCACGTCATAAAGCCGATGAGGGCGTTGCGGCCGAGGGAAATTTCGCCGTTGCAGGTCGCCGGGCCGTCGCCGATTACCTGATGGGCCTCGATTCTCTCGCCCTTGGAAACTATGGGCCGCTGGTTGGTGCAGGTGCCGGAGTTTGAGCGTTTGAACTTGGTGAGGCCGTAGGTTCTTAGCTCGCCGGAGTCCTCGCGGACGACGATTGTCGAAGCGTCGACCTTTTCGACAACGCCTGCGGCCTCCGAAACGACCGCTACGCCCGAGTCGAGGCAGGCCTTATACTCCATACCTGTGCCGACGATCGGGTTTTCGGTGACAAGCAGAGGAACCGCCTGGCACTGCATGTTCGCGCCCATCAGAGCGCGGTTCGCGTCGTCGTTTTCAAGGAAGGGAATCATCGCCGTCGCGACCGAAACAACCATCTTCGGCGAAACGTCCATGAAGTCGATGTTCTCGCGGTCGATTTCCATAATCTGGTCGCGGTAACGGCCGTTTACCCTTGTTCTTGCGAACTTGTTTTCCTCGGTGAGGGGTTCGTTGGCCTGTGCGACCATGTAGTTATCCTCGACGTCGGCGGTCATATAGACGACCTCGTCGGTAACAACTCCGGTTTTCTTGTCGACGCGCCGATAGGGAGCCTCGATGAAGCCGTATTCGTTGATTCTCGCGAACGTCGCGAGGTAGGAGATAAGTCCGATGTTCGGGCCTTCGGGCGTTTCGACCGGACACATTCTGCCGTAGTGCGAATAGTGAACGTCGCGGACCTCGAAACCCGCGCGGTCGCGGGAGAGGCCGCCCGGGCCGAGCGCGGAGATGCGGCGTTTATGCCGAAGCTCGGAGAGCGGGTTTACCTGATCCATGAACTGGGACAGCGGCGAGGAGCCGAAGAACTCCTTTAAAGCCGCCGTAACGGGGCGGATATTGATGAGCGCGGTCGGGGTTACGACCTCCATATCCTGCGACTGGATGTTCATTCTGTCGTGGATAACGCGCTCCATTCTCGAGAAGCCGATTCTGAACTGGTTCTGTAAGAGCTCGCCGACGCAGCGGATTCTTCTGTTTCCGAGGTGGTCGATGTCGTCTACGGTTCCTACGCCCTCGCAGAGGTTGAGGAAATAGCTTATAGTCGCTACGATGTCGTCGTTTACGATGTGGCGGGGAATGAGCTCGTCGCGGCGAAGCCTAAGCTGTTCGGCGATTTCTACGTCGCCGTTCGCGCTCTCGAGGATTTCGCGGAGAACGCGGAAGGATACCTTTTCGTTTATGCCGAGGGGCTTTGCGTCGAAGTCGATGAAGCGGTCGATGTCGACCATTCCGGAGCCGATTATTTTAACCTCGTCGATGTCGACCTTATGGGTTACTTCGCCGGTGGGGCTTGTCAGGGTTTCACGCTTTTCGACGGTGATGTAGGCCTCGGTTACGCCCGCGCTTTCAAGCTCGGCGGCGCGCTCCATCGAAACGGTTTCGCCGGCGTCGGCCAAAAGCTCGCCGGTGACGGGGTCGGCAATCGGCCTTGCAAGAAGGTGTCCCGCAAGACGGGAGGCGAGGCCGAGCTTCTTGTTGTATTTATATCTGCCGAAGCGGGAGAGGTCGTATCTCGCCGCGTCGTAGAAGAGATTATCCCTTAACGTAATCGCCGAATCGACCGTCGGAGGCTCCCCGGGGCGGAGCTTCTTATATACCTCTAAAAGGCCCTCTTCGGCGGTAAGCGTCGCGTCCTTCTGGGCGATAGTCGCGCGAAGGCGGGGGTCGTTGTTGAATACCGAGTCGATTTCGTCGTTGGTGCCGATGCCGATTGCGCGGATAAAGGTCGTAATCGGAATCTTGCGGTTTTTATCGATGCGGACGTAAACCACGTCGTTCGAGTCCATCTCGTATTCGAGCCATGCGCCTCTGTTCGGGATAACGGTTGCCTTAAAGAGCTCCTTACCCGTCTTGTCCCTCTCGACGGCATAATATACGCCCGGGGAGCGGACGAGCTGTGAAACGATGACGCGTTCCGCGCCGTTGATAACGAAGGTCCCTGAAGGGGTCATCAGCGGGAAGTCGCCCATATAGACCTCGGAGTCCTTTATTTCGCCGGTTTTGAGGTTATTGAGCCTCGCCGTTACCCGAAGCGGCGCGGCGTATGTCGTATCCCGCTCCTTGCACTCGGTGATGGAATACTTCGGCTCGGAATCGAGGCGGTAGTCGATGAAGCTCAGCTCTAAGGTTCCGTCGTGATTCTTGATAGAGGAGATGTCGCGGAATACCTCCTTAAGCCCTTCGTCGAGGAACCACTGGTAGGATTTTTTCTGCACCTCGATGAGGTTCGGCATTTCAAGAACCTCGTTTATTTTCGCGAAGCTCTTGCGGACGTTCTTGCCTAACTGCACGTCCCTAACGTTCATTGGCACTCACTCCTTTTAGAGATTAGAGATTGCGGATTGAAACGGAGATTTTAAGCGACAATGCCCGGATTCGGGATAACCCGAAGTCAGAAACGCGCCGCAGGGCGATTTTGGCTAAACCGACGAAATTTCGAGGGAAACTGTTGAAAAATTTCTCCGTAAAAATTTCCAAATTCCGGCAAAAATCGCACTTTTGGCGACTAAGCACTTATTCTCCATTTTGCTATGATACATAATCGACTATACATCAAGAAGCGGCAAATGTCAAGCAAAAATTTGGCGAAAAACGAAATTCGTGAGCATTACGCAAGTAAAAAGCCTTTACAGAGGAATTTTTGGGCAAAATAGACAAATTCGGGGGGCGGAGGCGCGGCTTAAGAAAGCGGGGAGATAGTGCGAAAGGGAGGGGGGCGGGCGGGTGGGACCGACGCAACAGCTTTCTTAAGCCGCGCCGGAGCGGGGCAGAAAGCCTCGGCGCATAGCGCGCCCAATCCCCGGCCCGGCCCGAATCCCGTCCCCCGGAGCCGCAGGCGGAGCGGGGACGGGTGAGGGACGGGCTTTTAGAGGTTAGAGCGTTAGAGGGTTAGAGGATAGATTGCTCGCCTTGGGATTTCAGCTAAAGCATGTGCGGCAATAATGTGGTACCAGTTGTTCCTCGCACTGCCGCTATCAGAAATCAGTTGGCTGAGCAGACAAAACGACGGCTCCAACCGTCTGTTTTCAGACTTTGGGCCTTTGTGCCTCTGACCGGGTTCGCTCCTCACCCGCCCCGCTCCGCCTGCGGCTCCGGGGGCGGGATTCGTCGCGAACGGGGGCGCGGGGACTACGCTGGTTTGGTTGGCCCCACCCGCCCGCCCTCCCGCCTTCGCATCTGTTTCCGCTCCGTCCCCGCGCCCCCTCTCTCCCACCAAAAAAATATTTCCCCCACCCCTGCAATATTTCCCCCTCTAAAATAGTATTATAATTAAAAGCTCCCTGCGTTACCGAACTGTAACCGGATTGTTACCGCGGCGTAATTGACTTTTTATGCGCGGCTGCGGTAAGATAAACGCATAGCCCGAAGAAAGGACGGTTAATTATGAAAAAGTTTGTTTCTGTCATTGGCGGAGCGGTAGCGATTGCGCTGCTGTTCACCTCCTGCGGGGCGGACGTAAAGTCCGCCGGCGACTATAATTATTTCGACGCGGTCGATTCCAACGCCTCATACGGCTGGGACGACGGCGCGGACTGGGCGACCGACGAAGTCGCCGAGGAATGGGAGGTCGAAGCCCCTGCCCCGGCGGAAGCCGCACCCGAGGCAAATGCCGCGCAAAGCTCAAGAAAAATCATCAAAAACGGCGACCTCTCCATCGAAACCCTTGAATATGACAAATTCGTTTACCAGCTCGAAGCCTCGGTTTCGTCATTCGGCGGATACATCGAAAGCTCGTCCCACTACGGAAGGGACTCGAACCGCAGCGCGAACTACACCGTGCGCGTCCCCGAGAACAGCTATGAAGCGTTTATGGATACCGTCGGCGGCCTCGGCACAGTTATTTCCTCCTCGACCTCGACCGACGACGTAACCCTTAAATATGTAGACGTGGAGGCCCGCCTCGCCGCGTATAAGGCCGAGCGCGACAGCTTTATGGAGCTTCTTGAAAAGGCCGAAACCGTCGAGGACATCTTAAGGATTCAGGAATACCTCACCGACGTGAACTACCAGATTGAAAGCTATACTTCTCAGTTAAATACGATGAAGGATTTGGTGAGCTACAGCACCGTCCGGATAAACGTCAGCGAGGTTGAAAGGGTAACGCCGCCCGCGCCCAAGACGGTTTGGGAGCGAATTTCCACAAAGCTCGACGAGAACCTCTACGACATCAGCGAGGGCGCGAAGAACTTCTTTGTAAACTTCGTAAGCTCGATTCCCTACATAGTCATCTACGCCGTGATTATCGGCATAATCGCCGCGGTTATAATCATCATCGTAAAGAAAAACCGCAAAAAACAGCTCAAGGCAATAGAGGACTTCGCGAAAAACAACCCTCCGCAGGAACAGGATAAATAATTTCCCCCAAGTAAAAAGGCGGCAGGCAAAGCGGTTTTAAGGAGGCTGAAAATTTGAAAAAAATCAAGATAGTTTTTATGGCTTTGTTTATTATTTCGTTGATTGTGTCAACAGATTTCGGCTTCAATTTTCTGTGGACGCTTATCCCGGACGTAAACGACGGAATTGCCGTTCGTACATTTATCAACTTTTTCGGCGACAGCCTGTGGTCTTGTGAACGGTTCCTGAAAGCCTTTGAAATCAGTACATGGATTACATTGGGGCTGCTGATAGTTAATGTTGTGCTTTCATTTGTGAGGAAGCCGGTAAAAAAGAGCGGCAATTCTGATTTATCCGTGAGATAAATTTTAATATCCGCGATTCTATATGCAAAAGCAGACGAATTTTCGTCTGCTTTTGCCGTTTTATGCGGGCCATTCGCCTACTTCCCCTCTTTAATCTCCGTAAGCGTTCTGCTCCTTGAATGGATAATCGGCTTCCAGTCGACGTTTACAAAGAGTGCCGCCGCCGAAATCGGTATGTATGTAAACATGAAAATCGGGAAGGTGAAAAGGTAAAGTATCTTTTTTGCGGCCGGCGCATGGATTTTTCTCCACTCGCTTAAAAGCGTCACCCCGCCGATTAAAATAAACGTCAGGTATACGTTGAGAAGCGACTGCATCAGCGAAAGCCCGACGTCCCGCCATACCGCCGCGCTTTGTATATTCACAAGCACCGTCGCGGCGTTCGCGATTATGCTCGAAATCGAAAGCACCATCGCCGGAAGTATCGTCATCGTCATGTCGTAGCAGGACAAAAACCGCTTCGAGAATATTCCACGTATAAGCCCTGCGCCGTAGCCGCAGAACACCTGCAAATATCCCCTCGCCCACCTGAGCCTCTGGCGGGCCGACTGCTTAAAGTCGGTCGGCTGTTCGTCGTAGAGCACCGCCCGCTCGCAGTAGCCGATTTTTTCTCCCGATATAACGCTGTCCATCGTGAATTCGAGGTCCTCGGTGAGAAGAAAATATTTCCACCCGCCGATGCGTTCAAGAATTCTTTCGGAGAACATAAATCCCGTCCCCGAGACCGCCGCGCTCGTCCCCAAGAGGTATCGCGGGCGGTTGAGGTACTGCGATTCCCGCAGGAACCAGAGCGAATACCCCGCCGATATCCAGTTGTCGGCGTAGTTTTTGGAATTTCTGTACCCGGTGACGATGTCGTACCCCTCGCTGAACGTCTTGTTCATCTCAAATACATAGTCCGGCTCAAGAATGTTGTCCGCGTCAAAGACAAAATACCCGTCAAACGCGCCCTCGCCGTAGTTCCTCGCAATCTCTTTAAGAAGATAATTCAGCGCGTACCCCTTTCCGACTTTTCGGGCGTCGAACCTTTCGTAGACGATTGCTCCCGCCGCCGAAGCCGCTTTGGCGGTTGAGTCGGTGCAGTTGTCGGCGCAGACGAATACCGTAAGAAGCTCGCGCGGGTAATTCTGATTTTTAAGGCTTGAAATGAGGTTTGAGATAACCGCCTCCTCGTTTCTCGCGCATATCAGCACCGCGAATCTGTGAAGCTTCGCCTCGGTATGCCTTTTCCTTTTGACAAAGAACGGCGCAAGCAGGTAGACGAACTGGTATGCGTAGCAGGCGAAAAAGACGATTGCAATCGCGTAGTTTATGAGGTTGATGAGCATATAATCACGTCCCGCATTTTTAGTATGCAGACATTATACGCCCCAAAAAATTAAGATAAAAGCGGAATTTGATTAAGATTGTATTAAGTTTTCAAAAAAGGAGCCGAACGCGCTGTCCGGCTCCCGATGTTTTGTTTTAAAGAATCCCCATTCTGATGTCCATATCGAGCTCGGGGAGGGTAAGGCGGTATTTTTCCGCAAGCGCGGGTCCGCAGGACGCCGAGCCGACGCCCGCCATCGCCGAGTCGACGCAGATTACGTTCGACGGGCATTTTTCAAGCTCGAAGTTATGCCGCTTCGCGCTCAACTCCTCCTCGGTGTACTCCATCGCCGAAAAGCTTAGGTCGCCCTCGCCCTCGAACCGAAGGCTTACGCCGCCGCCGTTTATTTTCAGGTATTTGCAGCCGAAGTGGGAGGAATTTTCCTGCGGCTTTATATAGTCCTCGAACATGTCGGAAATCTTCGCGGTGAATTTTCCGATGTATGAAGCGCGGTGCTTGTCGCGGTAGCTCTCAAAAGGCCCGTAGCCGTAATATTCCGCCTCGTCGAACGTCTTTGGGACAAAGAGCCTTATCCCGAAGCGCGGCAGGCTTGTCACCTTCTCGTCGGTTTTAAGCCTCGCGCGGATTCTGAGGGTTCCGTCCGCCGAAACGGTATACTTAACGCTTCCCTTCGCGAACGGCCGCAAAATATTCCATCCGTAGGAAACCTCCGCCGTAACGGTAACGCCGTCGTCGTCGACGGTTATTTTGTCGGAATAGACCTTTACGTCGTAGGAATTTATATGGAGCCTGTACCAGTCGCCCCTCTGGGAGTCGTTATCGGTCGGCGCGCGGAAGAAATTGAGCTCGACCGGCCTGTCCAAAAGCTCCGTCCCGCCCTTAGCCGCAGATTTTATTCTCGCGTGCCTGCGGTCGTAGACGTACTTGACCCCGTTCGCGCGGATAACAAGCTCGAGCGGCGATTCCTCGAACATCACCGCCCCCTGCGACTTCGCGGGAAGGGTTTTTATATTTTCCTCGTAAATTTCGAGCTGGTCGAAAGCTACCTCGAACCCGGCGTTCGCCCACGGGGCGTTTTCCTTAAGCGTGAAGATAAAGCGTATATACCGCGAAACGTATCTGTCCCTCGACATAGGTATGCTTATCTCCTGGACCCCTCCGGCGGGAAGGGACATTTCTACGTTCCCCTCCGAAACGGCCTCGCCCGATTCGGTAATCTCGTAGCGGCAGTTAAGAAGCTCCTCGGCGGCGGTGAACGCGAGCATATTCTTTAAAAGGTATCTGCCGTCGCCGAGGCTTTTTACCCTTACGGGGCGGTAGACCTGTTTAAGCTCCCGAAGGCCGGTGTGGGGAGTGCGGTCGGGGTAGTTGAGGCCGTCGCAGCAGAAGTTTCCGTCGTTGTGGCGTTCGCCCCAGTCGCCGCCGTAGCCGTACATTATTCTCCCGTCGGGGGTGTTTCCGAGCGGAAGGCTGTGGTCGCACCATTCCCAGACGAAGCCGCCCGCGACATGCTCGTTCGAGTAGATGGCCTCCCAGTAGTCCTCAAGGTCGCCGGGACCGTTTCCCATCGCGTGGCAGTATTCGCAGAGAACGAGCGGCCGCCCCATCGCTTCGCCGTCGCTTTGGGGCCAGTTTTTTACATAGTCGGGCGCGGGGTACATCTTTGAAACTATATCGAGCTCCGAAAAGTCCTTTTTATCGAGGCGGTGGGTGCTCTCGTAGTGGATAATCCTCGTCGGGTCCTCCTGCTTCATTCTCAGAACCTCGCGGCGCATAACGTCGGAGTAGCCCGCCTCGTTCCCGAGCGACCACATAATCACGCAGGGGCGGTTGAAGTCGCGGGACATCAGAAGCTCATGGCGGTCGCGGATAGCGTCTTTGAACTGCGGGTCGCGGACGACGAGCGAAAGCCCGCCGTAGCCGCCCTCGCGGCTCCATCTGAAGTCCTGATAAACGTCGATTGAGCCGTGGCTCTCGAGGTCGGCCTCGTCGATTACATAAAGGCCGAGCTCGTCGCAGAGCTTATAGAATTCCGGCGCGTTCGGATAGTGCGACGTGCGCACGCCGTTTACGTTGTGCCGCTTCATCGAGAACAAATCCTTTTTAAGCTGATCGATTGACGCCGCGTATCCAGATTCGGGATAGCTGTCGTGGCGGTTCACGCCCCGAAGCTTTATTTTGACGCCGTTCACCGTCACCGCGCCGTCTTTAATCTTAATTTCGCGGATTCCCACCCGCTCGCCGATTTTTTCGCCGGCGGCTTCGATTATGAGCTTATAGAGAACCGGCTTTTCGGCGGACCAAAGCTCGGGGCTTTCGATTGTAAATACGGCGGGACTGCCTTCCGCCGCCTCAGCCTCGCCGAGGAGCTCGCCAGACGGGGAGAGAAGCGAAATCTTTGCGTCAGAGCCCTTTACCGAAACGGTTACGGAAGCGGTATTCGCCTCCAAATCCGGAATCGCGCTCACGCGGTAGTCTGAAAGCCTCTTCTCGGGGCGGGAGAGCATATAAACGTCGCGGAAAATTCCAGAAAGGCGGATTTTGTCCTGGTCCTCGAGATAGGTTCCGTCGCACCATTTTAAAACGGCGGCGCAGATTTTATTTTCACCCTCTTTGAGAAGCGGGGTAACGTCGAATTCCGACGTCGAATGCGAAACCTGAGAATATCCCGCAAAAACGCCGTTTATATAGAGATAAAGGCAGCTGTCCACGCCCTCGAACGTCAGAATCCTCCGGAGGCCGTCGGGCGAATAGACGTAGTCGCGGTAATATACCCCGACCGGAACGTCGTCGGGGACGAACGGCGGGTCGAAGGGAATCGGGTAGGCGACGTTTGTGTACTGCGGGCGGTCGAAGCCGCAGAGCTGCCAGTTCGACGGCACCGGAACCGTTCCCTCGGGCGCGAGCGCGGGGAAGTTGTCCGCAAGGTCGATTACGCTGTCGCGGTAGGTGAACCCCCAGCCGCCGTTTAAAAGCTCAAAGCGCGGCGAGCTTTCGCGTGGCGAAAACGGGTCGCCGTCGGGGGAGAACGGAATGAAATAGGCGTGCGGCGGCAGGGCGCCGACATGGAGCGTTTTCGGGTTTTCGTGGAAAACCATCCTGGAGCGCGCGGAGCCCTCCGCGGAAATCAGGGAAAGCTTCATAAATTTTCTCCTTTCGGGTTTAAACTGCCCCGTATACAGGGCGGAGAATCGCGTTGAATAATTACCGGCTGTATATGAACATCGCGCAAAAAATTATTATTAAGTATAGAATAGCACATCGCGGGGAAAATTTCAAGGAAAAATTGCGACTTTGTATCTTCCGGCATGTCGGGGCGGTCGGCTTGACAAATCCCGAAAAAAGTATATAATATCCTTACGGCGCAAAGCCGTAAATAAACATCTGAAAGGAAGAACGTTATGTCTGAACCCTACTTTATCACAACAGCTATCGCTTATGCCTCGAAGCTCCCGCACATCGGGAATATGTACGACCATGTCTGCGCGGATATGATTGCGAGGACGAGGCGAATGCAGGGATACGACGTCGTCTTTCTTACCGGAACCGACGAGCACGGCCTTAAAATCGAGGAGGAGGCCCAAAAAGCGGGCATCACCCCGAAGCAGCATGTCGATAAGATTTCGGCGGCGATTCGCTCCGAAATCGACGGCTTAAACGTAAGCTACGACCGCTTTATCCGCACCACCGACGAAATCCACGAAAAGGCCCTTCAGCGCACTTTTACCAAGCTCTACGAGCAGGGCGACATCTACCGCTCGGAGTACGAGGGCTGGTACTGCCTTCCCTGCGAAAGCTTCTTTACCGAGGTCCAGTTAAAGGACGGCCGCTGCCCCGACTGCGGAGCCGAGGTCAGAAAAACAAAGGAGGAAGCCTATTTCTTCCGTCTTTCAAAGTATCAGAAGCAGCTTGAGGACTTCTTCGCCGACCACCCCGACTTCATTCAGCCCGAAAGCCGCCGCAACGAGATGATTAACAACTTCATAAAGCCCGGGCTCCAGGACTTTTGCATCACAAGAACGAGCTTTAAGTGGGGAGTTCCGGTCGAATTCGACCCGAAGCACATTATATATGTATGGATTGACGCGCTCAACAACTATATCACCGCGATGGGCTACGACCCCGAGCACCCGTCGGAGGACTATCTTAAATACTGGGAAAACTGCGTCCACGTCATCGGCAAGGACATTTTAAGGTTCCATTCGATTTACTGGATTGCATGGCTGATGGCCCTCGGCGCGAAGCTCCCGAAGAAAATTTTCGCCCACCCGTGGCTTCTCTTCGGCGAGGATAAAATGTCGAAGTCGAAGGGAAACGTAATCTACGCCGGAGAGATGGTTAAACGCTTCGGCGCGGACGCGACCCGCTACTATATGCTCTCCGAGATGCCCTTCGCGGCGGACGGCTCCATAAGCTACGAAAACTTCATCGACCGCTACAACACCGACCTCGCGAACACAGTCGGAAACCTTGTGAACCGCACCGTGGCGATGGCGAACAAATACTTCGGCGGAACCGTCGACGGCCCGTCGGAAAAGAACGGAACCGACCTTGACCTTGAGGAAAAGTGCGTAGAGGCGGCAAGGAAATTCGCCGCCCACGTCGAGGCGTTCAGGCTTGCCGACGCGGTCGAGGACGTAATCTCGCTCGCACGCCGCGCGAATAAATATATCGACGAAACGACCCCGTGGGCTCTCGCGAAGGACGAGGCGCAGCTGCCGAGGCTTAAGACCGTTATTTACGAGCTTATCGAGGCGATACGCTTTATCGCCGTGCTCGCTTCGCCGATAATTCCGGAGGCGGCGGAGAAGATTCTCTCCGAAATAAACTGCGATATTCGCGGCTTCGCGACGCTTTCGGCGTTCGGCGGATATGTCGCGGGAACGAAGGTCGGCGAGGCGGTGCCGCTGTTCGCGAGAATCGACCCGAAAATCCTCGACGAGCTTGTCGCAGAGATGGAGGCCGTAAAGGCCAAGGCCGCCGCAGAGTCAAAGGCCGCCCAAGAGAAATCCGAAGCCGAATCCGAAGCGCAGCCCGTCGCCCCCGAAATCGACATCGACGAGTTCTTTAAAGCGGATTTGCGCGCCGGGAAGGTCGTAGCCTGTGAAAAAATGGAAAAATCAAAGAAGCTTCTGAGAATCCGGCTCGACGACGGCCTCGGCGGAAGGCAGGTTCTCTCCGGCATCTCTAAATGGTACAAGCCGGAGGATTTAATCGGCAAAACTGTTCTTTTCGTCGCGAACCTTAAACCCGCGAAGCTTGCGGGAGAGTTAAGTGAGGGAATGATTTGCGCCGCCGACATGCCCGACGGCTCGGCGAAGGTAATCTTCCTCGACGACAGCGTCCCCGCAGGGGCAAAAATAAGGTAATGAAGCTCGTTATAATAATCGGCGGAGGCGCGTCCGGAAAGATGACGGTCGGCCAGGAGCTCTGCAAAATCACCGGGCTGCGCCTCTTCCATAACCATATGACGATCGACCTTGTGACGAAGGTTTTCGGGTATTACGATTCCGAAACGATTTCGGAGCTTCGGCGGACGGTTTTTGAAAATTTCGCGAAAAGCGATAATTACGGGCTCGTTTTTACCTATATCTGGGATTTTTCGTCGCCGCGCGACGGAGAATATATCCGCGGGGTGAGCAAAATTTTTGAGGACGCCGGCGCGGAAATCTATCTTATAGAGCTTGTCGCCGATTTCGAGGAGCGGCTTCGGCGCAACCGCACCGAAAACCGCCTCGCCAATAAGCCCGGCAAGCGGGACGTCGACTTTTCCGAGGCACTTATTTATGACGAAAAAAGCTGCCGCGTCGAAAGCCTCCCCGGCGAAACGGGATTTGAAAATTATATGAGGATAGACAACACCGAACTCCCCGCTTCCGAGGCCGCAAGGCTTATAAAAGAGCGTTTCGGGCTGTGATTTTGTATACGTTTCGTATAATATCGGCTTATTTTGACAGCAAGTATACCGTTATGCTCCGGGAAGATTTTCCGCGGGGGCTTGACATTCCGGCGATTTGGCGTTATTATTTATATGCCGTCGGAAATCTTTTATCTGTCCGTAGCTCAGTGGATAGAGCATTGCGCTCCGACCGCATGCGCGCAGGTTCGATTCCTGTCGGACAGACCAAACCGGATAATTCCCTCCTGCTTTCGGGCGGGAGGGGATTTGTTTTCGGATATATCGGGAAAACGGCTTCAAATTTTTTCCCGAACCCCCTTGACAACGCCCGCAAGGCGTGGTAAAATGGCTTTACCTCTTTTGCGGGGTGCTTTTTTTGGTATGCCCGCAGCGGGACGCGGCTTTTTTCGCCCCGCGACGGAGGGAGGCAATTTTCGCGCTTATTTACCCGATAAGCGTAATATTCATCAGGAGGTGCCGAAAATGAGGGTAAAAATCACATTGGCCTGCACCGAGTGCAAGCAGAGAAACTACTGTTCCAAAAAGAACAAGAAAAACGACCCCGACAGGCTTGAAATGAACAAGTATTGCAAGTTCTGCCGCAAACACACTCTCCACAGAGAAACCAAGTAAGAGAGGAGAGCACAAAATGGCAAAGGAAAAGAAGAACATTTTTGCACGCGTTTTCGCCGCGATAGCCAAGTTCTTCCGCGATCTGATTGCGGAAATCAAGAAAGTGGTGTGGCCGGGCAAAAAGCAGGTTCTTAACAACACCGCCGTCGTTCTGGCGGTATGCGTCATCTGCGGAGCCGTCCTCTTCGGAGTGGATTCGGTGTTCGCATTCCTGATAAGGCTTCTTGTCAGGGCGTAAGGACGCGCTCAACGCTCCACCTTTAAACATTTTAACGCGAAAGGAAACCTAAGATGGATAACGATTTGGTTGCAAAATGGTACGTCGTCCACACTTATTCGGGCTATGAAAACAAGGTGGCGCAGAATATCGAAAAGGTAGTAGAAAACCGCAAGCTCCAGGACACGATTCAGCAGGTCCGCGTTCCCGTCGAGATAGTTGAGCAGACCGACGCGAACGGAAAGAAGAAGGAAGCCGAATCGAAGCTGTTCCCGAGCTATGTTCTCGTCAAGATGGTAATGACCGACGAATCGTGGTATATCGTCCGCAACACGCGCGGCGTAACCGGCTTTGTCGGCCCCGGCTCAAAGCCCGTCCCGCTCACCGAAAAGGAGGTCGCGGCCCTCGGAGTAGACGTAAGAAAGGTTCAGACAAGCGTCAACTTCAGGGAAGGCGATGAGGTAACGGTCCTCGGCGGCCCGTTCGACGGCTGGGTCGGAACCGTTAAGGCGGTAAATCTTGAGGAGCAAACCGTCGACATCGTTGTTTCGATGTTCGGTCAGAAAACCCCCGCGACGCTCCCCGTCACGCAGGTTAAAAAGACCGAGGACTGACGGACTTAAACCCGTTTTGCGCCCCGCGCGCAAAGTCAGCGGAGCCGCGTAAATCCGATTTTGCGGCTTCGTAAGTGGGAGGACCGAAATTTTAAACGGTCCGCCTTTACCACATTTAATGGAGGAAAAAATTATGGCACAGAAAGTAACAGGCATCATCAAGTTACAGATTCCCGCGGGTAAAGCCACTCCCGCGCCGCCGGTAGGCCCCGCTCTCGGCCAGCACGGCGTTAATATCGTGGCGTTCACCAAGGACTTCAACGAAAGAACCAAAAACGACATCGGTCTTATAATCCCGGTTGTAATCACCGTCTACGCCGACCGCTCGTTTACCTTTATCACCAAGACTCCGCCGGCGGCCGTTCTTATTAAGAAGGCCTGCGGCATCGAGTCCGGCTCCGGCACCCCCAACAAGACGAAGGTCGCTTCTCTTACCAAGGCTCAGGTCAGGGCAATCGCCGAGCAGAAGCTTCCCGACCTCAACGCTGGCTCCGTCGAGGCAGCCATGTCCATGATTGCCGGCACCGCCCGTTCAATGGGCGTTACCGTCGTCGACTGAGTTTTTTGTCGGCAAACAGTGGGAGGATATTCCTTTTCCGCTTAACCACATTGATTGATTACAAAGGAGATTACAGCATATTATGAAACACGGAAAGAAATATATCGACAGCCTTAAGGCAGTCGACAAGAACAAGCTCTACGATTCCATTGAAGCCTGCGAGCTGGCCGCCGCCAACGCGAAGGCCAAGTTCGACGAAACCATCGAGGTCCATATCCGCCTCGGCGTTGACTCGCGCCATGCCGACCAGCAGGTCCGCGGCGCGGTAGTTCTCCCGAACGGCACCGGCAAAACCGTCCGCACCCTTGTTTTCTGCAAGGAGGACAAGTACGAGGCCGCTAAGGAAGCCGGCGCGGACTATGTCGGCGGACTTGACTATGTCGACAAGATTATGAAGGAAAACTGGATGGACTTCGACGTTGTTATCGCTTCGCCCGACATGATGGGCGTCGTCGGCCGCCTCGGTAAAATCCTCGGCCCCCGCGGACTTATGCCGAACCCGAAGGCCGGCACAGTCGCCCCCGACGTTGCGAAGGCCGTCACCGAAGCCAAGGCCGGTAAGATTGAATACCGCCTCGACAAGACGAACATCATTCACTGCCCCATCGGAAAGGCTTCCTTCGGCAAGGAGAAGCTCGCCGAAAACTACGAAACCCTCGTTGAAGCGGTCGTAAAGGCGAAGCCCGCCGCCGCCAAGGGTCAGTATCTCAAGTCAATCGTCGTTTCCTCGACCATGGGCGTAGGAATCAAGTGCAACACCGCCAAATACGGCGTTTGATGAGATTTGAGTTAAATAATAATCAACCGAAAGCCGCGGAGAAATCTGCGGCTTTGGATTTTCCGTGACGGAAAGCGGCAACTGTTAAAATCTGATTTCTGACTTCTGACATCTGTTCTCTTACCTGACGTGTCCGAAGCGGGCGCGTCAGGCATTGACTTTTCCGCGCGTCTGTGCTATAATACAAAATTGTAACCGATTTGTAACTTTTAGAAAGGAGGGGTCGGCATGACGGACGTTGAGCTTTCGGAGAAGCCCGCCGAAGTGCGGGCGGACGACGTTTCCGGGCAGGAAACCGCGGCGGAAGCGGAAAATAACGAGGCCGCAAAAGCTTCCGAATCCGCGGAAGCGATTGAAACGGCGGCGCGGGAAGCTTCGGAGCCGGAGGCCGAACCTTCCGATGAAAATAAATCCAAAAAAGAGAAGGCTTCCGCCTCCGAAACGCTTGCGCGGGCGGCGAAGGCCTCAAAGAAGGTCGGCGGCGACATTAAAAAGAGCGCGGTTTCGGTATTTTTCGGGCTGACGGCGTTTTTGAGCGACTTCGGAGCGGGGCTCTGGGGAATGCTTCTGCGCGGCTCGAAAAAGGCGGCGGCGTTCGCGTTACGCTCGTCCTTCGCGTTTATGAGGAAGGCTTCGCGCTCGAGCAGGCTTATTTTCGGAAGGCTCGTTTCGGTGCTCCGATATGTCGGCGCGTCGGTGTGGGGAGTGTTCGCGGCCTGCTTCACGGCGGTTTTCGGGACGGCGTGGAATATCGCCGCCGGAATTTTCGGCACTGTATTCGGCTGGGCGGCAAAAAAGCTCAAACAGCCGCTTCTGGAAATTTTTACGTTCATAGTCACCCCGTTCGCGCACGCGTGGGGCGGGGTCGCGCATGCGCACCTGCGGCTTAAAAAGGCCTCGAAGCGCGGGTTTATCCATGCGGTTGGGTCGGTTTTCTCATCGCTCGGGCGGTTTTTCGGGAGCGTTTTTGAGTTCCTGAGATACATATTCAACTACGCCGCGCCGGTCGTTTCGATAGTTTTTCTGATTTCGCTCGTAAGATATGCTTCAACGCTTCAGTACGCCATTTCGGTTGAATACAACGGCAGCGACATCGGAACCGTTGAAAACGAGGCGGTCGTAAACGAGGCGCAGTCGCTTGTTCAGGACAAGGTTACGTTCACCGAAAACACCGCGCCGCTTATTTCAACCCCGAAATTCTCGGTTACGGTGAGAAGCCTCGACGAGAGCGAAAGCCTGCCGCTTTCCGACATCGACGAGCTTTCGGAGCTTATGATCGGGACCGAGGACGACCCGATTGTCTACGCCTACGGGTTTTACTTCAACGGCGACCTGCTGGGAGTTTATTCCGAGGAGGATATGGAGCTTGTCCGCGACGCGCTGAACGCGAGGCTAAACTTCTACAACACTCCCGAGTCGGTTGACTGCCGGTTCGAGGACGATATATATCTTTCGCAGGCGCGTTTCCAGCAATCCGCGCTCACCGACCCCGCCGACGCGCTTGAGCTTATAAACGGCACGACCGAGGTCGAGGCGTATTATACCGTCAAAAAGGGCGACACGATTTCGGAAATTTGCGAGAGCCTCGGAATTTCGCGGGAGGAATTCGATTCCGACAACCCCGAGCTTTCGGACGGCGTAAGAAGCGGCGACATCGTCACATACCACTATTCGGAGCCGCATTTAAACGTAATCTGCTCCCACTACGAGGTCTACGACCGGGTTATAGAGAGAACGACGGAGTATGTCGAATCCTCGAGGTATGAGCAGTACTGCGAAATTCTTTTGCAGCACGGCTCGGACGGCTATGAAAACGTAACCGCGCTTGTCACCGAAACGAACGGAAAGGAAACCGAACGCACTATTGTTTCGAGGACGGTTCTTGAGGAGATGGTTCCCCGCAAATTCCGCGTCGGGACAAAGGAGAACACCTATCTCGACGGCGACACGACGATTATAGACAAACTCGGGACGTTCTGCTGGCCGCTCGCCGACGAGGACTGCTATATTTCCTCAGACTTCGGCTACCGGAGCTGGGACCACTCGAACCACAAGGCCATCGACATAGCCGGAATCCCGCGCGGCACCGACATCTATGCCGCATGCGACGGAAAGGTTACGTTCTCGGGGTGGTACGCCGCCTACGGGAAGCTTGTAATCGTCGACTGCGGCCACGGTTACGAGTGCTATTACGGGCATTGCTCCGAGCTTTTGGTGAGCGTCGGCGACAGAGTTGAGAAGGGCGACGTTATCGCCGAGGTCGGAATGACCGGAAGCGCGTCGGGAAACCATCTGCACTTTGAAATGCGATACGACGACGAGCGAATCAACCCGTTCATGGCCCTCGGCGGCCCGGGAGGACACAGGTTCAACATGGCGTAAGGGGAAGTCAAGGGGAAAATTTTCCGGCAAAAAAATTTTTCAAAACCCCTTGACAACTCCCCTTCGGAGTGATATAATAGTGAAGCTTTCTTCGGAAAGCTCCAATATTTGCGGCAGTGCTGGAATAGGCAGACAGGCACGTTTGAGGGGCGTGTGTCGAACGACGTATGGGTTCAAGTCCCATTTGCCGCACCAAACCAGTATAATCCGAACCTGTTCCCGATAGGCGACACGTTCGGATTATTGGTTTTCTTTGACAGATATGAAATAACTCACTTCAGAAACGGCAAGAAAATTTTGCC
>CANPZQ010000024.1 GCA_947588775.1 uncultured Clostridia bacterium
CGGCAAGCCGCTTGCGCCTAAGACCGTGCGGCATAATCTCGAGCTTGTGTCGGACGTGTTCGCGTATGCCGTGAGAATGGGCGTGGTGAGGGAGAATCCTTGTTCCAAAGTCGTTCTCCCGAAGAATGAGCAGACCGAAAAGGAAATCTACACCGCGGAGGACATTCGCAGGTTTTTAAGCCTTTTGAACGGCGAGCCGCTGAAGTATCAGGCGTTCTTCAATTTGATGGTATACAGCGGGTTCAGGCGCGGGGAGATGCTCGGCTTGGAGTGGAAAGACGTCGATTTTGAGAGCAACATCATCAGCGTGAGGAGGACGTCAAACTACACCGCCGCGAGGGGGACTTATACCGACACGACCAAGACGAAGAAGTCGCAGAGGACGCTTAAATTCCCGCAGGCGGTGATGGACATTCTCAGGCGGCACCGCGACGAGCAGCGCACCCACGCCGAAAGGCTCGGCGACAAGTGGACTGAAACGGACAGGCTGTTCACGAAGTGGAACGGCGAGCCGATGTATAACGGTCAGCCGTACTCTTGGTTAAAGAAATTCTGCGAGGAAAACGGCCTGCCGTTCCATGGGATCCACTCGTTCAGACACACGTTTGCGTCGCTGCTCGTAAATCAGGGCGTGGATATTGTCACCGTGTCGGGCGCGCTCGGGCACTCCACCGTTTCCACGACGGGGAACATCTACTGCCACATGCTTGAACAGGCGCAGGCAAAGATTTCGGGCGCGGTCAGCGAGGCGTTGAATCTGTGACGGGGCAGGGCAAAGTAAAGAACAAATAAAGAACAATGCATTTTTCGGGAAAAACAAAAGCTCTCAAAACAGCCAAAATAGGCGTTTTAAGAGCTTTAGGTGGTGGAGCATACGGGATTCGAACCCGTGACCTCCACACTGCCAGTGTGGCGCGCTTCCAACTGCGCTAATACCCCGGTTCTTGCCGACCCGATTATAATAGCACATTCCGCCGAAAGAATCAAGCCTTTTTTTGAAATTTGTGGGAAATGCCGAGTAACGCCCCACATGTTTTTTATTTTTTGTTAAAAATAACGGTGGGGGGCATGTCTTTTTTTGGCTCAACCGTGGTTTTTGCGCATTTTGCGCACTTTGCGGGGCGGGTGGGTTATACGGTTTAACCGTCTGCACGATATGCAGAAATTTCCGGGGGAGGTTTGTGCAATTTGTGAAAATGTGCATGAGAAATCCTCGAAAACATTGAAATTTTTTGTTCGATGTGCTATGATGTTTTCATATAGGAGGGCTGCGCCTTGGTGCGGGCATTCCTTTTTCACGAAAACCGAAAGGAGCAATCCAAAATGAAAACAAGCCGCGTTTTGCGCAGAATCTCGGCCGCTGCACTCGCTTTGTGCATGGCTTTGACCAACCTCACCTCCGCAGTCGGGGCAGCAGGGCTTTGGCCCGAGCCATACCCGGAAAATTCTGCCGGGGGGGGGTATAATACTTGGAAGTTAGCTCCCGACGCGCCTTTGGAGGGCGACACCCCCTTAGACGACGGGTATCTTGAGAGCATTGTCACGGTTCGGATGGAAGCCGTCGAGAACAATGCTGCAAACACCGGAAAACCGCTCAGAGCGCGTATTCTTGCATTCAACAACAGCCCGAACGCCGCGCGCGTGTCCGACGTTAAAGTTGAGATTAAGGACACCACCGGCGGCACGCCTCAGCCCGTCTACGGAAGCGGCAGCAAGGGCGACAGGCACCTTTGGTTCAATTCCGAGAAGCTTCTGCAAGAGCCTATCGATGGCGGATTCGGCGGCGACGCGGGCGAAAACCCCGGCCAAATCGGCGTGGAATGGCATGACCCCGGAACCGTCGAGGAAAACGGCGCGTTCAATCAGTTCGGATATATCCTGATTTCGCTGCCGGCGGGGTCGTCGATTTCCTTCGAGATTGAGCTTGACACCCTCGCGGGATATGACAAAGACCTTTCTGCACAGATTTCGGCGACCTATATGCATTATGACGAAACAACCGGCGGAATGGTTTGGAACGATAAGCCGGAAGAAGCCGTCGCCCCGATTGATTTTACATGGACGGGAAGCTTCGACTGGACGGACTTCGCGAAAAAGAGCGACGCCGAGAGCGTTGTCGCGCTCGCGCCCGCTGACGATTCTCTGGTTAAGTATACTTTTGCCGGCTCGACGAAGTTTGACGGACTTGTCGACAATAACACCGCCGCCGCGGTTCCCGACTATGCCGCGCAGCCCTATGCCGACGGTGGATATATTTTAACAAATTCTCTTACGCTCGAGGATAGGCTTACTATGCCCTCGGGCGTTGCCATGCCCGAAAACGCGGTTCTAAGCGCAGACGGGCGGGCTGTACTTACATCGGCCGGCGAAACCGTTTACGAAATTATTATTGACCAAACCGAAGATTTCACGGTCGATGGAGGATTCACGGGAACCGACGGGACGTTTTCCCTCATATTTACAAGAAACCCGGCCGTCGCCGACCCGCAGTGGAATCCTCTTAAAAATGTAAGCGCGGCACTGCATGCCGACAAGCTGCAAATCGACGGCAACGCTTTCGACAACGGGGCTGTCCCCCGGGTTGAAAATACCGCGGCGATTACTGTGGTTTCGGTTACGGGAGATGTCGATACCCTCGACGCCGCGGGCCTGCCAATGACCCGCACGGCGGGCTTTGACATTGTCGCCGCGGGCAGAGCAAGATTAAATAAAGAAATTATCTCTGTCAGCGGCAATTACATCACGATTCCCCAAGGCAGCAAGAATTATTTCGTTTCGGACGGCGCGAGGATTACCTACCGCCTCACCCTTGAAAACCCGAGCGGCACGGCTTCCGCGATGACGAAAGGAAAGCCGATTACCGATACTTTCGGGGCAAACCTCAGCTTCGATGAAAGCTCAGTGGAAATTTCCGGCGTGGACGGCTGGACGCTCGGGAATGAGGTTGTGAAGTCTGTCGACGGGAAAACGGCGACGTTCACGCTTCGGGAAAACCTCCCTGCGGGCGCCGAGCTTGTGATTGAGTATTCTGCGGACGTCGTTGGGCTCGCAAGCTCCGCCGCCGACCTGAAAAACACCGCGCAGTTCGGCGAAGATATAAAGGAAGCGGAGGTCAGGGCACGCACGGAAAGCGTCGTTACGCTGGATAAGTATTTGGTGAGCCGCTATCTGCCTACATCTTCTTCCGAAACAAGCAGTCCCTCCTTTGCCACGATTACCGCTTCCCCGACGCTTATAAACACTATAAAGGGCAAGGACAAAGATTACCCCAATTTCGAGTGGGACTATACAAAGCTTACAGGCAAAAGCTCTATTCCCTTTGCCGACGGCCTTGAAGGCTATAAGGCGATTCTTGAGATGAATCAAGGCAACTATTACGTTTATGTTCTTAAAATAGTAAACGAGGGCGAGCAGGATTATGTCGGAACTGTCGTAGACCAGCTGCCGTTTACCGGACCGTATACGGGATGCAACGACGTAGGCGTATATTTATACGGCGACAGCGTGTATTATGAATTTACGGGAGGCTCATATTCCCGGTACTCGAATTCGTCGGAACGCGACCTATACAGTAGAGCGGCTTCAAGTGCGGCAAACGCAATGTGGAGCGACCTTTCCGGCTTCTCATATCATGTTTTGACAAACGCGCCGATTGACCGCAGCGGCTATGGCATTCAGTGGGACAATGTAACAATTCCTGCGAATACCGTTTTGTATCAGACGGTTGTCGTGAAGGCTCCCGGCCACGCGGGATATTCGAGCGAACACGAAGAAAACAACAGCTTCCTTGAATTTGCCGCGAAGTATCGCACGTATTACAACGCCGCGACAGGCTACCTCAAGGGCGGGGCTGTGCTGAGAATATCATACCCCGTTACTCCCGGTTCGGATAATACCAGAACTGCCGCCAATCTTCCCGAGCACACCGTCGCCCGCCAGATTTCCCTGCAAACCGGTGTTCTGTCAACGGCGAAACTGCGCGACGGCAAGATGAGAATGGCCGATGGCAGCTATTCGGAGATTGAAAGGGACAACACTAAATTTGAGCTTGACGAG
The DNA here is from genome assembly GCA_947588775.1 of uncultured Clostridia bacterium. Classification (GTDB taxonomy): domain Bacteria; phylum Bacillota; class Clostridia; order Oscillospirales; family Ruminococcaceae; genus Faeciplasma. The sequence continues at coordinate 4,057 of CANPZQ010000024.1, forward strand.
AATCAGGAGATTGCCAACTACATAACAATTTTCAACGATTCAAGCCGAGAGATGGATTTATCCGAATATGAGCTTAACATTATTGTGCCGAAAGGCTTTGAATTTTTGGGCTTTGTTCAGCTGAGCAGCAGTAGTGAATTTGATACGCCTCGGGACACAGTCACGGTAAACGACCCGGGCAGCAGTCAGCTGCTTACCCTTCAAAATTACACCGGCCCGTCTTTATACTTCTTCAACGGAACCAGCGGGCCGCCGGCTACCGGTTTATTCCGCGGCTCGGGCATAGGATTCACAAAGAATAACGTGTCAAACAGCGGATATACAATAATATCCGTTAGTATGTCCGGCAAGCTGAGGCCATATGGGGGTACTGCCGTCGGATATATCGCAAAGCTAAACGACGATGGAATGAAAACATATGAGCTTCAGACCGACTGCGCTTCTTTCGGCGCATACATCAGGTCGAATAGCACTATATGGCACCATGCTTCTGCTGCCGTAAAGAGCACGGTAAAAGCTCCTAACGGAACCCGCATTACCCCCAACGACGGCGGCATATATTCTGCGTGGGCGTATCGCAGCGGAACCGGTACAAACGGCGCAGACCATAAGTACAACGGCTATGACATCAACGGCACCGCCCAAATGTTCCACTCCGCTCCGAAGGATACGAACGGCAGCGAATCGTCTTTCCCTCATGCCGGCGACCCCTCCTGTATCTGGAGCTTCGTAACCCTTCACCCCAGTATCGGCTACGTCAACGCGGCCGTTAATAAGCGCGTCGTCGAAAATAAGGGAAGCAACGACAAGAACAATCCGTCTTTGGAGGACAGCGGCTATACCTTTGATTATATCCCCCACGACGGCATTCACCGCACTGTCGACGGGACCGTCAGGTGGCGCGTGAGCGTTACAAATAAAGGCGACAATACAAACAACGGCTCCGCTAACTCCAAAACCTATGTCGACCTTGATTACGGCGTTCTCGTCGATACAATCGACATGCCGTATAAACTTAACTCGATTATCTTCCCTGCGAACAGCATTCCTCTTAAACATACAGTCGGCCCGAATATTTCCTGCGTTACGGTTCCGGCAAGTAATCTGGAAATCGATTTCTCCGACCTTGCCGCGGGACAGAGCAAGACCGTAGATATAGACGAAGCCACCGGGCTTAAAATCCGGGTGACGGCGGTCAGCGTCGAGGGGGGTTCGATTGCTTCGGGGCATGACGCCGAAAACCGCCCCGCCAACTCCAACGCCACGCGCTATATTATCGAATTCGCGGCGGGCAGCGGCTATGAAACCAAGCTCTCCTGCCTGGGTCCCGGGTCGTTCGGCTGTTCATGCGGCAGCGAGAATCATGATAAGAGCGGCATTCACAACAAGCTCGAATTCGACGTCAAATTCACGACCGACGATTCGATCATCACAAACTACAACAGCTTCGGAATTATCGTTCGCGATGTAAGCGCGAAGTTTGTCGACATCGACGGCTCCGGCGAAAAGAAAACCGGACCGCACATCGGGCTCAACAGCAATTCCGCTTCCGCGGCGATTAACGGCGGATTCGGTTTTGACAACGCTTCGCTTCTTGCCGAGCCGATGAGTTTTGCTCAGGCCGACGGCGGAGATTTCCTGCCGCAGGATATTCCCGCGCCCATTGCAAGCGGCGGCGACGACGGCTTCCCGCTCGGCAGTAACCCCGCGGCAGAGGCGCAGAGCTTCATCGGTAACCAAGACGTCGCTTATGCCGAATACAGCGACTGGACGGATACTTCCTATACCGACGGCGAAAAGACTATTCGCTTCTTCGACAAGGACGGAAACCCGCTTGTCGAGGACGGCAGGGAGCTTTCCGCGAATACACGCACAGACGGCGACGAAAAACTCCCCGACAGCGAGCAGATTATTCCCGGGGAAACACGGGTTCAGACTACGCTCCATGTCGAAAGCTATCTCTATGAATCCGAAAACTACGACTATATCGATAACTTTAAAATTTACGATGTTTTCGGCGTTGAGGCGGGAGCGGACGACTACGACCCGCGCTCCGCGTATATTCCCGACCTATCCACCATTCGCGTTGTGGGCGTATCGGGCATAAATCGCGAGGTGGGGCAGAGCCTTGACGAAGCTCTGAAGATTGCCAACGGTTACAGAGAGCTCACTCTCGGCGTTGACTACGACATTTACTACACCTTCGAGCCGCTTGTAACGCACGAACATCTCAACATCACCCCGATTAATTCGCTTAAATATGCGGCGGACCTTGGAAAGCTTGAAAGCGTCGATTGGATTCTGTATGATCCGAATGCCGCAAAGGGCGAAGCCGGCAGCGGATTTGACGCCGAAGGAAACGCCGCATGGGGAATAAAGATTGTTCTTAAAGGCGACGCCGACGGATTCTATAATTCCCAAAAGCATTCGGTTCAAAGAAACACTTTCACCGACTGCTACGTCGAATTCATGTCGACGGTGTCGAAGGATTTAATCGCCGACGGCGACAAGATTCCCTATCCGAATGTTCTGGCCTATTCGGCTGACATTTACAATCTTGATAAGAATCCCTCCGACCCCGAATATGCAAAGCACTTCGACGAGGACACAACAGCCGCCTATGCCGAAATCCAGACGGTTACCGGCCCGAACTTCACAAAATCCGTCGTCGGCGAGGACGATTTGCCCATCGAAAGCTACGATACCTGCGATTTCACATTCGGCGTAATCCGCGCGAAGAGCACATCTCTTTCGGCTTCAAACGTCAGCGGAATTGCGGTTATGACCCTGAAACCGACCGAGGCGGTGACGGTTAAGAACCTCTCCGACCACCTGCGCGTTATCTATTCCGCCAACGGTGCGGAGCTCAATGCGGATAACTTCTTTAACTATAATTCCGCAGGCGGGAACACATTTATAATCTTTGAGATGCCCGATTCCCAGGGTAATTTCACGCTGACATTCACGACTGAACGCAGCAACGACCCCGATATGCGCAAGGGAAGCACCTCGGTCCGTCTGTCAAACCTTAAAACAGTCGAAACCTCGGACGCTGATTTCAATAAGCTTCTGACCGAGTATTCTTCAAGCATAAGCGGCTATTACTTCACTCCGAACGGCGACGGCTACTGGCTGAGCATTTCCGCGGTAAACAAGGCCGGGAAGCCCAATCTCGAGCTTCACAAGGTCGATTCCGTCAGCAATGAGCTGATTGCCCAAAACGTCGAATTCAGGATTTACCGCCCCGGCGAGGCAACCCCGCTTTCATTCACTAAGGTCGAGGAAGGCGTTTACGCATATGCCGAAACGGCTGCTCCCGATACCGTCACCACGGTGGCGATGGCGGACGGAATTATCAGAATTACCGGGCTTATGCCGGGAAGATACGAGCTCGAGGAGCTAAACGCTCCGCTCGGCTATAAAACTCCGACGGAGAGAATCACCCTCGACGTCAGGGGAGCAAAGAGGAATGACTTTGAGGTCGTCGACATTCCCAACTTCCCCGACCCCGACGGACTTCGCGGAACCGCAACAATAACAAAAATTTCCTCCGACGGTACGGAAATTGACTTCGCGGCGGCAGGGGAGGCGAAATTCGCACTCTACGGCGAGGACTATTACGAGGACGACGGCAGCGTCAACGCTTCGGCGCAGGCTTATTCCTTCACTCGGACCGCGGACGGGGAGTATGCCTTTGACGACGGCATGGCGGAAGCCTTCACCCGTGAACCCGAAACCTTCGGCGGAAAGCTTAAGCTGACGAATCTTCCCGTCGACCCGATGGCGGCAGCTACGGTTTACTATCTTGTCGAAACCGACGCGCCGAAGGGCTATGACGTAAACGGGGAGCCGCTTGTAATTACCTTTGCGCGCGAAACCCTTGCCGAGGGCTTTACGGCGGAGGTCGAGGACAAACCGATTTCGGCGCAGCTAAGGCTTTATAAGCTTGACGCGGACAAATTTGCCGCTCTCGAAGCCCCCGACGAGGACTTTGCCGAGGCCGTTATAGACGATTCTCCGGCGGGATTCGGCATTTACCTGAAATCCGCGCCTCTCGCGCCGCTTACGTTCAATTTGGCTTCGGACGGAAGCTATGAATATTCCCCCGACGGCGAAATTACCGTTTTAAAGACCGCAAACGGCGTTCTTGCCGTAACCGGGCTCACCGAGGAAGAATATATAATCCGCGAGGTTTCGGCTCCTGCGGGATATGTTCTTGCGGAGGCGGAGATTGAGCTTAACGTAACCGAAAGCTCGGAATATATTGTCAAATGCGTAAACGAAAAGGCGAATATAACGCTTCGCGTGAACAAACGCTGGAAAGCCGAAGGCACCGAGGCTGACTATGCGCAGAAAGGCGTTGCTTTCTCGCTCTATAGGCTCAATTCCGACGGCGTTACAGCCGAGCTCGTTGATACCGCGACCACTGCGAACGACGGCACGGCGGCCTTTGAAACCGGACTTAAACGCGACGCGCAGTATTATCTCGTCGAAACCGAGGTCAAGGATTATGAGCTTGTCGAGCCGCGGGCAGATTTTGTCAAAGGCTTCCTGCGCGACGGCGTTCTGCACTTTGACGAAGAAAACATGGCGGACGGCGAAAAGCTGATTAACGCAATTAAGATAGACTTTGCCTCCGAATCCGCCGATTGGAAAACATCGGAGGGCGGAGCCGCGACCTTCACCGAAAACGTCCTGAACCTCCGTGTGAATACAGGCGGAAACGCTTTTAACTCCTTCTCCTTCAAGAAAATCGACAACCATAAAATCGCCGAGTTCTACGGCATTCCCGAAGAAGAGGGCTACAGCTACTATTACACCAAGCAGGACTATGCGGATAATAATCACTTCAACTACGTCCACGCGCTTCTGTCCGGCGACGTCGTGACATATACCCTCACCGTCAAAAACCTCAGCTCGTTCAGCTACGGCGCATTCTCAATCGTCGACCGCATGCCCAACGAGGACGACGGCGGCGTTCTAAGCCCCGAGGACAGAAATTCCCGGTTCTCAATCCGCAACACCGCCGAGCCTTTTATCGTTCTCGTCGACGGCCGGGAGCTCCCCGAGAGCCTCTATAATGTCGAATTCTCGACTGCCGAAAAGTTCACGGACAGCGACTTCGACGGCACCGAAACCGATGAGAGCCGCTGGCTCGATATATCCGAAGTCAAGCTCGTTTCCGGCAGGGAATCGGGAGCCGACTGGCAGACCGTCGACACGCTCTCCGCGGAGTATAAGAGCTTCAGGGTTATATTTGACAAAAACTTTGCCTTAGAGCCCGGCCAGACGCTTGAAGTCGTATACGACGGCAAAATCTTCAACGCGCAGCCCGAAATCGACGAGAATATTCAGCCCGAAATCGGAGGCAGCGCGTCCGCCGATGACCCGAACATCGCGTGGAACAACTTTGCGTACCGCTACACGGCGGCTCTTCCCAACGGCGCGGAGCCCGCTGTCATCAGCGCGTTCTCGGAAATCGTTTCGAGCGGCCTCAATACCGCAACCCCCGAGCCTCCGAAGGTCGGCGTTATCGTAACGAGGACTGCGGGTGCCCTCAGCGTAAAGAAAACGCTTGAGTATGATTCGGACAGATTCACGGAAGCTCTCAAAGGCAGAGAGTTTACCTTCAAGCTTCATTTTGACGGATATGTTCCCGAGAAAGGCGAACCCGCCGACCCGAATGTCAGCGTTCAGTACGGCGATATAAACGAATCCGACGTCATGCAGCTCACCGAGGAAAACGGGCAGATTACCTTCAAAGTTGAGGCGGGAAAATCCGCCGAGGAAAGCTTCAAGCGGCTCTGGTTCTCGAAGCCCGGCATATATAGCTTCACGCTGAGCGAGGCTGTTCCCGAAGGCGGAGTTACAAATTCCGACGGAACCGTGACAGTCGGCGATACGACATATTCGACCGAAGAATATAAGCTCGTCTACACTGTCACTGCCGAAGATTTTAAAGAGTATATCAATGACGATTCCTACACCGTCAAAGATGTTTCGGCAGACGGCGTGCAGTCCGGCGGCGACCCGGCGCTTGAATTCACCAACAGAATCGAGGCTCTCGGCTCGCTTTCGGTCAAAAAGACCGTTTCCCGCGAGAATTCAAAGGACGCGGACGAAAAGACATACGATATAAAAATCACCCTTACGGCGGGCAGAATCGCGCTCCCGGCGGAGCTTAAATACACCGCCGCCGGCGAAGGGAAAACCGTCAAAACCGACGGCAAAACCGCTGTAATCGAGGCCGAAATCAAGGCCGATGAAACCGTTCTCATCGAAAACCTCCCGCAGGGAACCGGTTACGCCGCTGCCGAAGAAAACGCCGACGGCTATACCGTCAAGTACACGGTCGACGGCACGGAAGTTAAAGAAGTAAGCGGAACCGTTGAGGAAAACGGCAGGGAAATCGCCGTCGTAATTGATAACAGTTTTAACGAAGGCACCCTCGTCGTTTCAAAGAAGGTGGAAGCCGCCGGCGAAACGCTTTACTACTATTCTAAGGACGAATTCGGCTTCACGGTTACTCTTAAAGACGCGAACGGCAGCCCTGTTACGGGTAAATTCCCGCGTTACACCGCGACGATACCTGCCTCCGGCGAACCCGAGTGGGAGAAAGACGGCGATGCGGAATTCAAATCCGGCGTATTCAATGTAACGCTTAAAGACGGAGAAGCCGTTAAAATAGCGCAAATCCCCGCCGGCTTCACCTACGGGGTGACGGAGGACGACTACTCCGAATCCCTCGCGCCGTACTACGGCGACAAGCCCGCGCCGCTTACCGGAACGGTCAAGACCGATGAGGAAGCAAGGGCGGAGATGGTGAATAAGCTCGCCGTCCGCGACCTAATTCTCTCAAAGACCGTCAAAAACGAAAACAAGGCCTACGACGATACAAAGGACGTTTTCGGCTTCACCATCAAGCTCACGCGCGGTGAAGAACCCGTCGCCGGGGAATTTACCGTTGACGGAACAGTCCGCGATGAAAAGGGCGTTGAAACTTCCGCGAAATCCGTTAAATTCGGCACTGACGGCACCGCTAAAGTCTGGCTCAAGGGCGGCGACAAGCTCAGAATCGTCGTGCTGCCTTCGGACTGCGAATACACCATCACCGAGGACAGGAACATAGTCTATGCCGAAACGGAACCTCAATCCGGCAAAATCGGTTATGGCGGGCCCATCGATTGCGAGTTCGTGAACACGGCGGAAATCCGCGATGTAAAGCTTTCAAAGACCATTGCCGCGAACGGCTACACCGGGCTCTACAAGTTCACCGACGACCTCTTCGGATTCACGCTGAAACTCATGAACGGTGAAAACCCCGTTGCGGGCAGCTATCCCATTACCGGGACATTGCGTGACAAGGACGGAAAACAGCTTACTGATACCACGCTGACATTCGGCGCAGACGGCACCGCTCGGGTATGGCTAAAGGCAAGCGAAAGCCTCAGCATTTGCGGAATACCTTCGGCTTACAAGTTTGAGGCTGCCGAGGATAAGAGCGAGAGATATTCGACAGAGCATGAATCTTCGTTCAATGAGGATAAGACGGTTCAGAGCGAGGAATTTGTCAACTCAATTGAATTCCGCGACCTAATTCTCTCAAAGACCGTCAAAAACGAAAACAAGTCCTACGACGATACAAAGGACGTTTTCGGCTTCACCGTCAAGCTCACGCGCGGTGAAGAACCCGTCGCCGGGGAATTTACCGTTGACGGAACAGTCCGCGATGAAAAGGGCGTTGAAACTTCCGCGAAATCCGTTAAATTCGGCACTGACGGCACCGCTAAAGTCTGGCTCAAGGGCGGCGACAAGCTCAGAATCGTCGTGCTGCCTTCGGACTGCGAATACACCATCACCGAGGACAGGAACATAGTCTATGCCGAAACGGAACCTCAATCCGGCAAAATCGGTTATGGCGGGCCCATCGATTGCGAGTTCGTGAACACGGCGGAAATCCGCGATGTAAAGCTTTCAAAGACCATTGCCGCGAACGGCTACACCGGGCTCTACAAGTTCACCGACGACCTCTTCGGATTCACGCTGAAACTCATGAACGGTGAAAACCCCGTTGCGGGCAGCTATCCCATTACCGGGACATTGCGTGACAAGGACGGAAAACAGCTTACTGATACCACGCTGACATTCGGCGCAGACGGCACCGCTCGGGTATGGCTAAAGGCAAGCGAAAGCCTCAGCATTTGCGGAATACCTTCGGCTTACAAGTTTGAGGCTGCCGAGGATAAGAGCGAGAGATATTCGACAGAGCATGAATCTTCGTTCAATGAGGATAAGACGGTTCAGAGCGAGGAATTTGTCAACACCGTAGACTTCGGCGACGTTTCCGTACTGAAAATTGCCGAGGGAGGACCCGCTTCCCGCAGGTTCGAGCTTGAAATCGGGCTCGGCGGGCTCACGGGCGAATACGTGATTCACTACAGCTCACAGAAGGCCGGCGAGGCCGACGGGAAGATTTCCGACGGCGGCACGGTTACGCTCTCGAGCGGCGAAACAGCCACGGTTTACGGCATTCCTGCGGGGACGAAGGTAACGTTTAACGAGAAAAATTCCGACGGCTACATCGCGATTCCCGCGCTTTCGCAGACCAAGACAATAGCTGCGGGACAGACTGCGGAATTTGAGTTCGTGAACCGCTTTGATACGGCTTCGCTGACGGTTTCAAAGGAGATTTTCGCGCGGCTTGAAGCAAACACCGACCCCGACAAGGAATTTGACTTTACTCTTACGCTCGATTCTCCGGAATACAGCCTTTCCTACACGGCTTCGGAGGCGGAAAGCGGCGAAATTTCGATAAAAATTATTCCGGAAGATGTTTCGGAAGGCTCGCCTGCGCCTCTTGTAATAGAAAATGTAATTAAGCTTAAAGACGGCGAAAAGGCGGTCGTAACGGGTATCCCGAACGGCACGCACTATGTAATCGAGGAGATTCCCGCATACGGCTACACTCCGGGCTACGCCGCAGGACGCGTCGAGGGAACCGTCGACACCCGCAATCCCGAGGAGGCCGCCGAGGCACCTGCCGAAACGGTTATCCCGCTCAGGTATGTGAACACCTTCGAGGTGGGTTCGGTGGAGATTTCCAAGGAAGTCACCGGCAGCGTGATGAAGCCCGAAAAGCCGTTTGAGTTCGTTCTCAAGGTTACGGATAAGGACGGCAATCCGCTTAAAAACAGGAAATTCGGCGACTTTGAGCTTGACGAAAACAGCGAGTATAAATTCACGCTTTCGGACGGCGAATCGAGGCTCTTTGAGAACTTGCCGCTCGGCTCGGCATTCACGTTTACGGAAACAGCCGACGAGGACCACTATACGGTTTCAAACAGCATAAGCGGTGAAAATACCGTCGCCTCCGGAGTTATCGGCGAGGCGGGAAGAAAGTATTCCGTCAAGTATACAAACGACCTCAACAGGGGCGCGATAAGCCTCACCAAGCACCTTGTCGGCACCGGCGGAATCAACGACAGCGAAGCCGGAATGACGTATACGTTCACCGTAGACATGTTCCTTGACGGCGACGAAAACCGTCCCGTAACCGGCTCTTACCCGTCAAGGCGCAACGGCATGGCGGCCGCGGACGTTGTATTCGACGAAAACGGCCATGCCGAGATAACGCTTTCGGACGGCGACACCGCCGAAATCCGCGACCTTCCCGCACTTGCGAAATACACGATTGTCGAGCTGCTTGCGGACAGGTACGAGGTAACAATCAACGGCTCGGTTTCGGACGACGGAATCATAGGCGGAACGGTTGAAAACGGCGAAACCGGCGAGTATATCTACCGGAACAGCCGCACGGCTCTCGGCGGCCTCAGAGTAAGAAAGACGGTTGTCGGCTCGAAGGCGGACTTCTCGACAAGGTTCCTCTTCGCGGTGAAGCTCAGCGACAAGTCGATTAACGGCCAATACGGCGACATGTTCTTCGAGGACGGCGTCGCGAGGATTTATCTAAGACATGGCGAATCCGCGACCGCGACAGGGCTTCCCGAGGGTATAGAATACCGCGTCGACGAGGCGTATAACCCGTTCTACACCGCGACATACTACGGCCGGACCGGTGAAATAATCGACGAGCAGATTGTCGAATGCGAGGCGGTAAACGCAATTATAAGCCTCGGCGATTTGAGTATTTCCAAGACAGTCATCGGCGAAAATCCCGATTACGAGCGCGAATTCAACTTCGTAGTTACGTTTGCGGACGCATTCGGAAACGAAAACCGCGAGTATTACTCATACTCGGGTTCAAGAAGCGGAATTATCCGCAGCGGCGACACAATTAAGCTGAGGCATGGCGAAAGCATTACGATTTACGGCCTCCCCGAGGGAATCCGCTACACCGTAACCGAAATCGTTCCCGAAGGCTATGTCTGCCTCTCGAGCGGCACGGTAGGCGTAATCAGCGAGAATGTGCTGAGCTACGCGAGGTTTGAGAACTCCGAGGAGAACGTCCCCGACGTTCCCGAATCGCCCATCGAAACGGCTTCCGAGGGCGAAGGCGGAGGAATCGACTCGACCCACAGCGGCAGCGGACTGCTGCTAATAGCCCTTGCGGCAGCCCTCGCGGCCACCGCCGCGGCAATTGCGGTGAAAAAGCTTAAAAGGTGATAACCGACCCCGTCCCCGGCAGGATTGAACCTCTTGCCGGGGGCGGGCAGTTGTTAGTTGTTAGTCGGCGGATTCATGAACTATAAGCACAATAAGCCCTATAGTGTCTAAAATGCTTAAAATCCACAGACTTTATCCTGCCGAAGCTTTGCCGGTTCCGAAACCATTTGCTTTTCTTGCGCGCATGTGCTATAATACCCCTAATGACTTTGCAAAGAGGGCGAACCATGACCGAAAAATTTGTCAGGGCGAATCTGCGATACCTTAAGGGGTTCATGACCGAGAGCACCCTCCCGGCGGCGAGGAAAACCCATGTTTTGCTCGGCGACTTTATGGCCGCTTCGCACAAGGCGGGGACGCGCTGCGAGAGGCGCGGGTTTACGGACTTTGAGGGCGAGTGGGTTATCCCCGAGGAGGAAAAGCGGGCGGGGGTTATTTTATATCTCCACGGCGGTGGATATACATGCGGGAACCTCGACTATGCGCGGGGGTTCGGAACCGTTCTCGCGAACGAGTTCGGGATTCGCGTTTTTTGCTGCGCATACCGCCTTGCGCCCGAATATCCCTTCCCCGCAGCCGTCGACGACGCGGAGGAGGCGTACCGCTATCTCGTTTCAAGCGGATTTTCGCCCGAGAAAATAATTCTCTGCGGCGAAAGCGCGGGAGGCGGGCTTTGCTATGCTCTGAGCCTGCGGCTATTTGAGGACGGCGAGGCTCAGCCCGCGGGAATCGTCGCGCTGTCGCCATGGACGGATTTGACCCTCTCGGGGAAGTCCCATTCCGAAAACGACGAAATCGACCCGTCGATGACGACAGAGCGGGTGAGATTTTTTGCGGAATGCTATTCCGACGACCGCGAGAACCCGCTTGTTTCGCCGATTTTCTTCGATAAGGGACATGCCTCTTTCCCGCCCTCTCTGATATTCGCCGGGGGCGACGAGGTGCTTTTGGACGATTCAAAGACTATGCACCGTCGGCTCACCGAAGCCGGGTTCAAGTCCGAGCTGATTGTCAGGCCGAATATGTGGCACGCATACGTTTTATACAATCTTCGGGAATACCGCGCCGACTATGAGAAAATCGGGAGATTTTTAGACCGCCGCCTCACCGGGGAGGCGCGCTGCTGGAGCAGGCTCGACAACGCGGGGCTTATCTTCCCCGCCTCCCGCCGCCCGGGCTGGCATAACATCTTCCGCCTCTCGGCAGAGCTTTCGGAGCCCGTAGACCGCGATACGATGCAAACCGCCCTCGACGCGGCGGTAAAACGCTTCCCGCTTATTTCGTCAAGGCTCCGCGCAGGGGTGTTCTGGTACTATCTCGAACAGACCGACGCGCCCGGGATAATCCGCGACGGCGGCCACCCGATTATGAAGCACCCGTTCGGCGAGGTTAAAAGATGCGCGATACGGGTTCTCTATTATAAAAACAGGATTGCCGTTGAATTTTTCCATGCCGTAACCGACGGAAACGGCGGGTTAATCTTTCTTAAGACGCTCTTGGCGGAATACGCGCTTTTAAAGTACGGGATAAACGTCCCGCCCGTCATGGGCGTAGCGGACAGGCTCGAAAGCCCCTCCCCGGAGGAGCTCGAGGACAGCTTCGCCGAAAATTGCGGAACCGTCGGCCTGAAACGCCGCGAGGAAAGGGCATACCGCTTAAACGGAATTAAGGAAAAGGACGGATTTTTGAACCTTACCTGCGGAACGCTGTCATTGAGCGAGCTTCTGCCGCGCTGCCGCGAGAGGGGAGTTACCCTTACCGCATATCTCGCCTCGGTGATGATAACGTCGCTAATTACGCTTCAGAAAAGAAAGGTGAGGCGGCTCGAAAAGCGGCGGCCGGTGAAAATCCAGATACCCGTCGACCTTAGACGGCTCTTCGGGAGCCGTACTATGCGAAACTTCGTGATGGTTGTAAACGTCGGCGTAGACCCGAGAATGGGGGACTACAGCTTCGATGAAATCCTCGGAATCGTCGACAGACAGCTTCGCCTCGGCGTTACCCCGAAGAATATGCAGGCGGCGTTCACCACCAATGTCAAGGCCGAAAACAGCCTTGCTATACGCCTCGTTCCGCTCTTTATAAAGAACATAGTGATGAAAGCCGTGTTCGACAGGGTAGGGGAGGCGCAGGGCTGTATAACGGTATCTAACCTCGGGAAAATCGAGCTTCCCGACGAGCTGGCGAAGATAGTCGACAGATTTGATTTCATAATCGGCCCGCAGGCGCGCGCGCCCCATAACTGCGCAGTCTGCTCCTACGGCGACGACCTTAGAATCAATTTCATACGCCGCTCCGAGAGCCCCGAGCTCGAGCGGGAGTTCTTCCGAAACCTTGTTCGCCAAGGGTTCCATGTAACGGTAGAGAGCAATTCGAGAGAAACGAAGGGAGAGTGAATATATATGTACTGTGTAAACTGCGGAGTTGAGCTTAAATCCTCCGAAAAAACATGTCCTCTTTGCAAGACGGTGGTGTTCCACCCCGATATTCCCGCGCCGGACGGCGAAAAGCCCTATCCCGAATTCGCGGTCCCGGTAAAAAAATTCAACCGCGCGGGCGCGCTCTTTGTCCTTACGGTTATATTCCTTATACCCGTTATAATAACGCTCCTGATAGATTTGCGCCTTAATTCAGCCGTAGTCTGGTCGGGATACGTCGTCGGCGGGCTTGTTTTGGGATACGCGATGTTCGTGCTGCCGTTTTGGTTCCGACGGCCGAATCCCGTCGTATTTATCCCGATAGACTGCGCTCTTACGATACTTTTTCTTTTGTACATATGTTTAAATACCCACGGACATTGGTTCCTCTCGCTCGCGTTCCCCGTTTCGGGCATAGCCTCCCTGATACTTATAACGGTGGTCGCGCTTACGAAGTATCTCCGCCGCGGGAGGCTCTATGTATTCGGCGGGGCGTTCATCGCCCTCGGCGGCTTCGGAATGCTTATTGAGATGTTTATCTGCATAACCTTCGGCCTTAAATTTGTCTTTTGGTCGGTATATCCCCTCGTCGCATGTTCGCTAATCGGGCTTCTCCTTATAGCGATTGCCGCCTGCAAGCCCCTGAGAACCTCGCTCGACAAGAGGTTTTTCCTATAAATTGTCAGACAGGGCTGCTTAAATTTTGAGAACCTTGAAAATTCGGTGAAAAATTTCGCGCGGGTATTGACATCTTGACAAATCGAATATAAAATAGTATCTGAGGAAAAGTTGGATTTTCCGATTTCGGAAGAAAAAGCCTTTCCCCCTGACATGTTACCATTGCACAATATATAAAAAGGAGAGTAATTTTATGGCAACTTTGACGAAAAATCCCAATGTCAACAAGTGGGTCGACGAAATGATTGCCCTCTGCAAGCCTTCCGAAGTCGTCTGGATAGACGGCTCGAAGGAACAGCTTGACGGCCTTCGCGCCGAGGCTATTTCGACCGGCGAGATGATTAAGCTAAACGAGGAAAAGCTCCCCGGCTGCCTCTATCACCGCACGCTCCCGAACGACGTCGCTCGCGTCGAGGACAGAACCTTTATCTGCTCCCGCAAAAAGGAGGACGCGGGCCCGACGAACAACTGGTGCGACCCGAAGGAGATGTACGCGAAGCTCACCCCGATGTACGACGGCGTTATGAAGGGCAGAACAATGTACATCATTCCCTATTCGATGGGACCCATCGGCTCGCCGCTCGCAAAGGTCGGCGTTGAGGTAACGGATTCGATTTACGTCGTTCTGAACATGGCGATAATGACCCGAATGGGCGCGGACGCGTTCAAGAACCTCGGCGATACCTCCGACGACTTCGTAAGGGGACTTCACTCGAAGGCCGACATCGACCCCGAGAAGCGTTATATCGTCCAGTTCCCCGAGGACAACACTATCTGGTCGATTAACTCTGCCTACGGCGGAAACGTCCTTTTGGGCAAGAAGTGCTTCGCCTTAAGAATCGCCTCCTATCAGGGCAAAAACGAAGGCTGGATGGCCGAGCATATGCTCATTCTCGGAATCCAGAAGCCGGACGGCGAGATAAGATATGTAACCGCCGCGTTCCCGTCGGCATGCGGAAAAACCAACCTCGCAATGTTAATCCCCCCGGAGGGATATACAAAGCGCGGCTATAAGGTATGGACGGTCGGCGACGACATCGCATGGCTAAAGCCCGGCCCCGACGGAAGGCTTTACGCCATCAACCCCGAGAACGGCTTCTTCGGCGTTGCACCCGGCACAAACGAGAAATCCAACTATAACGCCCTCGCTTCGACGAGAAGAAATACTATCTTCACCAACGTCGCCATCAACAACGACGACATGACGGTCTGGTGGGAGAAGCTCGACAAGAATCCTCCCGTAAACGCGACCGAGTGGAAGGGTGAAAAGGTCAACGGCCCCGAATATGTCGCCGCCGGCAACAAGCTCGCCCACCCGAATTCGAGATTTACCGCTCCCGCGGAGAACTGCCCCTGCATCTCCCCCGAATTCAACAACCCGCAGGGCGTTCCGATTTCCGCAATCATCTTCGGCGGCCGCCGCGCAAAGACCGCTCCGCTCGTATATCAGTCCTTCAACTGGCAGCACGGCACATTTGTCGGCTCGATAATGGCCTCCGAAACAACTGCCGCCGCTACAGGCGCGGTAGGAGTTGTGCGCCGCGACCCGATGGCTATGCTCCCGTTCTGCGGCTACCACATGGGCGACTACTGGGCGCACTGGCTTGAAATGGG
>CANPZQ010000025.1 GCA_947588775.1 uncultured Clostridia bacterium
ACCATCGGCGCGGGAACCGTTTTGATGCCGTTCGGCGGAAAAAATCAGCTCACGCCGATTCAGGCGATGGTGCAGAAGATTTCCGTCGAGAAAAAACACACCGACGACTGCTCCTTTATGGCTTGGGGCTACAACCCCTATCTCACCGAGCAGAGCCCCTATCACGGCGCGTATTCGGCGGTTGTCGAGTCGGTTTCAAAGCTGATTGCGACGGGTGCGGAATTTAACGACGTTTATTTAACATTCCAGGAGTATTTCGAGCACCCCGGCCGCGACCCGAAGCGTTGGGGAAAGCCGCTCGCCGCCCTTTTGGGAGCTTTTAAGGCGCAGCTTGAGCTCGGAATCGGGGCCATCGGCGGCAAGGATTCGATGAGCGGAAGCTTTGAGAACCTCGACGTTCCGCCGACGCTCGTTTCCTTCGCCGTCACAACCGGAAAAACCGGCGACGTTGTATCTCCGGAATTCAAGGCGGCGGGCCACCGCGTCGCGCTGATTGAACCGGAATATGACGAAAACGGGCTGCCCGTTACTTCCTCGCTCATGGCGGTTTATTCCGAAGTGACCGGGCTTCTGAGAAGCAAAAAGGCCGTCGCGGCGTATACGCCCTGCATCGGCGGCGTTGCGGAAGCCGTCCTAAAAATGGCAATCGGCAACGGCGTCGGCTTTGAGTTCGACGGGGGGATTTCGCTCGACGAGCTGTTTGAGCTGAAATGCGGCGCGTTCATTTTGGAGTTTGAAAGCGGCTGCGACGTCGGAAAAACCGTCGGTTTCACAAATGAAAGCGGAAAAATCGCATACAAGGGCGAGGAAATCAGCCTTGACGAACTCTTAAATAAATACGAGGACAGGCTCGAGGGCGTTTACAGCTGCAACATCGAACAGGGCGGCGAAAAGCCCGTGAATATAAGCTTTGACGGAAGAAAATCCGCCTCCCCCGCCGTCAAAACCGCGAAGCCGAAGGTGCTGATTCCGGCGTTCCCGGGGACGAACTGCGAATACGACAGCGCGAAGGCGATGCGCGACGCGGGCGCGGAACCGGTCGTCACGGTTATCAACAACCTGTCGGCTGCGGGGATTTCCGAGAGCGTGGAAAAATTTGCCGAAGAGCTTAAAACCGCGCAGATGATATTCATTCCGGGCGGTTTCTCGGGCGGCGACGAACCGGACGGCTCCGCGAAGTTTATCTGCGCCTTCTTCAGAAACCGCGCAATCCGCGAAGAGGTAATGAACCTTCTTAACAAACGCGACGGGCTTATCTGCGGCATCTGCAACGGCTTCCAGGCACTCATCAAGCTCGGGCTTGTGACATACGGCGAAATTCTCGACGCTGACCCGTCCTTCCCGACGCTCACGTTCAACACAATCTCGCGGCACCAGTCGCGAATCGTCAGGACGAGAATAGCCTCGAATATGTCGCCATGGCTTAGAAACGTCAACGTCGGCGATATTATCAACGTCCCGATTTCGCACGGCGAGGGAAGGTTCCTCGCGAGCGACGAGATGATTAAAAAGCTTATTGAAAACGGTCAGGTCGCCACACAGTATGTCGACCTCGACGGCAACGCGACCTCGGACATCCGCTTCAACCCGAACAACTCAAGCTGCGCCATCGAGGGCATAACCTCTCCGGACGGCAGAGTTTTCGGAAAGATGGGGCATTCCGAGAGAATCGGCGCGGGGCTCTATAAAAACGTCCCCGGAAACTACGACATCGGCATGTTCAGGGCCGCAGTTGAGTACTTTAAGTAAAATTCGCCGCCCCGGGGCAGTATTTTTCCCAATAATTAAGGGACAAGGACTGCAACGGGGCGGGAAACTACGCTATGAATCAAAAAAATAGGGCAAAAAAATGGTTTCGCGCGCTGAAAGATTTTGGCTGATAGGTGAGATGGCGCGCGGGGCTGATAAATTATTTTGTTTAAATCTACAAAATTTTCGGAACATTGAAAATAATGCTTGACTTTAGTCTGCTACTATGATAAAATACATGTAACAAAACGAAAGCAGGAGCAAAATGGAATTTTCACAAAGCGAGCTGAACCGCCGCCTCAGAGGCGTTTTTGAGCGTGCAGGGTATCGGCGGTACCGGATGTCGAAATTCGAGGAATACGACCTTTACGCGCAAAATAAGGACTTTTTGGTGTCGGAAAACGTGCTTACCTTCACCGACCTCGACGGCCGGCTGATGGCGTTGAAGCCCGACGTAACGCTTTCCATCGTTAAAAACTGCCCGACCGAGGGCATCGAGAAGCTCTATTACCATGAAAACGTCTATCGCGCCGCCGGGCTGAGCTTTCGCGAAATCGCGCAGGCGGGGCTTGAGTGCATCGGCGAAATTGATGAATACTCCGTTTGCGAGGTGCTGGCACTTGCCGCCGAAAGCCTTGAAACAATCTCGGAAAACTGCGAGCTTGCGGTTTCGCACCTCGGGATTTTCAGAGATGCGCTGAGAAACGCAGGGCTTCAGGATGCATCACAAAGCGAGGTTTTTCGCCTTACGGGAGAAAAAAACTTCGGGGAGCTTGAAAAATATCTTGAAAAACAGGAAATTCCGGAAAAATTCTCGGAGAAAATTCTCAGGCTTGCCGCTATAGATTTGCCGGCCGCAGAGGCGTCAAAAGAATTAAAAGAAGTCTTGGACGGGCTTGCCGAAAAAGAAAGTATTGATTTATTCTCAGAAACATGCGACTTTCTCGGCGGCGAGTTCCCGAGGACCGTCAGGGTCGATTTTTCAACCGTCGGCGACCTCAGATACTACAGCGGAATTTTTTTCAAGGGCTACGTCGACGGCGTGCCGACCGGCGTTCTGAGCGGCGGACAGTACGACGGGCTGATGAAAAAGCTTCGGAAGCCCGCGCGTGCAATCGGTTTCGCGCTTTACCTTGACGCGCTCGAGCCCCTCTTTAATGACGGAGCGGACGGCGGCGCAGATATATTGCTCCTCTATCCTGAAAAAGCGTCGGCAAGGACTGTTTTTGAGTATAAAAAAATGCTTTCAAGAAACGGTGAAACCGTCTGCGCGATGCGTTTAAAGCCGCATGGGAAGCGATTTAAAAAGGTTTATATGATTACCGAAGGCGGGGTGCTTCAGGTTGAGTGACTTAATTAACGTTGCCCTGCCCAAAGGACGGCTCGGTGACAGCGTTTACGAGCTGTTCGCCGCTGCGGGGTACCGCTGTCCAGAGATTGAAAACCCCGGGCGAAGGCTGACTTTCGAGAACCCGGAGGCGGACGTTCGCTACTTTTGGGTCAAGCCCTCCGACGTTGCGATTTACGTTGAAAAGGGCGCGGCAGACATCGGGGTTGCGGGAAAAGATATTTTACTTGAATATCAACCTGACGTCTATGAGCTTTTGGACGTAGGCCTCGGAAGGTGCAAAATGGCTGTCGCGGCCCCGAAGGAATTTACCGACGAACGCGAAAAAACGCTGAAAGTCGCGACAAAATTTGCTAACGTTGCTAAGAAATATTACTCGCAGCTCGGGCGCGACATCGAAATAATTAAGTTAAACGGGTCAATTGAGCTTGCGCCGATTCTCGGGCTTTCCGACGTGATTGTTGACATCGTGGAAACCGGCGCGACGCTGCGCCAAAACAATCTTGAAGTGAAATCGACGCTGTTTGAAGTTTCCGCGAGGTTAATCGCAAACAAGGCGAGCTACCGCTTCAAGCGTGAAAAGATAAATGAAATTAAGAAACAAATCTCTGCTATAAAAGGAGAATAAATCAATTATGATTAAAATTTTGAGAGCCGCATATACTCCCCCGGAAAAGCTTTTTGAAAGGGCTGTTAATACCGGCGACGTTGCCGATACCGTGCGCGAGATTATTGATAATGTGCAGAAAAACGGCGATAAAGCATTGTTTGAATATACCGAAAAATTTGACAAAGCTAAGCTTTCGACGCTTGAAGTAAGCGATAAGGAA
Source organism: uncultured Clostridia bacterium (assembly GCA_947588775.1). GTDB lineage: Bacteria > Bacillota > Clostridia > Oscillospirales > Ruminococcaceae > Faeciplasma. Next base: position 3,928 of record CANPZQ010000025.1, read on the forward strand.
ATCGAGGAAGCGGTTAATGAAGTTGAACCTTCATTCTTAGAAATAATCAAAGAGGCAGCAGAGAATATCCACGAATTTCACAAAAATCAGTTAAGAAGCGGATTTATTGTTTCAAACAAACCCGGCGTTGTAATGGGGCAGAAAGTCATGCCATTGGAAAAGGTTGGCATTTATGTTCCTGGCGGCACGGCGGCTTATCCGTCAACCGTATTAATGAACGCCGTCCCCGCGAAGCTTGCGGGCTGCGCTGAAATCGTCATGGTCACGCCCTGCAACCCCGACGGAAGCATCATGCCGGAGATTTTGTGCGCTGCTAAAGTTGCGGGAGTTACCAGAATTTTCAAAATTGGCGGTGCCCAGGCAGTCGCAGCACTCGCCTACGGCACGGAAACAGTGCCGCGCGTCGACAAAATCGTAGGGCCGGGAAACCGGTATGTTGCCGAGGCAAAACGGCAGGTTTTCGGACAGGTCGCTATCGACATGATTGCCGGGCCGAGCGAGATTTTGGTGATTGCCGACAGAACAGCAAACCCGCGATTTTTGGCCGCCGATATGCTCTCGCAGGCCGAACACGACAAGCTTGCAACCGCTGTTTTGATAACGGATTCAGAAGAAATTGCTACTGAAACAGCTAAGGAAATTGAAATTCAGCTTAGCAGTTTATCTCGTGAGGAAATCGCGCGTGCTTCAATCGAAAATAACGGGAAAATTATTGTTGTAAAGAGCATTTCCGAGGCCGTGAAAATTGCAAACGAAATTGCTCCAGAGCACCTTGAAATATGCACCGAAAGGCCGTTTGATTTGCTTAGTGAGATTAAAAATGCAGGTTCGATTTTCCTTGGGAACAGCTGTCCCGAGCCGCTTGGAGATTACATTGCAGGACCGAATCATACGCTACCGACAAGCGGAACGGCGCGATTTTCAAGCCCGCTTTCAGTCGACGATTTCGTGAAAAAATCTCAGTTTACTTACTTTACTGATGAGGCATTCGCCGATGTTGCTGAAAAAGTTGCGGCTTTTGCTGAAAAAGAGGGATTCGGGGCTCATGCAAGAAGTGCAATAATCAGAATTGATAATAAAACTTAATAGCTTGTATGTTTATTTGTCTTGCTATATTTTCTCAATGATTTAAAAAATTGGTCTTTTTGTTGTATGTATTAAGAAAATTTAATATCAAATTTATAGTTTGTGTGGTGAAATAATGTCGCGATTTTTACGTAATGATTTGGAAAATTTGGCTCCATATGTGCCGGGCGAGCAACCGTCCGACCGCAAATATATCAAGCTGAACACGAACGAATCGCCATTCCCGCCGTCGCCGAAGGCGATTGCGGCAGCAGCGCGTGCAGCGGAAAATTTGCGGCTTTACCCGCCACTCGACGGTGGCCCGCTGAGAAAAATGTTAGCTGAAAAGTTTGGCTTGACCGAAGCGGAAGTGGCCGTCACGAACGGCTCCGACGAAGCTTTGAACTTCATTTTTAAGGCTTTTTGCTCGCTCGACTCCCCTGCCGCATTCGCCGACATCACCTACGGGTTTTACTCGGTTTTTGCGGAGTTGAACGGCGTTCCGTACGACATTATTCCTTTAAAAAGCGACTTTTCGCTCAACCCGACGGACTACATGGGCATTCATCGGAACATTTTTATTGCGAATCCGAACGCGCCGACCGGGCTTGCAATTTCGCTTAATGATATTGAAGAAATTGCCGATTCCAACCCCGAGAATATTATTGTAGTTGATGAAGCATATGTTGATTTTGGCTCTGATAGTGCAGTAAATATTCTGAGGGAACATCAAAACTTAATTGTTGTGCAAACTTTCTCAAAATCACGCTCACTGGCGGGCGCAAGAGTTGGATTTATGTTTGCAGCTCCGGATATAATCAATGATATATATAGAATAATTTACTCAACAAACCCATATAACATTTCTATGATTAACATGGCGGCGGCGATGGGCGCGCTTGAAGATGAGGAGTATACAAAAGCTAACTGTTTAAAGATTATTTCGACAAGAGAGAAAACCGAAAATGCCTTAAAAAAGCTTGGTTTTACCGTAATTCCGTCAAAAACTAATTTTATTTTTGCTTCATATGATGGTATCGACGGCAAAGTTTTATATAGCGAATTAAAGAATCGTGGGATACTTGTCAGGCATTTTGATAAAGACAGAATCAGTCAATTTTTGCGCATAACAATTGGTACTGAAAAGCAAATGGAACAGCTTATAAATAATCTTAGCAACATAATTAAATGCGGAGGATAAAATGCGAACTTCACAAATAAATCGCGAAACTAACGAAACTAAAATATCATTATATATCAATCTTGACGGAACCGGGCAAAGCACAATTGATACCGGCATCGGATTTTTTAATCACATGCTTACGCTCTTTTCAAAGCATTCCGGTTATGACCTGAATCTCACTTGCCGCGGCGACATCGACGTTGATTATCATCACTCTGTCGAGGACGTCGGAATTGTTCTCGGCCAGGCGATTTGTGAGGCTCTCGGCAAAAAACGCGGCATCAGACGGTATGGCAACGCGCTGATTCCGATGGACGAGGCACTCGTTCAGACGGCGGTCGACATCTCCGGCAGGAGTTTTTTGGTTTTTGGGCTTGAGATTCCTTCACAAAAAGTTGGCAATTTTGATACTGAGCTTGTCGAAGAATTTTTCAGTGCATTAACGCGTGAAGCCAAACTTACCCTAAATATGCAGCAAATTTCGGGTAAAAACTCGCATCACATCATTGAAGCGGCTTTTAAGTCTTTCGCAAGGGCGATGCGCGCTGCAACCGAGCCTGACCCGCGATTTTCAGATGCGATTCCCTCGACCAAGGGGGCGTTGTGATGCTCGGGATTGTCGACTACGGCGTCGGGAACCTTTTTTCGCTCTGTTCATCGCTTTCGAAAATTGGCATTGATTCTAAAATTTGCTCGAGGCCGAGTGAATTAAAAGATGTAAGTAAACTAATTTTACCGGGTGTCGGAGCTTTTGGTGACGCGGTAGATAAACTTCATAAAACCGGACTTTTTGATGAAATATTAAATGAAGCTAAAAAAGGAAAACCAATTCTTGGCATTTGTTTGGGGATGCAGTTGTTATTTAATAAAAGTTATGAATTTGGCGAGCATGACGGCCTCGGTTTGATTGAAGGAGAAGTTAGACCGCTTAAAGAAATTCTGCCAAGGGAAGCAAAAATCCCTCATATTGGGTGGAATGAAATTAGTTTTTATAATCATGCTTTGTTTAATGAAATAAATCAAAATTCCGACGTTTATTTTGTTCACTCATTTTACGGAATTATGTCTAAAAATGTAATTGCAACAACTGATTATTATGAAAAGTTTACTGCAGCAGTTGCAAAAGATACTGTTATGGGATGTCAGTTTCACCCCGAAAAAAGCGGAAAAATAGGGCTGAAAATACTTAAAAACTTTTGTGAGATGTGATATATGAAAATATTTCCTGCAATTGATTTGTTTGACGGAAAGGCTGTAAGACTCAGAAAAGGCGACTATAACGAAATGACGGTTTACAGCGAAAATCCGGTTGAAATTGCGATTGATTTTAAAAATAAAGGGACAAAATTTATCCACATTGTTGACCTTGAGGGTGCAAAAGATGGCTACACTAAAAATTTAGATTCTTTATCAAAAATATTATCGGTTCCGGGATTATTTTGCGAAGTAGGCGGGGGAATTCGGAATTTACAAACCATTGAAAAGATATTGTCGATGGGGGCATCAAGAGTTATTCTCGGAACTGCTGCAGTGGAAAATGTAAATTTTTTGAAAGAAGCAATAAATCAATTTGATAATCATATTGCTGTTGGAGCAGATATAAAAAAAGGATTTATTGCAATAAAAGGTTGGCTAAGTGAGTCAAACATATCCTTAAATGAATTTGCAAAAAAGATGCAGGATTTGGGCGTTAAAACCATGATTTGCACCGATATTAGCCGCGACGGTGAACTTAAAGGGGCTAATATAGAGCTTTATAAAATGTTAAAAAATGATTTTTCAATGGAAATTATTGCATCGGGCGGGGTGACAACGCTTAATGAAATAAAAACACTTAAGGAAGCCGGGGTCGACGGAGCCATAATTGGTAAGGCATATTATGAGAATAAAATTAGTTTAGAAGATGCGATTAAGCTTTCTGAATGAGTATATATCAATAGATAGATTTGTAATTTTATTTGGAGGAATGTATGCTCAAAAAGAGAATTATCCCCTGCCTCGATGTGATGAACGGAAAAGTTACTAAGGGCGTTAATTTTTTGGGTAACAAGGAAATTGCTGACCCGGTCGAGCTTGCGGAATTTTATTCTGACGCAGGAGCGGACGAGCTTGTTTTTTATGACATTGCGGCGTCTGTAGACGGAAGAAAATTATTTGTTGATATACTTAAGAAAGTTGCGCAAAAAGTTTTCATTCCGCTGACGGTCGGAGGTGGAATTTCAACAATTGACGACTTCGACAGGGTTCTCAAATGCGGGGCAGATAAGGTCAGCGTGAACAGCGGCGCGATTGCCGATGAGGGACTTATCAGACAGGCTGCAAGCCGCTACGGAAGCCAGTGCGTGGTTATTTCGGCCGACATTAAAAGGCAGGGCGGCGAGTACAGGGTTTACAGCCACGGCGGGCGGATTGATACTGGCAAAAATGCAATTGAGTGGATTAAATGCTGTGTTAACGAAGGTGCCGGTGAAGTTGTGTTGAATTCGATTGACACGGACGGGGTTAAGGGTGGTTTTGACATTCAGATGCTTAACGATGTTTGCGGTACGGTCGATGTTCCGGTGGTCGCATCCGGAGGTGCCGGGTCGGCTGAGGATTTTGTTGAACTTTTTAAGAATGTACCGAACGCCGATGCTGGATTGGCTGCTTCGATTTTCCACTATAAGGAAGTTTCGATAAATGAGTTGAAGAAATTGCTGCACAAGAACGGGATACCTGTGAGAATGTGTTAAAGGAGAAGCTGTATGACTATTGATGAGCTTAAATTTGATAAGGATGGGCTGATTCCGGCTATTATTTTTGATGAAAAGTCAGGTAACGTTCTTACGCTTGCTTATATGAACCGAGAAAGTCTGGAGATTTCGATTGAGAAAAAGCTGACTTGTTTTTGGAGCAGGTCGAGGCAGGAGCTTTGGCTCAAGGGCGAAACAAGCGGGAATTACCAGCACATTCGTTCGATTACTGCTGATTGCGACGGGGATGCTTTGCTTATAAAGGTTGACAAGGACGGGCCGGCGTGCCATCTTGGGACGGATTCTTGCTTTACAAACGAAATTTTGAAAATTGATGAATCCTCGGAAAAATTTAGCGTTGATGGGTTATATAATTTGCTGTTGGAGAGGAAAGAAAAGCTGCCTGAAGGGTCGTACACAAGCTACCTTTTTGAAAAAGGTATTGACAAAATTTTAAAAAAAATCGGTGAGGAATGCACTGAGGTAGTTATTGCGGCGAAGGGCGGTGATAGGCGCGAAACTGTTTATGAAGTCGCGGATTTGATGTATCATGTGATGGTCGTGATGGTTGAGATGGGGATTTCTCCTGATGAAATTCGCGAGGAACTCGCGTCAAGGCACGTTATCGACCACAAGGTCAAGCAGGAGAAAATGGTATGACGGACCTGCATGTCCACACAAATTTTTGCGATGGATTGACTAATCCTGAGATGTGCGTTAAGGCGGCTATTGAGTGTGGAGTTGAACGGCTCGGAATTGTCGCTCACTCGTATGTGCCTTTTGACAGCGCATGTATGCCGCTTGAAAGGTATCCGGAATTCGTTAAGGAAGTTGAAAGACTTAAAAATACATACACGGATAGAATTGATATATTATGTGGCATTGAACAGGACCTCTGCTCCCCTGCCCCGACCGACGGGTTCGATTTTGCAATCGGATCGGTTCACTATATTAAACAGGGCGGCAGGTATTTTTCCGTTGACGAAACGCCGGAGATACTTAAGGAGTTGATTGATAAATTCTACGGCGGCGATTTCTATGCATGCGCCGAGGACTACTTTAAAAATGTTTCGCGGCTCGCCGAAATTAAGGTCGACATCGTCGGGCATTTTGATTTGATTAAGAAGTTTATGAAATATATACCGTTCGACGCTTCAGATTCAAGGTACAGAAACGCATGGAAAACCGCTGCTGACGCGCTTTTGGAACATGGCTGCGCGTTTGAAATTAACACCGGCGGGATTTCGCGCGGGTATATCGACAAGGCATATCCCTCTGACGAGATATTAGAATACATCAAAAATCGCGGCGGGAAGCTTGTGTTCGGAAGCGACGCGCATCGGCCCGAAAACATCGGCTTCGGGTGGGAAAAATATCAAAAATATTTATAAAAATTTCCGCCTGCTCGCGTGGAACAGGCGGAGTTTTTATGCCTCGATTGTGATTTTTGCGCCGGGAGCGCAGGTTATTTCGATAATTTTATCATTTATCCGTTTTGCGGTGCAGCAGTCGCCGAAAACCTTGTATTCATGCGGGTTTTCAAGCTTTATCGGTTTGTCGGTTGATGGCGTTAAAACTGCTTTTTTAAGCTTTCCGCCGTCCCATTCGACGCTTACCGTTACTCCGCCGCGGGCTTTCAGTCCCGAGGCTTTTCCGCTTTGCCACTTCGGAGGGAGCGCGGGCAGAAGCTTTATCACGCCGCCCTGACTTTGCAAAATAGCCTCCGCGATTCCGGCCGCGCCGCCGAAGTTTCCGTCAATCTGAAATGGCGGGTGCATGTCGAAAAAGTTGGGGTATGTCGACCTTCCGAGAAGGGCTTCGACGTTCTCGCCGACCTTTTCGCCGTCGCGGAGCCGCGCCCACATGTTTATTATCCACGCGCGCGACCAGCCGGTGTGGCCGCCGCCGTTCGCAAGCCGCCGCTCGAGAGTTACGCGCGCCGCACCCATCAAGCCGGGCGTACGCTCGAACGAGAGCTGGTCGGACGGGTAGAGGCCCCAGAGGTGCGAGATGTGCCGATGGCCCGGCTCCGCCTCGTCGTAGTCCTCCGACCACTCCATTATCTGGCCGTGCTTGCCGACCGTCGGCTTCGGGAGCTTCGGGAGCATCGCGGAAATTTCGTCGCAGAGCCCGTCCCATTCGCCCAAAAGGTGGGAATATTCAAGGCAGCTCTCGAAAATTTCGCGGATTATCATCGAATCCATCGTCGGGCCGACGCAGAGCGAACCGCTTTCGCCGGAGGGGTGAATATAGATGTTCTCGGGCGAGGTCGACGGGCCGGTTATGAGCCGGCCGTTTCGCTCGAAAAGATAGCCCGTGAAGAAGCGGCAGGCTTCCTTTAAAATGCCGATGTATTCGCGCAAAAACGCCTCGTCGCCGGTGAATTCGTAGTGGGTTTTTATGTGGGTGCATAGCCATGCCGCGCCCATCGGCCAAACCGTCGCGGGCATCCACATGTCCTGCGGCGCGCAGTCGCCGAATATGTCGGTGTTGTGATGGGCGCAAAAGCCCTCAAGGCCGTACATGTCCCGAGCGACCTTTTGTCCGTACGGGAGCATCGTTTTTAAATGCTCAAAGAGCGGCATCTCGCACTCGGCGAGGTCGCAGACGCACGCGGGCCAGTAGTTCATCTCGGCGTTTATGTTGATGGTGTACTTCGAGCCCCAAGCGGGGTTGTGGTCCTTGTTCCAGATACCCTGAAGATTCGCGGGGCGGGTTCCGGGGCGGGACGACGAAATCAGCAGATACCGCCCGAAATTGAAGTAAAGCTCCGCAAGCGCGGGGTCGTCGGGGTGGGTTTTAAGGCGTTCGTTTACGGGAAGGCTGTCGCTGCCGTCGCCGTCAAGCTTAAGCTCCACCCTGCCGTAGAGGGAGCGGTAGTCCTCGACATGGCGGGATTTGACCGCATCGAAGCCGAGGCCGGCGGCCGCGGAAAGCGCGTTTTCGCACCATTTGATTGGGTCGTCGCCGAAAAAGTCGCTGCGAATCGCGATATAAACGGTCATCTCGGTCGCGTCGAATACCTCCGCGCCGGTTTCGGAGCAGATTACGCAGCCGTCGCTTTCGCATGAAAGCATTACGCCGTAGCGGCAGCCGCCCTCCGGCTCCTTAACAGTGACGTATGGGCCGATTTCGCCGACGTCGAGGGAATATTCGGGGTTGTCGCGCTCGGATATGTCGATTTTGCAGCCGAAACGCGCTCCGTCGCTTTTTTGCCTCATTACGATAACCTTGTCGGGGAAGCTTGCGAAATATTCGCGGGAAATTTCGCTTCCGCCCGAAACAAAGCTTACCCGGCAGACTGCGTTATCGAGGTCAAGCTCGCGGCGGTAGCCGGAATATTCCCCGAACGGGAAGGAAAACGCGACGTGGCCGCAGGTGTCGTAATAACGCTGCTGGTCGGGAATCGCGTAGAGGTCGGAGGCGCAGAGCTCCTCAGCCTCCTTTATTCTGCCCTCCAAAAGAAGCTCGCGGACGCGCCGCCAGCTGCCCTTGGCCTTGGGGTTTACCCTGTTTCTTCCGCCGGAACCGACCCAGACGGTGTCCTCGTTGAGCTGCATTATTTCGCGGGAAACCCCGCCGTAAACCATCGCGCCCATCGAGCCGTTTCCGATTGGCAGGGCCTCGTTCCAGCCGCCCTTAAACGCCTCCTCGCCCGTGGGCGCGGGCGAGGAAAGCATGATTTTGCCGCTCATGAGAGGTCGGCCGAGCATTCGGCCAGAAGCTTCGGGATTTCAAGGTGCTGAGGGCAGGCGTTTACGCACTGCTCGCAGCCGATGCAGCTGTCGGGAGAACCCGAGGTCTTTATAAGCTCGGCAAATTTCTCCTTCGCCTCCCCTTTCTTGCGAAGGTCGCGTTTCATGTTGTTATAAAGCGCGAAAACTTCGGGAATGTTGATTGACATCGGGCAGCCGTCGGTGCAGTAGCGGCAGGCGGTGCAGGGAATCGCGAACTTGATTTCCTCGGCGGCCTTCTCCAAAACCGCTTTCTCGCCGTCGGTGAGCGGGACGAAGTTGTCCATATAGCTGAGGTTGTCCTCGACCTGCCAGAGCTCGGACATGCCGCTTAAAACAACCATTACGTTGGGCAGGGAGGCCGCGAAGCGAACCGCCCAGCTTGCGCAGGAGGCGTCGGGGTTATAGTCCTTCATCAGCTTTTCCGCTTTTTTAGGGGGATTTGCGAGGCTTCCGCCCTTGATGGGCTCCATAACGATGACGGGCTTGCCGTGGCGGGTCGCGACCTCGTAGCAGCGGCGCGCCTGAACTCCCGCGTCCTCCCAGTCGAGGTAGTTGAGCTGGAGCTGGACGAATTCAACGTCGGGCTGCTCGGTGAGCATCTGGTCGAGGCACTCCGGGCTGTCGTGGAAGGAAAAGCCCATGTGCCTGATTTTTCCGGCGTCGCGAAGCTCTCTTAGGTAGTCGAACGCGCCGACCTTTAAGGCGTGCTCATAGTTTCCGCGGCCCATCGCGTGGAGCCAGTAGTAGTCGAGATAGTCGACCCCGAGGCGTTCCATCGATTCCGCGAAAATTTTCTCCATTCCCGCGCGGTCGGGCTTGCCGAAGAGCGGGAGCTTTGTCGTAATCGTGTAGCTGTCGCGGGGATATTTCTTGACGACGCATTCGCGGAAAGCGACCTCGCTGAAGCCGCCGTGGTAGACGTAGGCGGTGTCGAAGTAGGTGCAGCCGTGCTCCATGAACATGTCGACCATCGGCTGAACGAGGTCGAGGTTGATTTTCGAGAAGTCGCCGCCGATTGTCGGTAGGCGCATGAGTCCGAAGCCTAATTTTTTCATAATGTTCCTCCTGTTTTGTCGGTGGTTTTTGGTTGCGGGTGATTTTTATCGGAGGGCGGTTTACCCTTTGATACGTTTTGTTTTGAGATATTCTTTTCGCGGCTGCGGGATTTGACGGCTTTCGCATGCCTTTTGGATAGCCTTATTATGAACCCACGCGCCGAGGCGGCAGCCGTCAATGAATAAAACTGCCGAATCCCACTGCTTCGTAAGGGCGGTCGCGAAGTACCACGCGAGCATCATGTTGACGTAGTATTCGTCGGATTTGACCTGAGAGGCAAGCTCAAGGTATTCCGGCCTGAAATCGCCGCCGAGAAAATGCCGCATAAGCATTCCGAGGCCGAAGCGGACGGCGTAGGTATCCGAGGAAGTAAGCCATTCGCGGATTTTATTCAGCAACGCGGTCTTGTCCTTTGAAAAGCCGGCGGGGTTCAGCGCGTCGCAGACGGCCCAGTTGTCGACATACGGCAAAAACCGCTCGGTTTCGCGCATCGCTTCGCAGAAGCCGCGGATATTGCATAAAATCGCGGCGTGGAGCATGTTTTCGTCGTAGAAGCGGTGCGGAAGCCCATCGAGAAATTCGCGGCGGGTTTTTTCGTCGAGCGATTTTGCGAGCCGGCGGATTTCGGGAACCCTTACGCCTAAAACGCTGTCCGGGGGAACCGTCGGAATAAGCCCGCAATGAAATTCGCGGTATTTCGGGTCGGCGAGGGCGCGAAACCGTATTTCTATGGTATCTTTATCTTTAATTTTCATCGTTATAGCGAAAATCGGTGAATTTCGCGCTGCCGGCAGGGCTTTCCGAGGTCGAATAGCCGAAAAGGCCGAAGCGGCAGCCGGTGAAATGCCGAAGGTCGAAGGTCATCTTATGCTCGCCGCCGAGGCGTTTCCATTCGCCGTCCGAGAGGACGTAAAATTCCGCAAAGTCCCTGCCGGGGCCGAAGCTGTAGGAAATTTTAAGCCGCGCGGTTTCGCCGTCGATGGCCGTTTCGGCGGCGGTATATTCCTCGCCGTCGTCGCGAAGCTTTAGTAAAACGCTCAGCTTTTCGCCGCGCCTTGCCATTCCGAGCGCGCCGTAGCGGTACTGCAACGCCGCGATTCCCGCAAAGCCGCCGTCCTTAAGCTTTGAGCCGTCGACCGTCACTTCTGCGGAGCACCCGGGCCAGAGCGCGCGCTGGGTAAGGGTATTTTTCGCGTATTCAAACGTCGGAGCCGGGAGCGCGTCGATTTCAAGTCCCCCGCAGAGCCGCCAGTGGGCGGGGTCGGGGTTGTGGTTGAATTCCCACGCGCCGTTTAAGGAGCTTTCGGAAAAACCGTCGCTCACATAAAGCGGCTTATAGGCGTATCCCGGGCGGGTGGAGGCGGTTTCAAGCCGCTTCGGGGTCTTTTGGAAAACCGGGAAGCCGCTTTCATCAAACTTCATCGGAACAAGGTTCGGGATTCGCCCTACGGCTCCCCTGTCGGCGAAGATTACGCCGTACCGGTCCCCGTCGGGGGCGTCGACGATTCCGCCTTGGGCAACGCCGGAGGTGTGCTCGAATTCCTCGGCGATTACATCGCCGCCGCGCCATTCGCCGTCTATCGAATCGGCGACAAAGCAAGCCTCGGCGCGAAGCCATCTGTCCGGGAGGGAGTGAATGAAGAACGCGTAATAGCGGCCGTTGATTTTGTAGAGGTGGCAGCCCTCATAGCCGAGCGGCGTCGGGCCGTCCTTGATTACAAGCTTATGAAGCCCGCCCTTTTTCGGCCCCGAGAGGTCAGGTTCAAGCTCGGTGAGCCAAATTTCTCGGTTTCCGTACATTATGTACGCCTTATCGCCGTCAAAGAGCACCGATGAGTCGTGGTAAAAGCCCTCGATATAGCTCTTTTTCCAGGGGCCGCATATGTTCGTCGCGGTGTAGTGGTAGGTTTTTTTCGTGTCGTTCGCGATGAATATGACGTGGAAAACGCCGTTATGGTATCTTAGGCAGGGAGCCCACATTCCGCAGCCGTAGGCGTTTGCGCCGTCGAGGTTTTCGCGCGGGGTGTCCTCGAGCCTGTCGTAGACGTGGCAGCAAAATTCCCAGTTTATAAGGTCGTAGGAGCGCAGAATCACGCAGCCGGGCATGAAATACATCGTCGTGGAGCACATGTAGTAGGTATCCCCCACGCGGATAACGTCGGGGTCGGGATAGTCGAGGCGGGTCAGCGGGTTTTCGCCGAAAGCTTTCTTTTTATCCATAATTTCACCATTTTTCTGGAGTAAAGTTAAAATTTAAAACGAAAGCTCCGCGCTTACGCAGCACTTGCCGGTGAGGCGTTCACTGAGGCTGTCGGGCTGTGAGGTTCCGAAGTAAAGGACGGTTTTCGCGGATTTGTCAAGATACCTTACGCCCTCGTCGTTTACGACGGAAATATCCTTAAGCGGAATCGAAAGCTCGACGGAGGTTCTTTCGCCCTTTTTGAGATGAACCTTTTTGAACGCGCAAAGAGCATGGTTGCGAACGGCGTCCGCGGAGGCGGATTTGAAGTATACCTCCAAAACGTCGGAGGTTTCCGCGCCGTTGTTTTCAAGCTCCGCGACCGCCTTTACGCAGTCGCCCGCGACATTCGCCTTTGCTCCGATGACCCGAACGTCGCCGTAGCTCAGACCGTAGCCGAACGGGAACAGGACGTTGTCGTCCTCCTCGCGCTCGTTGCGGTAGGTGCGGTAACGCATCGAATAGTCGGTGAAATCGGGGAGCTTGTGAACGTCCTTATAGAATGTGACGGGGAGCTTGCCGGAGGGCGAGGTCTTTCCGAAGAGTATTTCCGCAACGGCCTTGCCGCCCTCGGAGCCGGGATAGAACGCCTGCAAAAGCGCGTTCGGCTCAGCCTCGACATTCAGGGAAGAGCCGCTTACGACGATTATAACGGTGGGCTTGCCGACTTCCATAACCTTTTTGACCAAAAGCCTCTGGGGCTCGGGCAGCGCGAGAGTGAGCTTGTCGCCCGAAGCGTCGGTGTTGGAAGCGTCGCCCTGCTCTCCCTCAAGGGTTTCGTCGAGGCCGACGCATAAGACTACTACGTCGGAATGCTCGGCGACGATTACGGCCTCCGCGATTCTGTCGCCCGGAAGGCCGAGGCCCTCAACTCTGTCCCTGAAGAGGTGGCAGCCCTCGGAGAAGAGAACTCTTCCGTCGAAAGCGTCCTGAATTCCCTCCAAAATCGTCACATAGCGCGAAGCGGTGCCGTGGTAGTTGCCCATAAGGGCCTTCCGGCTCTGGGCGTTCGGGCCGATAACGCCTATAGTGTTGATTTTTGATTTGTCAAGAGGCAGAATGCCGTCGTTTGAAAGAAGAACGCAGGCGTTTCTTGCGGCCTCTAAGCTTACGTCGAGGTGCTCGCGGGTTTCTACGTCCATGTATCCCAAGCCGTCGAACTCGGTTTCGTCGAACATTCCGAGGCGCATGCGGGTGCGCATGAGGTGCTCGGCGGCGGCGGTGATTTCCTCCTCGGTGATGAGGCCGTCCTGATATGCCTTGTAGACGAGAATGTATGTAGAGCCGCAGTTTACGTCGCAGCCGTTTTTGAGCGCGAGAGCGACGGATTCTTCGGCGGTCGCGGTGACATGGTGGTTTTCGTGGAAGTCCTTAATCGCCCAGCAGTCCGAAACGAAGTAGCCGTCGAAGCCCCATTCCACAAGCTTTTTGTGGAGATATTCGGAGCCGCAGCAGGGCTCGCCGTTGGTGCGGTTATACGCGCCCATGACCGATTCGACCTTTGCTTCCTTAACAAGTGCCTCGAAAGCGGGAAGATAGGTTTCCTCCATGTCCTTGGGGTTCGCGACCGCGTCGAACTCATGTCTTAAGGCCTCGGGGCCGGAATGAACCGCGAAGTGCTTCGCGCATGCGGCGGCGCGGTAGTATTTACCGTCGCCCTGAATCCCCTTTACAAACGCGCAGCCAAGGCGGGACGTAAGATAGGGGTCCTCGCCGTAGGTTTCGTGGCCGCGTCCCCAGCGCGGGTCTCGGAAGATATTGATATTCGGGCTCCAGAGGGTAAGGCCCTTATAGATGTCGCGGTCGCCGTGCTTCGAGTATTCGTTATACTTCGCGCGGCATTCAATCGAGATAACCTCGGCGACGGTCTTTAGAAGCTCGTCGTCAAAAGACGCGGCAAGGCCGATTGCCTGCGGGAACATGGTCGCGACGCCGGCTCTCGCAACGCCGTGAAGGCCCTCGTTCCACCAGTTGTAAGCCTCGACCGAAAGCCGCTCAATCGCCGGCGCGCCGAATTTAAGCTGCTCGCAGCGTTCCATAAGCGTCATTTTCGACACAAGGTCGTGGGCGCGTTCCTCGAACGACTTGGTTTTATCCCTGTAAATTTCCATAATATACCTCCTGTGGCTTTAATTTTCTTTTTTCGGGCTCGTCTTAGTAGATTATACTAAAATTTCAAGCGAAAATCAACCTCTTAGCAGCACTTTTTTTGATTATATATTGCACGAGGGCAGATTTATCTTGATTATGCGGAAGCGGTGTGGTAAAATGGGAGGTGGATATTGGCGGAGAGGGCGATGAATGGGGACCGGGCGGAGGAGCCGCCGCCGCGCCGAAGGCGCGGCGCGCCCGCCCGCAGGGCGGGCGGGTTCGCGCGAATGCGCGAACCGCGGCTCCGGCAGGCTGCGGCAGCCGCGAAACCCCGAAGGGCGCAGGCTCCGAATAGGTCTGTTCGCCCCGCCGCCGACGTTTTAAGGAGGTTACTGTATGAAGCTGGCAATTATCGGATACGGGCATATGGGCTCGGCAATTATCGAAGGCGCGGTGGGAGCGGGCTGCCTTAAAAAGGAGGACGTGACCGTCTGCGAGAAAAGCGAGAGCTGCGCCGCCTCGGCAAAAAGGCTCGGGCTCTGCGTTGCCGCGAACGCAAAAGACGCCGTAAAGGGCGCGGAATGCGTAATTATCGCGGTGAAGCCGTCAAACCTTGAGGAGCTTTCAAGCGAGCTTCGCGGGGCGGTTTCAAAAAGCGCGGTTTTGGTTTCAATCTGCGCGGGAAAGAGGATTGAAACGCTCGCGGAGCTTTTCGGGACGGATAAAATTATCCGCGTTATGCCGAATACTCCGGCACTTGTCGGAGAGGGAATGTCCGCGATCTGCCATGGAAAGGGCGTTGGCGGCGGGGAGCTTTCGGCGGTCAAGGGGATTTTTGAAAGCTTCGGCCGCGCGGAAATCCTCGACGAGGGGCTTTTCGACGTTGTAACGGCGGTAAGCGGCTCGGGGCCGGCCTATGTATACGCGTTCATCGACGCGCTTAAAGAATACGCCGAGCAAAGCGGCATGACCGAAAAGCAGGCGACGACCTTCGCGGCACAGACGGTGCTCGGCTCGGCGAAAATGGTTCTTTCCGGCGATGAAAGCCCGAAAACCCTGAAGGAACACATCTGCACGCCGGGCGGGACTACCGTTGAGGCGGTTAAAGTTCTCGACGGGCGCGGGTTCGGGGATATTATACGCGACGCGGCGAAGGCCTGCGAGGAGAAGTCCGCGAGAATCAGCAGAGGGGAAGGCTGATTCGTAAAAGGGAGCGCGGCGGACGGG